>CAZSDX010000150.1:0-13081 GCA_964605685.1 uncultured Polyangiaceae bacterium
CGCTGGAGGAGGAGGAGGGGAGGCGCCCGGTAAGGGACTCGAAGAGGACGACGCCGAGGCCGTAGAGGTCGCTGGCGGGGGTGGCGGGGGCTCCGGAGGCGAGGGCGTGAGGGTCCATGTAGCCGACGGTGCCGCTGGCGAGGGGGCCCTGGGCGGTGGGGAAGGTTCCGTCGAGGGTGGGGGCGTCGCGGAGGAAGGAGAGGCGCGTGCCGGCGACCTCGAAGGGGAGGTCGTCGAGGACGACCCGCTTGAGGGGAGCAGAGGGGGGCGGGGCCTCGTGGGTGGCGATGCCAAAGTCGATGAGCTTGTAGGAGCCGCGGACCTCGATCACGTTGGCGGGCTTGAGATCCCGGTGGACGAGCCCCGCCTCGTGCACCGCCCGGAGGGCCGAGGCGAGCTGGAGCCCGAGATCGACGGCCTCCTCGGGGGAGAGGGGTCCCTGCTCCCGGAGGCGCTGCTCCAGGGAGCGGCCATCGAGGAACTCCATGACGAGGCCGAGGAGGCCCGCGTCGTCGTCGAGGTGGAGGGTGTAGAAGCGTACGACGTTGGGGTGCTCGACGCGGCAGAGGGCGCGGGCCTCGCGGACCACCGGGCCGTGGCGGGAGGGAGGGGAGGAGCCCGAGGAAGAGGACGGCGCGGGGAGGGGGCCGAGGGGAAAGATCTTGAGGGCGACGGTGCGGACCTCGGTGTCGCCGTAGACCTCCCGGGCCTTCCATACGGGCGCGAAGCCGCCGCGGCCGAGCTGAGCTTCGAGGAAGTAGGGCCCCAGGCGACGCTCCTCGGGAGGCCGGGCGAGCAGCGCGTCCAGGGGAGACCCCACCTAAACCCTCGAAGATGAATTGCTCACCGCGCACGTCGACGGTCAGGTTGGTGCCCTCGCGGTAGCCGGCCTTGAGGATGTTCTCCGCGAGCGGATCCTGGATATGGCGGAGGATGGAGCGGTTGAGGGGGCGGGCCCCGAAGGCCGGCTCGTAGCTGATGTCGACCAGACGATCCTTGGCGGCGTCGGTGAAGCGGAGGGAGAGGCCGCGGTTCTCCACCAGGCTGTTGACCCTGCGGAGCTGGATGTCCACGATCCCGCGGAGGTCGGTCTTGCGGAGGGGACGAAAGACGATCACATCGCCGATTCGATTGAGAAATTCCGGGCGAAACTTCTCCTTCAGCTCGCTCATCAGCACATCGCTCAGCGCCGAGCGTCCTTCTTCGCTCTCGAACATCCGGGGGTCCGTGTCGAGGATGCGCCCGGAACCGACGTTGCTGGTCATGATGATGACCGTGTTGGAGAAGTCGGCGAGGCGTCCTCGTCCGTCGGTGAGCCGTCCATCGTCGAGCACCTGGAGCAGCAGGTTGAACACGTCTCCGTGGGCCTTCTCGATCTCGTCGAAGAGGAGCACGCTGTAGGGGCGGCGGCGCACCGCCTCGGTGAGGAAGCCGCCCTGCTCCGAGTCCACGTAGCCGGGGGGCGCCCCCAGCAGCCGCTGGGCCATGTGCCGCTCCATGAACTCGCTCATGTCGAGTCGCGTCATGGCCTGCTCGTCGTCGAAGAGGAACTCCGCCAGGGCCTTGGCCAGCTCGGTCTTTCCCACGCCGGAGGGGCCGAGGAAGAGGAACGACCCGATGGGTTTCTTCGGGTCACGGAGGCCAATTCGACCGCGGCGCACCGCCCGGGACAGGGCGTTGACGGCCTCGTCCTGCCCCACGATCCGCTGTCGCAGCCGGCTCTCCATCTTCAGCAGCTTGTCCGACTCGCCTTCGAGCATCTTCTGCACCGGGATGCCGGTCCAGGTCTCCAGCGTGTGGGCCACGTCCTCCGCCACCACCAGGTTCGAGGAGCCGGGGCCGCTGCTCTCCACCACCGCCTGGGCCGCCTGGTAGCGCTGCCGCACCTGGGGCAGGATCACGTACTCCAGCTCGCCGGCCCGCGCGGGTTTGTCCTTGCGGCAGGCCTCCAGCTCCGCCTCCAGCTTCTGCACCTCCTTGCGGAGCGCCTCGGCGGCAAGCTGCGCCCCCTTCCTGGCATCGAGCTTGCTCCGCAGGATCGCCACCTGGGGTTCGAGGGTGCTGATCTCCCGGTTGATGCGCTCGCGTTGCTCCGCGCTGGCCCGGTCGTTGTCGTGGGCGATGCCGTTGCGCTGCGCCCGGAGGGATTCGAGGCGCCGCAGCAGGTTGTCGACCTCGGCGGGGACCCCCTCGTTCTCGACCCGCTTGCGGGCGGCGGTCTCGTCCAGCAGGTCGATGGCGCTGTCGGGGAGCGCCCGGTCCTGGACGTAGCGCGCCGCCAGCTTGACCGCCGCGTCCAGCGCCGCCGCGGAGATGGCCACGTTGTGGTGCTGCTCGTAGCGCGGCACGATCCCCTGGAGGATCTCCAGGGCCTGGGCGTTGGTGGCGGGATCCACCAGGATGGACGTGAACCGCCGGAACAGCGCTGCGTCCCGCTCCGCCAGCTTCTTCAGCCCCTCGGGCCAGCAGGTGCCGATCACCCGCAGCTCACCCCGGTCGAAGAGCGACCGGAGCACGTCCCCCATCCCCGCCCCCACCACCCCCTGCCCCAGCAGGTCGTTGATGTTCTCGATCACCAGGATCGCCTCGGATTTCCCCCGCTCCGCCTGCATCGCCTTCGCCAGCGCCTTGATGCGGTCCTCCACCTCCCCCCGCACCTTGGTCGCTCCGGCGACGATCGCCCCCGAGTCCAGCTCCAGCAGCCGCGCTCCCGCCAGGTTCGACGGGACCTCTCCGCGGACGATCCGGAGGGCCAGCGCCCGGATGATCGCGCTCTTCCCCACCCCTGGCTCCCCCACCAGCAGCGGGTGGTTCTTCGAGCGCCGCTCCAGGATCTGAAGCAGCCTCCGCACCTCGCCGTCCCGGCCGATCACCGGGTCAGCCCCGCTGGAGGCGGCGATCAGGTCGCGGGTGTAGCGCGCCACCAGGTCCGAGGGCGCGGCGCTGCCGCCCCCCGCAGGCGTCGCTGCCGTGTCCCGGGGCACGGAGCGGAGCAGCGCGAGGTGTGGACGTACGAACCCGGGGCTGAGGTTGAAGGCCGCAAAGACCTCGCCCGCGGCCCCGCGGATCTCCTGGGAGAGCGCCACCAGCACCTGCTCCAGGCCCACCTGCGATGCCTTCTCCCGCTTGCTCTCCCGCTCGGCGCGACGCATCAGCTCCAGCAGCGCCTCCGAGAGGTACGCCTCGGTGTTGGACGTCTTTGGCAGTTTCTTCAGCGCCAGCTCGCAGGTCGCCGCGACCTCCCCCGGGTCGGCGCTGGCCTTCTTGAAGATCTCCACGACTCCCGGATCCCGAAGGGCTCGCGCCAGCAGGTGGATGGGTTCCACGTCGGCGTGCTTCTGCTCGTCGGCGAGGGCCTGGGCGGCAGCGATGAGGCTGCGAGCCTCGTGGGAGAACTGGTCGAGGGGCATGGTGCTGGCTGGATCCGGCATCGCCCCCCGAAGCTAGCGCGTCGCTGCCCTCCGACGCTACCCCTCCCGTGGTGCCGCGGCCTTCTCGCGGCGCTTCCGTGGCGGTACGGCGTCAGATCGTCGAGCGAACGAGGATCGTTGGCGCCTCATCCCGGACCGCCTGGAGCACCTCGACGCCGATCTGGAGCTGGCGGTGCGGTACCGGGTTGGCCTGGGGCGGGATGGGTTTTGCCTGGAGCGAGGCCAGCCAGCTGGCGACGTCCCGGGGGTTCATCTCCGCGAGCACGCTGGACGCCTGGCCCTTGCGGATCGGGACGAGGACGCTCCAGAGCGAGCCGTGGGAGGCGGGGGAGGTAGTCCCCCCGCTGGCGTCCGAGACCACCCGCGCGGTGGGGGGAAAATGGAGCAACAAACCGTCCTCGGTGCGGCTGGCAAAAAGCACCGGTGTCTCCTCGTGGGAGAGGACCGGCCTGAGCGGGAACGTGGATTTCCGCTCGACGTACGCCTTGCAGTCCCTCCCGTCGAACCATCCGTCGCTGATCTCCAGGGTCACGGCGCCGCCGGGGGAGGTCTGGATACGCTCCCAGCGGATGGCCATGAGCCGGTAGAGGTTCCCCGGGGCGCCTCCGTCGTTGGAGCACCCCACCGAGAAGGTTGGCCCCCGGTTGTACCCCTGGAGGATGTCCCGGGCGGGGCGGATGGAGCCGACGCCGTTCGTCGGCTCCAGGCGCCCGTAGATCGAGCCGCTCTTGGCGGCCTTCCAGCGGACGTAGGAGGGGACATCCGAGGGCTGGAAGCGGAGATCGGTGGCCTCCGGCAGCGAGAGGGGGAAGGAGGTCGGCTTCTTGGACTCGTCGAGGACGGCGGGCAACGAGACCGCCGCCGGCAGGCTCTGGAGGTCGACGGTGGTCAGGGTGGTACGGCGTTCGCCCTGGCGTGGGGGCCGCTTGCGCGCCGGGGCATCCTGGGCGAAGGCGCCCGCCGTCGACAGGAGGACGAGCGCGGTGACGACGGTGGCGGCGCGCATCAGAGGGACTCCAGGTAGGCGGTGAGGGCCAGCCGCTGCTCCCGGCTCAGGTGGAGGGTGTGGCCCATGGCGTGGTCCGAGGCCTCGAGCATCGCCTGGAGCGTCGGGTAGCGCCCGTCGTGGAAGTAAGGCGCCGTGCCGCCGAGGAAGCGCAGCGAGGGCGTGTCGAGGAGCTGCTTCGAGGTGCCGTTCTGGGCCCGGACGTCGTACTTTTGCCCGTCGGTGAAGGCCTTGTCCGCGGTGTGGCAGGTGGAGCAGGCCGTGTCCGACGACGCGAAGATGGTCTTGCCTTGCTCGATGAGCTGCTGCTGCTCCGTGCTCATCCTGGTCTTGAGGTTGGGCCCCGGCAGCGCGCGGACGTACTCGGCGATGGCGTGGATCTCGTCCTTGGAGAGCCCGCGCCCCCGGAGCCTCCGTACCGTATCTTCCAGGTGGATCTCCACCGTCTCGTGGTTCCCTTGCCAGCTGTAGGGGGCGGTGTCCGCCATGCGCCCGGCGAGCATGGGCGTGTTGCGGGGGCCGTCGGTGCTGGACCAGGTGATGGCGTCCTCGCGTCCGTCCGGGTGGCAGGACGCGCAGGCCATCCCTTCGGCGCTGACGCGGCCGTCGCCGGTCTTGTGGTAGAGGATGCGCCCGAGGGATGCCTCGGCGGAGAGGCCGTGCCCTGCCTTGCGGGAGAGCGCCATCTGGAGCACCGGCTCGTCCTCGCTGTCGAGCTTCACCAGCGAGACCGCCCGGTCGAACTGGGACCAGATCACGGCGCGCTTCCCGGGGCCGTCGATGGCGACGCCGGTGGGGCCCGCCGGCACCGCCCAGCGGCGCGTCTCGGTGCGCGCCGGATCGACGCCCCGGGCGTCGTACTCGACCAGCGCGTCGATGCCGAGGCAGGTCGTGTAGAGCGAGCCGTTGTGGAAGGATACGGATCGGGGCAGCAAGCACTCGCGGGTGGGGCCCATGCTCGCGGTGCGCACCGACAGCGCCGTCTTGGTCAGCACCCGCTCTGCTGCCGTATCGATCACCGAGATCTGGTTGATCTCGGTGTTCACCGTGTCGTTGGTCGTGCCGTAGTAGGTGATCCGCTCGTCTCCGGGGTCGACGGTGACAAAGGGCGCGAAGAGGCGCCCCGGGAGGACCGCGGGGGTCTTGGGATTCTCCGGCGTCGGGTTCTGGGGGCGCGCCGGCGTCGGCTTGCTGGGGACCGGAGGGTTGATTTGCGCGGGCGGCTTCTCCCCCACCACCGGCGGGAGCGTCTCGCCGGGGCTCGTCGGGTCCACCGCGCTGGTCAGCGCGTAGCCCTGGCAGCCCCGCCGGATCTTCGGATCCACCCGCTGCGTGTTCCCCACCAGATCGATCTTCCGGGTGCCGAGGGGCATCGTCCGCACCTCGTGCTTCTCCCCCTTGAGATCGATCACGCTCATCGTGGCGTTCACCAGGTGCGCGACGAAGGCCCGGTCGCCCTCCTCCGTTACCACCACCGCCCGGGGTTCACGCCCCACGTCCACCTCAAACTTCTGCGCAAAATTTCCCGGCTCGAACGCCGTCACCTTGTGCGCCCAGGCGCTCGTCACCAGCAACGTCTGCTCGTCCGGCGAGACCGCCATGGCGATGGGCTCCACCGGCGTGTCCACCACGCACCTCGACTGGAGCGTCCCCTGCGCGTCTGGCTCGAGCACCTCGATCTGGTTCTGGTTCCTCAGCGTGACGGCCACGCGCCCGTCCGCCAGCACCAGCACGTGCTCCGGCGCGCCCTTCAGGTCGGTGGCCGCCAGCTCGCGCCCCTTGTCCAGGTCCACCGTGTGCAGCGTCGGTTCGTCGCTGTCCGCGATGTAAGCGAGGAGCGCACCTTGCGGCACCTTGGCCAGCGCCACCGTCGAGCTCTGGCGAACCGCCCCGTGGCGCGCTGGCCCTACCCCCGGGTTCACGCGGGCGCAGCTTGTCGAGGCCACCGCCTGGAACACCGGCTTGGATTTCGCAGCCGGCGCAGAAGGCCCAGGAGCACGTCCGCTGCAAGCCGCCAGGACGAGGAAGCCCCCCGCCACCACACCTACCTTGAGCTTCTTCCCCATAGTTCCTCCATGGACGGCGGTTTCCCGCAAAAGTTTCCCTGAGGGTGCCACAAAAATCCTACCTGTCCCGCAAAGCTTGCGTAAAACGGCGCGCGTCCGGTTTCCTCAGCGTCAGGCCCTCTTGGTGGCTCCGTCGTTCCGGAACGTGACAACCTCCCCCCTCTTTTCTTCGCTCACTTCGCTCGCTGCCGCCGGAGGTTTCTCGGGCACCTTCGAACTGCACCTCACCGTGCCCTCCCTTGATCCCCAGGCTCAGGCTCATTTCACCGAGATCTGCCGCCTCCTCGGGGTCAAACCCATCCTCATCCTCGCCCCCGGAGCCCGGATGGCCCTCCAGCCGATGACCTCCTCTTACCTCCAGGGGTCCATCGAGGTGGTGTCGGAAAATACCCTTGTGCTCCTGGAGCGACTCACCTCGGAGGGCTTCCCCCCCCTGCGCTGCAAGCTGGAGGCGACCCTCGGCTCCCAGGGGGTGCCCGAGGAGGACACCGACGCGGACGACCTCCCCGGGCGTTACTTCGAGTTCCACGCCAAGGTTGTCCTCGGGACCGACGAGGAGCTCGCGCGGCTCCGGGCCCGCTGCGTCGACCTCGGCGCCCACCTGTCCTCCAACGCCTTCCGTCGTCGGCCTGATGGCCTCCAGGAGCGCTTCCTGACCCTGCGTGCTCACCGGGTCGGCCGCCGGACGGCCCTCGCCCGGTTCCGGACCCTCCTCGGCGCCCTGCGGGAAGACGGCTACGCCCCGGGTCACCTCCTCCACGAGTACTCGGTACTCGACACCAATTCCCTTCTCGATCAGGGCTGGCTCGCCTTAACATTCCTGCGCCCTCAGCCCCGATCACTCCGGGTGGTTGGTAGAGAACCTCCAGATAGGGATTGTCTCTACATGTTCTCCATGGAAGAATTCTTCTCGGTGGCGGTACGAGGGGCGAGATAGGAGACGACGACGAATGTACGGAGCGCTCAAGAACCGTAGCAAGGGCTTCATGGGGATGGGGGTCAAGAGCATCCTCGACGCGGCGATGCTGGCGGCGCTCGCCGATGGCGAGGCCGACGACGACGAGATCTGGGGGGCTGTCGAGGGGCTCCGCGAGCTGGGCGGGCCCTTCGAGGGGCTCTCCGATCGCGAGTTCGAGCGCCTCGTCGAGGAGAGCTTCGAGCGCATCGAAGGCTACGGTGACCTGGAGGATCAGATCGCCGAGGTCGCCCGCCAGCTCCGCAAGAACCAGGAGCAGGCCCTCTCTGCCTTCGCCATCGCCTACGCTGTCCTCTGCATCGACGAGGACTGGGGCGAGGAGGAAGACTCCTTCCTGGAAGCATTCGCCGAGGCCCTGGGGATCGACGAGGATACCGCCCAAGAGATCATCGACGAGGTCGATGCTGGCTTCGACGACGAGGACGAGGAGGACGACGAGGACGACGAGGACGACGGGGACGACGAGGACGACGGGGACGACGAGGACGAGGAGGACGACGCACCGCCTCCGGCGAAGCCCAGCAAGAACCGCCCTGCCCCCCCTGCGAAGCCTGCCCCGACGAGGACCGAAGCGCGCCCTTCGCTCCGGGACAAGAAGAAGGAGTCCGCCGGGGTCTCTGCTGGCGCGGTGGCGGCCGGCGCGGCGGCGGTCGGTGCGGTGGCGGTGGGCGCGGTGGCGCTCTCGAAGTCGAAGCCCGCGGCGCCAGATGCGCCAGATGCGCCTGCGCGTCCTGTCGCGCCTCCTCCGGAGCCTCCCTACCAGTTCTCCGGCGCGACCCCGGTGGACGCGGCGCTCAAGGAGTTCAACCCCGACGATTACACGGTGAAGCTCTGCAACGCCCTGTTCGGGGTGCTCCCTGTGGACATCCAGCAGGCGTCCTACAGCACGCTGGCGCAAGCGGCCGACGCGCTCGCCTCTGGCGCGGGGAACAAGGCCCGGAAGGCCGCGGAGGAGCTGGCGAACAGCGAGGGGGTAGCGACGGGGTTGAAGGTGGTGAGCGCGGTGGACACGGCCGACACCGGCATCGCCGCCTTCTCCGGGCTCAAGTCGGTCTTTGGCCTGCTCACCGGCCAGGGGACGAACGCGCTGGAGACGGACACGCAGCAGGGGGCGGACGCGGTGCTCAAGCTCCTCGCCCTCGCCTACTTCATCTACTCGGTCTACCCGGGTGACCTCACCGATCGGGTCAAGATGTTCTACGCGACGCCCTCGGGGAAGGCGCTGCTGATCTACTACGCGGCGGTGGAGGTGGGGATGCCGTTCGCGGACAACGCGCTGGTGGCCGGAGGCTCCTTTGTCAGCGAACTCTTCGGGAAATTCGGTCCCGTCGCGGCGGAGAAGCTGGGGGGGCTCCTGCCCGCGGGGGGCGTCGCTGCCGCCCAGGGGATGATGGGGTCGTTGCTGGCTCCGGTCGACGGCCTGGTCCAGCGGGTCTCTCCCTATGCGAAGACGGCGGCGCAGGCGGTGAGCGGGTTCCTGCCGACGGCGATGAACGTGCTGGACAAGGCGGCGGGCGCGGCGGCCACCGCGATCGACGCCATGCCGGTCTACCGCTACCTCGGCGCCCGCGTGCTCGCCGAGTCCTGCGTGCTCCTCGCCTCGCGGGGGCTCTGACCGTTCCCACGCCGCGGTCCCCGGGGGGAGGACTGCGGCGCGTCACGCCAGCGGGATCTGGGCCTCCGAGAGCTCGCGGACGATCTCTTCGATGATCCAGCCCTTGACCCGGGCGCCGTGGCCGCTCTGGGTCCGGGCGGTGATGGTCCACTCGACGGCGGTGCCCTTGATGTTGCTGGGGCCGGTGAGGGTGGGACTGGCGAGCAGGGACTCCTTGCTCGTGTCGCGTGCCTCGACGGCCTTGAGGGCGCGCTCGATGGCCTCGCGGGCGGGGGTGACCCCGGCGGAGGCCGGGGTGAAGAGGGCGACGCTCGTGCCTCCCCAGCGGTAGCTCCGGTTGGTGATGGTGAGGATGGAGCCGTTGGGGACGATGTGCAGGGTGCCGTCCACATCCCGGATGGTGGTCACCCGCAGCGTCATGCGCTCGACGGTGCCGGAGATCAGGGGGCTGATGGATATCTGGTCCCCGATGGCGAAGTGGTTTTCGACGAGGATGAAGCAGCCGGAGACGAAGTCCTTGACGATGGCCTGGGAGCCGAGGGCCACCGCCGCCCCGATCAGCCCTGCCCCCGCCACCAGCGGCTGCACCGACACGCCGCACTGGGAGAGCACCGTCAGCAGGACGAAGCCGTAGATCAGCGCCTTCACCACGTCGAAGAGGACGTTGGCCACCGTCCCGAGGTGGAGGGCCCGCTCGGCGCCGTCGTCGGTGGGGGCGCGGAGCTGGTTGATGCGGTCGAGGCTGCGATCCCGCACCGAGCGCAGGATCTTGACGGCGATCCAGGCGCTCACCAGCGTGAGGAGGATCAGGGCCGAGCGCCCCAGGATGTCCGCAGCTCTCGGGTGATCCAGGAGGATTTTGGAGAATTCTCCCCAGGTCATGGTTGCCCCTGATCTTGCCAGGAGGCCAGGGGGGAGGGAAGCTCAGCCGCCTTCTTCCTCTTCCTCCTCGAAGCGACGGAGGGAGGCGACGCCGATGGCGGTGGCGCACTCATCGCAGAGAGGAGCGGGCTCGTAGCGGTGCTCGTCGCCCCGGGCCCACAGGTAGACGCCTTCGCCCGCGGGGGAGCCCGGGATGAGCTGGTCACAGACGTCGCAGCGGAGCTCCGGATCTTCCCGGAGCAGAGGGGGGAGGGGCGGGGTATCGTGGAAGGTGTAGATGGTGGAGGGGATGGACGTCTGGGCCATCAGGGGGTGGTTAATACACGCCGTGGGGCTCCTGACAACCCCGCCCCCTCAGGAGGCGCCATCGAGGCAGCTCTCGGCGAGCATCTCGGCCACGTCGAGCTGGCGTATCTGCCCCTCGAGCTCCTGCTTCTTCAGGCCATCGGTGAGCATGGTCATGCAGAAAGGGCAGGCGGAGGCGATGGTCTTGGCCTGGGTGTTGATGAGCTGGAGGGTGCGCTTGACGTTGACCCGGTCCTTGTTCTGCTCCTCCATCCACATCTGGGCGCCGCCCGCGCCGCAGCAGAGGCCCTTGTTGCGCGTCCAGTACTCGGGCTCGACCAGCTCGACGCCGGGGATACGCTTGAGGATCTCTCGGGGGGACTCGTACACCTCGTTGTAGCGGCCGAGGTAGCAGCTATCGTGGTAGACGACCTTGCCCTTGGCGCCTTTCTTCGGCTTTAGCTTCCCCTCGGCGAGCAGGCCGAGCAGGAAGTCGGTGTGGTGGAGCACCTCGAAGCGCGCCCCGAACTCGGGGTACTCGTTGAGGAGGGTGTTGAAGCAGTGGGGGCAGGCGGTGATGATCTTGGTGATCCCGCCCTGCTCCTTGTAGCCGTTGAGGGTGGCGGCGTTCTGCTCCGCCAGGGTGAGGAAGAGGAACTCGTTGCCCGCCCGGCGCGCCGGGTCGCCGGTGCAGGTCTCCTCCTCGCCGAGGATGGCGAAGTCGACCTTCGCCTGCTGGAGGAGCTGGGCGGTGGCGCGGGCGATCTTCTTGGCCCGGTCGTCGTAGCTAGCGGCGCAGCCCACCCAGTAGAGGACCTTGGCGGTGGGGTTCTCTGCCATGGTCTTGATGTCCAGTCCCTCGGTCCAGGCGCCGCGGTCGACGCGGGCCAGGTTCCAGGGGTTGCCGTTGGTCTCCATGCCGCTGAAGGGGCGCTGGAGCTCGGCGGGGAACTCGCCCTTGATGGTGACCAGGTTACGTCGCATCGACACGATCTTGTCGACGTAGCTGATCATCACGGGGCATTGCTCCTCGCAGGCTCGGCAGGTGGTGCAGCCCCAGAGCACGTCCGGGTGGATGACGTTCCCTACCAGGTCGATGGGGGTGTAGGCCGGCTCGACGGGAGGCAGCTCGACGCCTGCCTCGGCGGCCTCGGCGGCCCGCTCCGCCCGGAGCTTCGCCCCGATGGGGCTCTCGTTCTCCACCGCGCCCACGTAGCGCCGCACCAGCTCCCCCTCGCGATCGTAGAGGTGATTGCGGAGGTTGAGGGTGAACTGCTTGGGGCTGAGCAGCTTGCCGGTGCGGTGGGCGGGGCAGTTGTCGCTGCAGCGCCCGCACTCGGTGCAGGTGTAAAAATCGAGGATCGACTTCCAGGAGAAGTGCTCGATGCGCGCCGCACCCACCGGATCCTCCAGGATGTCTTCCTTGCTGGTGGCTGCCTCCACGACCTCCATCAGCTTCTCGGTGCTGGCGGCCATCGTGGGGAGCTTCCCCGGGGGGTCGATGTTGCGCAAGAAGACGTTGGGGATCGAGGTGATGATGTGAAAATGCTTGGAATACGGCAGGATGTTCAGGAACACCAGCACCAGGGTGGAGTGGGTCCAGAACCCCGCGTGGGCGGCGACCGCCAGGAGCCCGTGGGGGAGGCCCCCGATGGCCAGGGCGACGATCGAGGCGAAGGGCGCGGTGGGCACGAACTTCACCCCGCCCTCCGTCGCCGGCCCCAGCGGCGCGATGATGTCGGACACCGTGGCGCAGATGCCCGTGTAGCGGCCCACGCCGCTGCTGCATCCGAGCTCGCCCCAGCGCCCGTGGAGCGCCAGCATCGCCCCGTTGTAGAGGATGTCGGAGACCATCATCGTGATGATGATGCCGAGGATGATCATCCCCTCGGTGCTGAGCGTCATCCGCTTCTCCTGCCGGGTGGCCCGTAGGTAAAGGAAGTAGCTTGCCCCCCCGATCACCAGCACCGCCACCACCTCCCGCGCGAGGTCGTAGAGGTGCCCCAGCGGCGCCAGCGGCCCCACGAAGATGAAGTTGAACGGCGCCCAGAAGCCCCGCCCCCACAGGATGATGGTGTTGAGCAGCAACACCACGAAGCCCGCGAAGATCAGGTGATGCGCCAGGCCCGCAGCCCGGTAGTAGTGCATCTTCTTCTGACCGAAGGCGTACTCGATCACCCCCTTGATCCGCTCGGGGATGCGATCAAACCGGGACGCCTCGGTCCCGATGCTCATCAGATCCCACCGGCGAACGGCGCTGTACAGGAAGATGGCGTGCAGGCCCAGCACCAGGGCCAGCATGACGGCTGGGTTCATTTTCGACGTCGTCTCCTGGATACGGCGTTTAGAGCGCGTCGCCGCAGGGCGTCAACACCCCCTCACCGCGGCGCTGACGCAGGAGGCGGCGGCGCCGGCGCAGGAGCGTCGACGCGGGCCAGCGGGCCCGCTAGGCTCCGCCGCTCCTCGCCATGACCGGCTGGCGCTCTTTGCGGCAGGTTTCCTCGCTGTTCGTGCTGGTCGCCTCCGGCGTGATCGGCTTTGTCCCGCTCTTCGGCGGCCCCGGCTACGAGAACGCCCTGGCGGCGGGGCTCCTGATCCCCTCGGCGGCGGCGGTGTCCGCGGCGATCCAGTGCGCCCGGGTCCGCCCCGAACCCCTCGTGGCCCTGGCGCTGGGGGCCTCCCGGGGGGCCTGGCTGGGGGCGCTGTGGCTGCTGGTCTCCCTGCTCCACGGGCTCCGGGTCGGCTTCTGTTCCCTCCCGGAGGGGTTCGCCCTCCACGCCCTGGGTCCCTGGTGCGGCGCCCTGGTCGGCGGCGGCTGGG
>CAZSDX010000151.1:0-13070 GCA_964605685.1 uncultured Polyangiaceae bacterium
CGGAGCCCCGCGGCGGCCGCCGCGGGGTCGCGCTGGTCATCGTGCTGGCGGCGATCTCGATCCTGACGGTGCTCCTGGCGGAGCTCCAGGACGAGGCGTCGAGCGAGAGCGCCGCGGCCATCGCCGACCGGGACGCGCTCAAGGCCGAGTACGCCGCCCGCAGCGCCGTCAATCTCTCCCGGCTGCTCATCGCCACCGAGCCCACGATCCGCACCGCGCTGGCGCCGATCCTGATGATGGCGCTGGGCGGCTCCACCCAGATCCCGGTCTGGGAGTTCGCCAACCAGGTGCTCGGAGCCTTCAACGACAAGGCCGGTTCCGACGAATTCGCCTCCCTCTCCGGCTTCGACATCAGCGGCGGTCGCAACCTCGGGATGAACGGGGCGCGCTTCGAGGTCTCGGTGGTGGACGAGGACAGCAAGATCAACCTGAACGTGGCCGCCCGCGGCGACGCCATCACCCAGAACCGCATGGGCATGGAGCTCCTCGGGCTCATGGCGGGCGACCAGTACAACCCGCTCTTCGAGAACCGGGATCCGGACGGCCAGTTCTCCGACCGGATGGCCATCTGCTCGGCGCTTGTGGACTGGGCCGACAGCGACGAGAACATGTACACCTGCGACCCCCGCAACGCCCAGGCCCAGGCGACGACGGCGGAGGACACCTTCTACCAGATGCTGAGGTCGCCCTACCGGCGCAAGAACGCGGCCTACGACAGCCTCGAGGAGCTGCACCTGGTCCGGGGCGTCAGCGAGGACTTCTTCGCCACCTTCGTCGACCCCGACCCCGGCAACCCCAAGAAGCGGACGATGACCGTGTGGGGCCAGGGAGCCATCAACGTCAACAATGCCAACGCGCAGACGCTGCTCTCGGTGGTCTGCGGCTTCGCCGTCGCCAACCCGCCCCAGCCGCTCTGCGCCGATCCGGAGCAGCAGGCCCGCTTCCTCATGGCGGTCAACATGCTCCGAAGCTTCACCGCGGGCGCCCCCCTGTTCTCGTCGCCCCGCGCCTTCGTCCGGGCGATGAAGGGCGAGGGCCCCATGGGCCGCATCCTCAAGGAAATGGTCGGGATCATGCCCGTGGTGTTCTTCTCGGACGCGGAAGTCCAGAAGGCGATCTCCACCGAGAGCAAGATGTTCAGCATCTACGCCGACGGGATCGTCCCGGGCTACCGCCGCACGACCCGGGTCCGGATCCACGCGGTCGTCGACTTCCGGAACGCGCCCCCGCCGGGGTTCGGCTTCGCGGGCATCCCCGTGGCCGGGGCCAGCGGGTCCGCGGCGGGGATGGCGGGGCTCCCCGGGATGCCCCCCGGGATGCCCCCCGCTGGCTTCATGACCGGTGCCGGGGCCACCCGGAGCACCGCCCCCTCCGGAGCGACCCCCGGCGCCGCCGGCGCCGAGGGAATCCCCGGGGCCCTCGCCCCCAACCCCGGGGGCACCATCATCTACTACCGTATCGAGTGATCAGGTCGAGACGACGCCATGGCAACCTATCTGGGAATCGACATCGGACAGACGCTGGTGCGGGCGCTCCTCATCCGAGTCTCCTACCGAAAGCTGACCATCGAGGCGATGGGTGCCTGCGAGATGGGGGGCCTGGCCGACACGGCGGAGGCGATCCGCTTCGCCGCCGGAACCCTGGGGGCGCGCTGCGACGGGGTGGCCGTGTCGCTGCCCGGCGAGCGTGTGTTCCTCCGCAAGCTGGAGCTACCCGCCGCGGCGCAGCGCCAGCTCGCCGAGGTGATCCCCTTCGAGATCGAGGCCCAGATCCCCTTCGAGCTGGAGCAGGCGGTCTTCGACTACCGGCCGCTGCCCCGGGGGCGCGACGCCGAAAAGCTCAGCGTCTTCGCCGCCATCGCCCGCACCGAGGAGGTGCAGGAGCGCATCGACCTGATCAAGCTCGCCGTCCACCACGAGCCCGAGATGGTGCTCCCTGGCGCCTTCTCCCTGGCGGCGCTGCTCCCTGTCCTGCCTGAGCTCTCCTCCGCCGGACAGATCGCCATCCTGGACATCGGCGCTGCCCGCACCGAAGTGCTGCTGGTGCAGAGCGGCGAGGTCACCTTCGCCCGGACCCTTTCCGTCGGCACCCAGGGCCTCCCCGCGTCCGCGCCGGTGCTGGCCCGGGAGCTCCGCCAGACCCTCGCCGCCTGGCGCGCCTCCGGCGGCGGCCTCCTCGACACGATGTACATCTCCGGCGGCGGCGCGCTGGCCCCCGGCGCCGACGTCTTCCTCTCCGGCGAGCTGGGCGTGACGGTCCGCATGCTGCCCATGCCGAGCTTCGAGGGCCTCTCCCCCGAGCAGATCGCCCAGCTCCCGCGCTTCGCCAAGGCCCTCGGGCTCGCCCTGAGCCTGGGCCAGCGGGGCAGGCACCTCAACTTGCGCCAGGGCTCGCTGAAGTTCGAGCGAGGCTTCGGGTTCCTGCGGGATCGTATCCCCGCGCTGGTGGCCCTCGGCGTGGTGATCGTGCTCAGCGGGGTCTTCTCCATGTGGGCCGAGCTGAGGGCGCTGGGCGCCGAGCGCGACGTGCTGGAGAAGGCCCTCTTCGTCGTCGCCAAGGAGGTGCTGGGCGAGGGCACCGCCGACCCGGAGCGGGTCAAGACCCTCGTGGAGCAGGGCCCCGGCGGCAAGGACTCGGACCCCCTCCCCCCCGTCGACGCCTTCGACGTCCTGGCCCAGCTCGCCGAGAGCATCGACCCCGCCTCCCTCAAGCACGATCTCGACGAGGTGGACGTCCAGCGCGGTAGCCCCCAGTCCGTCCCCAAGGTCACCCTCCACGGCGTCGTCCCCAAGGTCCAGGACGCGGAGGATCTCTCCACCTTGCTCAAGCAATTCCCCTGCTTCCAGGAGGTCAAGGTGGTGAAGACCTCCCAGCAGATCGGCGGCGAGGGACAGAAATACCACATGGAGTTCGAGCTCCGCTGCCCCACCCCGGGCGCCAAGAAGGTCGCCGGCGCCTCCTCCGCCTCCCCCGCGAAGAAGGAGGAGAAATGAGCCGCCTCGCCGCCTGGTTCGCCGAGCTCTCCCCCAGGGAGCGCCGCCTGATCACCGTCTTCGGCCTCTGCGTCGGGGGCTTCGCCCTCTTCCTCGTCCCGATGGGCCTCGGCTCCGTGCTCTCCTCGCGCCGGGAGGCCAACGCCGAGTTGCGCGCCGCCATCCAGAAGATCCAGGCGAACCGCGAGACCATCAAGGCGCAGCAGGCCCGCCGCGACCAGGTCGCCGCCCGCTACGCCAAAAAGGCCCCCAAGCTCGGCGGCTTCCTGGAGCAGCTCGCCAAGGATACCGGCCTCGAGATCCCCGAGGCCCAGGAGAGGCCCGAGACCCCCATCGGCAAGCGCTACGTCGAGCGCTCCATCCAGATCCGGCTCCGCAAGGTCGGAGGGCTGCCGTTGCTGCGCTTCCTCGAGAAGATCGAGCAATCCGGCTACCCCCTCGCCATCACCCGCCTCAACGTCCGCAAGCGGGGAGCTGACCGGGATTCCTTTGATGTCGAGATGGTCGTCAGTGCCTATGATCGCAACGACGCGCCCCCGAGCCCCTCCCCCGCGGGCTCCGCCGAGGCCCCATGATCGAGCGACTCAAGCGCATCCTCCCTTACGTCGGCTACGCCGCCTTCTACGCCCTGGTCTTCTTCCTCGGCTGCTACCTCACCTTCCCCTACAACAAGCTCAAGGACCGCCTCATCGCCGAGTTCGCCGCCCAGCAGAAGGGCAAGCTCACCACCCAGAAGCTCGAGATCGACGACCTCGAACCCTACTGGTTTACCGGCATCCAGGCCCGGGGGGTGCGCCTCTCCATCACCAACGCCCCCAAGATCACCGGCGAGACCGACCCCCCTACCGTCATCGAGTACGAGGAGCTTCGCGTCCGTTACTCGCTCTTCGCCCGCCTCCTCGGCAAGAACAAGGTCACCTTCTTCGCCCGCGCCTTCGGCGGCCAGATCGAGGGTACCTTCTGGGATTCTCCCACCGAGCGCCACCTCGACTTCGAGATGGACGACGTCGCCGTCGGCCGCGTCGAACCTCTCCGAGCGCTCCTCGGCCTCCCCATGTTCGGCACCATGAAGGGTAAGGTTGACCTCACCTTCCCGGACAAGCGCGCCTCCAAGGGGGAGGGCTCCCTGAAGCTCACCCTCGTCGACCTCGCCGTGGGCGACGGCAAGGCCAAGCTCAAGGAGACCCTCGCGCTCCCCAAGGTCCAGGTGGGCGAGTTGACCTTCGAGGCCACCGTCAAGGAAGGCCTCCTGGTCGTCAGCAAGCTCGAGGCCCAGGGCAAGGACGTGGACCTCTCCGCCGACGGCACCATCCGCCTCAAGGACCAGCCCACCGAGTCCCTCACGGACCTCTACCTTCGCTTCCGCATCAACGACGGCTACCGCAACCGCAACGACGTCACCCGCAGCATCTTCGGCGCACCGGGCAGCTCCGCCCCCGCGCTGATCGAGCTGGCGGACCCCAAGGTCAAGAACAGCAAGCGCCCCGACGGCTTCTACGGCTGGCATGCGGTGGGCCTCGTCAGTTCTCTCCGCTTCGAGCCCTTCCCCGGCAACCCACCCCCCAACCGCCTCACCCCTCCCCCCGCCCAGGGCAACATCCGCGGCTTCACCCGCTGAGGGCCGCCGGCAGCCCGAGGACAGCGCCGCCGCGAGGAGGGAGCAGAAAAGAAATCACTCCAGGCCTTGAAGATCAGGAACCATACACGGCAGCCGTGATTTCCTGATGCGCTGTGCCTCGACCCTTGCCAAGGACGTCTCTGGCTTGCCGCTCGTACACGGCGTGGTCCGTCCACACGTGTTCGACGTGCAGATCTCCCTCGGAGTCACACCAGTAGGCGGCGCGGAACACCCCTGCTCCGCCGCTGGCCCCCTTGAACAGCGACAGCACCGTCCCCGGAACGCTCCAGCTCTGCTCATGATGCAAGGTACCCCGGTGGCGCTCAGGATCCTCAAGGCGCGCCAGCAGGTCACGCAGTTCGGCCAGCACCAGCGACCTCGTGTCCCCGTGATCCGCAGCAGCCTTCGCCTGTGGACTCACCCTCACCCGTCGCCGCAACATACGCACCGCCAGGAAGGCACCGAAGGGGCTGAAGGCCACCTCGTCTTCGGTACGCTCGAACAGGTAAGGGTGATCCTCGAGCACCCCGTGCTGGGGCGATGACAGGGTCTCCAGGCGCACCACCTGTTCCCGGTGGATCTGCCGGAAGAGTGGCTGATACGCTTCCAGTCCCTGGGTGTTCAGGGCCACAGGAACCGGCGGGATGGTGTGCAGCAGGCTCTGCTTCGACTCGTGGACGTAGACCATGGGGAATCCCCGTACACAACCCACCACGTAGCCCAGAGCCGTCATCACCTTGAACCCACCCAGCGGGGCAAAGCAGGTCGTCCCCGGCTCTCCTTTCTGAATTTCCTCATCCACCACCGCCATGTAGCCTCCGAGGCTCCTGGCAAGTTTGCGGGGGTGTTCGACGTCGAGATCGTGGGCCCGACGCAGGTTCACCTGGCCCTGGAAGTTCTCCTCGATGACCCGCGCCACCAGCAGCGCTGCGGCCTCCCCACCAAACGTGTCCGAGTGGATCAGGGACACGACCGGCGCTCCCCCGAGTCTCCTCTCTGCCTGGAGCAGCCGCAGCACGGAGATCTCGGCACTCACCCGCTCCAGGGGAATCCCCTTGATCGGGACACGATCCACCCAAGCTCGCCAGGCCTCCAGGGATTCTTCCTCGGCGCTGCCCTCCGGGGGAAGAACCCGAGGAGCCTGAATACGAAGGAGACCGCTCTGCCCCGCACCTGCCGCGAAATGGTTGCTCCCCAGCAACGCCGAGGTCCCCGCGGTCAGAACGATTCGATGATAGCTCACGGGGTGTTCCTCTCTCTTTCCAGGAATCCTGGGCGGATCCTGGGAAACGTTGATACAGCCTTGTTTAGACCCATGTCAACGAGCACGAGCGTACGGGGACGAGGACGGAGACGAGCACGAGCACGGGGACGAAGGAAGCGTGGCCGCCTCCGGGGGGGCCGGGACTGCCGGGAGTTCTCCCCCCTCTGCCCTTGAGGGAGAGGGGGGCCGGGGGGGGGAGGTCCTCCTCGCCCTCGCTCGGGACTTCTGCTACCGTCCTTCCCCATGGCCGCCGAAGCTGCTCGCTCCCTTGTTCTTGCTCCTCCCTCGGCGCAGGTTCGATGGCCTCCCTGGCCCGAGGTTGCTTATCCGGTTTGGCCTGACGACCTCTCCCGCTGGTTCCTCCCGGACGATGAGGATGACATGACCTGGGCGACGCTGCTCACCGCCTTGCAGCGCCATCTCTTCCCTTCCCTTCGCAAGCTGCTGGAAGAACAGCGCCGCGATTGGTTCGTCGGTTACGAGCAAAAGATGAAGCTGGATCCCCACGACCAGCGCGTCGGCGTGCTCCCGGATCTGTACGTGCTCCCTTGCCAGCCGAAAGACCCGAACTTTTCCGAGTGGCCCGCCTATGATCCCGAGGTTCCAGCGCCGGTGTTTGCGCTGGAGGTGGTGTCGCCCTCGAACTGGGATAAGGATTACGTGGAGTCGCCGCAGAAGTACGCGAAGCTTGGGGTGGAGGAACTGCTGCTGTTCGACGAGCTTGCGCTGGAAGGGAGGAGCCCTGCGTCGGACCCCTATGTGCTGCAACTGTACCGGAAGGACCGGAAGGGAGCGCTGAAGCGGGTGTACGCCGGGGAAGGCCCGGTGTGGAGCGAAACGCTGGGGGGATGGTTCCGGACGGTAGGGACAAGGCTGACGATAAGCCGGGATAAGCAAGGCAAGGAGCTCCTCTTCACTTACGAGGAGACGGAGCGGTGGTGGGCGAAGCTGGAGGAAATCCAGGCGAAGGCGGAGGAAGAACGCCAGGCGAAGGAAGAAGCCCAGGCGGAGGCCGAACGGGAGCGTCGCGCCAGGGAAATGGCAGAAAAGGCTCGCCAGCAGGCCCAGGACAAGGCTGACCAGGAACGCCAGGCCAAAGAAGAAGCCGAACGCCAGGCCGACCAGGAGCGCCAGGCCAAGGAAGAGGCCCAACGCCAGGCCGAGCGGGAACGCCTCGCCAAAGAGGAGGCCGAGAAGGCCCAGAAAACCGCCCAGCAGCAGGCCGAAGACGCGGAACGCCGGGCCGAGCGGGAAGCGCAAGCCCGCCTGGCCGCCGAGCAAGCCAGCCAGCTCGCCGAACAAGAAGCGCTCCTCGACGCCCGCCTCGCCGTCCTGGACCTCTGCGATTTCTTGAACCTGCCGTGGGACGAAGCCAAGCAGCAGCACGTCGATTCTCTCGACCTGCCCGCCTTGCGCCAGCTCCGGGCCTTCCTCAAGCAACACAAGCGCTGGCCCCCCTGACCGTAGCCGCACCCCCGTCCTCGTGTTCGTCGGCGTGCCCGTGGCCGTGGACATGAACCGTGGACGCACCCGTGGTCGGCCTCGTGAACCAGGCCGTGTCCCTCCTCGTGGCACCGATGTGAGTGACTGTACCTCCAACGGTGTCAGAAACAAAGAGGGCGAGCACTCCTGGAGATATGCCCAGCTACGAGTACTTCCGAGAGATCTCCGAGTGTGAAACGTTGCTCCTGGATGCCTTCCTGGACTCCTACAGGGAGCTCGCGGACCCTCAGGATCCACCCATGGACGACCGAGAACGAGCAGACCTCCGCTACCTCCGCTCAAGAGCTTACCGGAAGTTGCACAGCAAAGAGCCTTTATCCTCGCTCGTATCGCCCTCCTCTCCCGATCGAGCAGAGAGGGCACCTGTACAAGATACCCACCGAGGGGGTCGCCCACCAGGATCGGACAGCCCAAGAGCAAGAAGCGGCTTGAACGACCCCATCCGGACCCGGTACCTTCGCCATCGTGCAAGCGAAGACACTCCCTCAGCTCGTGGCTGAGGTGCTCGGAGAGATGGATCCACGCCGCCGCCGGCAAGCTCGGGAGCGCATGACCTGCAAGGTATTCGAGCTTGCCCAGGCGGAGGCCAGGAAGATCCTGTCCTCCGACGCCGCCGACGTCGCCCAGGAGGTCGTCCTGTCGACAGAAGCCCCCCTGCTGAGCAGCGAGGTAGAGGATCCAGACGCCTACGTGCGCAGGGCCGCACGCAACAAGGCCATCTCTCTGCTCAGGAGACACAAATACAGCGAGGAAAAGGCGCGCCAGGCCGCCGAGGAAGAGGCGTCCACGGCCCCTGAAGCCTCGCAGGAGGAGCAGTCCATCGCCCAGCAGGACCTGGCTGCCCTGCGCGATGTGCTGCTGTCCCCGGAACTGAACCCCCGGTACAGGTACCTCCTGGAGCAGATCTGGCAGCACCAACGCACCATCGAGGACCTCGTCGACGAGGAGATGCAACGCCCGGAAAACGCCGGAAAATCGAGGGATACCGTGCGCAACTCCCGCGTGGATCAGCCTCTCTCGCGAGCCCGGAAGCGAGTCAAGGAACTCCTGGAGCAGCGGGCCACCAAGAGGAGAAACTTACACCATGGCCTCCCTGATCCTCGTCGATGTCGACAACCTGCTGCCCTACCAGCAACCGTTGCCCGTGGGGCAAGCGGCCGTGACGGCTTGCTTCGCGACCCTGGGCGCCGTACCGCCGCTGGGTCGTCTGGATCCAAGCTGCGTCGTCGTCTGCGCCCTGAACACGGTCTCTGTCCGGACACGTCGCCTCAACCTGGGGGATCTCCAGATGCTCGCCCGGGGACTGGCCACCCGATGCATCCAGAACGCTCAGGTAAAGTCCATCGAGGTCCTCCTGGTGCTGAACATGCCGGAGACCGCCGATGGTGCCCTGCTCCGCGCCCTGCACTGGGCCGCTGAGCCGAGCGGAGCCATCGAGGTCCGGGAGATCCTCCTCCTTTCCAGCGACAGGGACCTCCGCAACGCGCTTCCGGGAGCAAGCTCCCCCCTTTGGAGTGGCTCCCGATCTGCCTGGCGGATTCCCTTGAAATCACCGATTTCTCGGAAGCTACCTGCCCCTCGCTCCCCCGCAGGAACACTACCGGTGGCGTCCGGATGGCTTGCCCTGAGCGAACCTGCCCTCGCGGAGGCCGCCGCTACCAAACCTCCCCAGGTGTCCGGAAAGACCCTGCTGAATCTCGCGAACCAGGTGGAGCAACACCCTGCGTTCCTCACCCAGATCGGCCCCACGCTGCGCTCTCACCGGGGTGCGAGCCGGCTGGCACTCCACCTCAGCGGCAAGCCGACCACCCTCGCCTGCCACGAGGACGATCACCTCGAGTACCTGGCAAGCCAGCTCTCTCCTCCCCGTACGGGAGAAGGAACCATCGAGACCTGCAGCGTGGGGCACGGCGCCGTGGCGGTCTTGACCTCCGGGGGGCGCTACGTGTTCAGGACGTCACTCCCCTGGCATTTCTTGAAAGCCACGTATCCGCTCTCCGGGCATCGTATCCAGAAGAATCACCTCCCGGACGAACACCTGCTCGGGGTGGGTCACGAAACCATGACGGGGATCCACAAGGCACTCCCCTTCTCCTTCGTGCCCTCATCGGGCAAGATCCGCTGTATCATGGGAAACCCCGAGAGAGGAGAATATCCGCCTTCCTGGTGGGTATTTCACAGGAATGAAAACCTATCAACGACCGTCAAGTATCAGGAACTCTCGACGACAAACATCACCCTGCGACGTCCAGTCGACGACGTCAAAGGGACGATGGTCACCGCCGAGATCGAGGGAATGGTGGAGCTGGTCGCTCGCAGCTCGCTGCGCACCGGAGAGCTCGTGGAGCTCGGCATGGACGCCGCGCGAGGCGAGCTGGTCCCCGCAACCAACCTCGACGTGGAGGGCGGAGGCCCCTGCGCGTTCCTGACCCTGGGGCGCCCCTGGAAACGGGGCGCCAGGATCAAGGCCGTGGCGATCCAGCATGCGGAGCCCCACCTGCTCCAGGCCCACGGACTGAGCAATCAGGACATCCTCCACCTACGCCGCCTTCCCATCGTGATCGCGCTGCAGATCCTGGCGGATCTCCCGGGGGGGCAGCCCGCAGCGCGGCGCCAGGGGGCTCCGTGAAAAAAAAACGGCTTGTCAGAAATACCTGGCATCGTCTCTCTCCTCCCCAGCTACCCGGAAACCTTGCCATGGAACCGCTGAACGAGATGCACGCCCCTGACGCCCCCGGCGACACGATCACGCTCGAGCGCTGGATCGAGGCACTGGGCCGGTTCAGCCGGGAGCCGGAGGGACCCCCCTGGTTGGCGTCCCTCCCGGCGGAAGAGGCCACCGAGCTGCTGGGGGACCTGCGCGACTGGCTCCGCTGGCGCCTGCCTGCCAGGGCTCCCCACACCTTCGAGGAGCAGGCCGCATGGCTCGGGCGCATCGAAACCCTGGACCTGGCGCTTCGCGGCGCCCGGGCGCTCGGGGACTCCGTCTCCTGGACCACGCCCCTCGTCTCGTTGCTCGAAGAGAGCCTCGCGGAACGCCGGTCGGCGGTGGAACAGATGCCTCGCCCCTGGTGGCACGCCAGGACCGCCCTCGTCCAGCGCACCGACCTGGAACTGCCGGACGCTCGCCCATGGCTCTGGCTCCCGTCCCTGGCGGAGCGCGGAGGCCTTGATCGCCTGACCGAAGAAGATCGACGCGATGTGGTCCGAGCCTGGGCTGCGGGGGCGCTGCCGGACGAGGATGAGGCTGCGCTCCGGCAGGCCGTGGTGGAGCACCCTGCCTGGAAGCAGGTCTACCAGGGCTGGCTGCACGAGCATCTGGGCGAGGTGTGGATCGAGCGTCTCGCGGTGCACCTGGAAATCCCTCGCCAGCTCACGCTGCTGCGCCGGTCCCTGCCGCATCTTGGCCGTGGGAAAGGTCTACGGGTGCGCCTGCTCGCGGAGGGAACCTGCTGGGAACTTCCTGACCACGCGCTCTCGATCCCGTACGGGACCCCCGCCGTGAAGCTACCGCTGGGTGCAGTGGGCGACCTCTCCGTGACGCTCCACGAGCAGGAGCTGGACGAGGAGCAACAAGCGGCTCGTGTGCTGCTGACCGCCAGGCATTTCCTCGACGAGCTGGAGGACCAGCAAGCCCTGGCGATGGCGCTCCGCCTGACCGACTGGCTCCAGGGGAAGCTCCCTCACCTGGCCAGGGCCGCCCAGGCGTTCCGGGACAACGACGAGGGTGGCCTGGATGACTTCTGGCCCCGGCATCTGGCCGAGCTGCGCGCCAGGCTGGAGCAGGCGGCAGACATCCTCGGGGACGAGCGAGCGCTGGGTGCCGAAGCGACGCCGTTGCGCGACGAACTCCGGAAGCTGGACCGGAGTGCCCGCCCTCACCACGAGGCCCTGGGCCTGATCGACGAGGATTTTTGGCAAGGACTCGACGAGATCTTTGGGACTCCCCCCCCGGGCGCCTGGTGGGCTCCCCTGGAGGAGCCGCCCCTCGCCCTCTGGGAGCAGCTTGCCCGGCCAGCGCCACGGCGTTTCCCGCGCGTTTCTCCCCCGCAGCTGGCGATGGCCGCAGCCTTTGGAGAGCCGAACAAGGTACCCCAGGAGCACCTGATCCAGTGGCGTTCTCCGGAAGGCTGGGAGGCGGACCTGAACCTGCCCGCGGAGGCCACCGCCGACACGATGCTGGTGATCCGGTTCCTCGATCTCCCCGAGGAGGCCACCCACGCGGTGCTCGCGGGGCTGGAGCTTCCCATCACCCGCCCCCAGGACGATGCCCCGCAGGTACGGTGCACGGTGGAGGTCTTCCGGGAAGCGACCCGGGATGCGGAGGATTGGGCGGATTCGATCCGGGTACGGGTGGGGGAGAAGAGTTCCACCGGCAACAGGAGCGCGTGAAAGGGGAAGACAGAGGACAGCATGCGTCGCCCAGACATCGAGGGGCTACGAAGACGTTCGTGCAATCCCCCATGGATTCGGGACTATCTTGGCAGCGCGCTGGCGAGCTGGTTCCTGCCGGGGAGCGGGGCTGCCACGCTCCCTGACGCCCCCGGATCGGTGGTGCTGCTCTTCCGGAACGGAGGAGGGAATGCGCACGCGGCTCCTCCCATTCCGGGCTTGGGGGAAGGGATCTTGCTGCCGGTGGAGTGGCACCAGGGAGAGCACTCCGGGAGGCTCCCCCGGGGGATCCTGGAGGTGGCCGACCAGGTACGTGACCTGCTGGGGCCGAGCGAGATGGCTTGCGGGCTGCATCCCTCGGAGGTTCTGGGGGAGGTGGACCTCTCCGGGCTGGATCTGCGAGGGAATTCGATCTTCGTACCGCTGGCTGCGGCGTTGCAGGTGATGCGCTCGGGGGGCAAGGGAAAGCCGCAGGTGTTCTCCACGGGGGCATGGGATAAAAAAAGGGAGCGGATCTCCTCCGTGAAGGGTTACGAGCAAAAACTCGGCGCCATCCGTTGCTTCCTGGAGAAGCAGACCGGAGACGCAACGATCTTCGTCCCTGATGACGATCTGGACGAGGCGAAGAAACACGCCGACAATCGGATCAAGGTCCACGCGCTGGCGGTTTCCGGGCATCGCGCCCCCAAGATCTCCCCTTGGGATCATCTGCTCAGGCAGATCAGTCCGCTCCTGGCGGAGTACGAGACTCCCCCGGATCGCACGGCGAACCTCGACCTTCGCATCAAGTACGTGAACCGGGCCGACGTCAAGGAGCGCAGGGTAGATAGCTTCAAGTACCAGACCGAGAGTCTCGCCGAGGATCTGGGGAAAGAGGCAGAATTCATCGGTTTCAACCGGGAATTCTTCCAGGGCTCTCCGCTGGCGATGTCCTTCAACCCGCAAAACCTATCCCTCGGGAGCATCCTTTTTCACGCGGTCGCGCCATCCCGGTTGCTCCTGCTTTCTTTCAAGAACAAGGAAGACAAGCAAGCCGGAAAATTCGCCCATGATCTCGGAGTTCCAGGGGAGCATCTGACCCTGGTTTCGGTGGTTCCAGGGAAGGAAGGAGAGGCCATCGACGAGGTGGCTCGTTTCCTCGAAGAGCATACCACCCCGGAGAGATGCGGGCTGGTCGAGTGCACCAACGGTCTCTCGGTCCTGAAGGTGGTGATGACGCTGGCGGCGGCCAGGACAGGGGCCCTCATCCTGAATCTGGATCTGAACGAGGGGACCTCCTTCCGTGTGCAGCGTCGTCCGC
>CAZSDX010000152.1:0-13027 GCA_964605685.1 uncultured Polyangiaceae bacterium
CCAGCGGAGCCACCCCCGCCTCCGCTCCCCGCAGCGCCACCGCTGCCGCCCTGGGTGGCGGGCGGGTTGGCCGGAGGCGTCTCGCCGTCGTCGCCGCCGCAGCCCACGCCAAGAAGCAGCGCCGCAGGCAGAAGAACGAGGGAAGAAAACCGAAGAGAACGAGGAAGAGAGGAAGCGCGAGGGGTCATCGGGAACTCCAGGGAGATCGGACGGTACAACGGGGCTCCGCCCGTCGCTGCAACATACGCGAAACTGACGTAGGGTGGCAGGAGCGATGTCCACGCGCCCCCCGTTGACCCCCGAGCTCCGCAAGCGCCTTGGCCTCCCGCTGAACCCTCCAGCCCGCTACCCCTGGCCCATCGCCACCCTGCTCGTGGCCCTCGCCCTCGGCCCCCTCTGGCTCGCCGGCTACCGACCCCTGGTCGGGGTTCTCGTCTTTGTCGGCCTCGGCGTGCTCCCCGCGCTGCGCTGGATGGAACGCCGCGAATTCTCCGAGCGTGAGCGCCTCTACGAGCAGGGTCAAGAAGGCTTCGCGGTCGTCCAAGAGGTCGAACCCGCCGGCGCCCAGCGCAACGACCACCTCATCCGCCTGGAGATCTTCACCCAGGGACAGCGGATCTCCACCGCGGTGTCAGGATCGCCTCTGGCCCGCAAGGGCCTGGGCCCAGGGGACGATGTAAAGGTCATCTTTGACCCCGCTGATCCCAGGCGTTGCCTCCTGATCGAGCGAGCCCGCCGGGAGGTCGTCGATGCGGAGTTTTGATCTGCCCGCGCGGCTCCGGCGGCGCACCCTGGAGGCGCTCCTGCGCTGGCTGCGGGCGCCGGACGGCGCGAGGTGGTTGCTCGCGGGGGTGCCACCGCTGAGGCTCCCGGAAACATCCTCCCGCGCCGTGGCGAGCGAGGGGGCGCTGGAGCGGGAGCAGCTCTTTGGGTGTCTGGCCTTCGACGCGGCGCTGCTGGTGGTGGGGGAGCGACGCGGCGAGGCGGTGGAGGTGCTGGACACGGCGCGCTCGTGGCTGATGCCCGGGGCGCCGCTGGCGGTGGTGTTCCCTGCGGGTTCGGAGGCGTACCGCGGGCTGCGAGGCAACGGGCTGTGGGAGGCGCGCGGTCTACCCTTCTCCGAGGTCGTCGCGCTGCGGGCGCTGGGGTGGGCGGTGCTCGCCGGGAGGGCCGGCGACGAGCGGGATCGGCAGGGCCACCTGCGGGAGCATGTCGAGTAGCTTGTAAAAGACCGATAACGGTCTACCTTTCGTATCCCAGGAGTCCCCATGAAGGCTGTTCGTATCTCCGAAGACATCGTTCCTGTCAGCGATTTCAAGGCCCAGGCCGCCGAGTTGTTGAAGCGCGTCACCGAGTCTGGGCAGCCCCTTGTGATCACCCAGAACGGCAAGGCGGCCGGGGTGTTGCTCAGCCCTGCCGAGTTCGACCGCCTCTCGGAGCGCGCCAGCTTCGTTGCCGCGGTCGAGGAGGGGCTCGCGGACGCGACTGCGAATCGGACCCGCTCCCATGCCGAGGTGGTGGCCAGCAGGAAGGCTCGGGCCAAGGCGCGCTCCGCGCGATGAGCACGAAGAAGAAGGCTGTCCCGGCGGCCAGGGCACTGTACTGGTCGGAGCGAGCGGTCCGGGATCTGGAGGCCATCGAAGCCTACCTGGCGGCCCAGAATCCCGGGGCTGCGGTGCGCTGGATCGATCGGTTGTTGCAGGCTGCCGAGCAGGCCGCACAGGCTCCGCTGGCGGGCCGTTCGGTGCCCGAGGTGGGACGGGCCGAGGTGCGCGAGGTCTTCGAGAAGACGTACCGCATCGTGTACCTCGTGCAGGAAGATACCGTGGTGGTCCTGACGGTCTTCGAGGGACATCGGCGCTTCCCCGAGGAGCTGTAGTTCACGCATCGGTCTGTGGGGCGACCACCTTGATGACATAGTGCCTGGCCGTGTAGGTGAAAGGCAGCTCCTCGCGGTCGAAGAGGATCAGCCGATGCGGCGGGCGGGCTCGTTGACCTTGCCCCCGGCGTACCAGGGGCGCGAGGTGCGGGCGTGGACGACAAAGGCGATCAGGAGTCCCCAGCCGAGCAGGGCCGAGACGATGATCTGCCCGTCGTGGAGGGTCGCCCCCCGGCCCGCGCGGCGGAGCAGGCCCCCGGAGAGCCAGGCGCGGGTGACCGGCAAGGTGTGGCAGCGCCCCTCGTCGACGCAGCGGAAGAAGGCAGGGTGGACCTCGTATTCCTTCAGGTCATCGGGGCGGCCCGCCTCGACGGCGAAGTGCGCCACCCAGCGCCCCGCTCCGTTCTTCGGCTTGACCCACTCCTTCCACGAACGGATCCGGTGGATCTCCTGCGGCTCGGTGCGTCCGGAGAGCGCCAGCAGCGAGAAGTCGCCCAGCAGCGTGCCGTGGAGCAGGAGGGCCAGCACCAGGATCCCCCGGCGCCAGGAGCGAAAGAGATCGGCGCGCTCGGAGAAGTAAGCCCCGGGGGGCTCCGTCGACAGGATCATGGACTCCAGGCGCTCGGGCCGTAGTACCGGGGGCGGGGCGGTGTCCTCCCGGTAGGCGCCGGCGCCGCCCGGGCGCTTCACCCCTTCGAGCTGCCCGGTGACCCAGGCCCGCTCGCCGTGCCGCAGCCTCACGCAGCGCCGCTGGCGGTCCCCTTCGAGCGGCTCGGGGGGTTCGACGGTGTCCCGGAGCAGCACCCGCAGGTCCGGTACGACCCGGACCCGCTGCTGATCCTCCAGCGAGAGCCAGAAGGGTCGCACGGACAGGTCACGCCCCACCTCGACCCAGGTCTCTTGGGAGTTCCCCTGCTTGTCCTTGTGGACCCTGCGCTTCTGGAGGATGGTGACGACCACCGCGGGCAGCCCGTCCTCGGTCTCGACGACGCCGCGGAGCACCGTGGGGCCGTTGCGGAGGGCTCCGAGCTGCACGCGGCGGGTCTCCTCGTCGGCGTGCTGCCGGTGGAGGCGCTCCCAGAACCAGGCCCAGGCGAGCGCCCCACCCGCCGGGAGCAACCAGGCCCAGAACAGCGCCTTCTTGCTGTCGGTGGGGGAGAAGCGATCCCGGGGGAGCACCTCGCCATCTTCCCAGCCAGGCGTCTCGTCGAGCCGGGTCTGGGGCGGGGAGACCTCCCGGGAGTTCTCCATTTCACGCCGGGCGCAGGCGGTCCCCCCGAAGAGAAGCAGCCCCCCCAGGAAGACCAGCGGCGCCCGGCGCATGGCTAAGTGGGCAGCAGGCGCCGAGGAGGGCGCGCTGCCGTGGCCAGCGTGGCCAGATGCGGAGCTGACCACCAGGAATACAAAGCCAAAAAGCAGCGCCACGGTGAGGATACTGGCGACGACGCCGGGGTAGTTGAAGATGGGGTTTCCGTGATCTTTCGAGGGGGCAGCGCCGGCCATGATGCCCGCATCTTGGCCAAGATCCCCCCGGATCGCAACCCGCCCGGCGCGGAGGTTCACCCGGCACCGGCTCGCGCCGCCTCCACCAGCCCGCGGCGCATGCGGGCCAGCCGCAACCACGAGGGCCCCCGGGTGCCGCTCCGGCGGACGGCGCGGGCGAGCTTCGGACCGAAGCGGATGTCCAGCTCCGGGACGACCCAGCCCGGGCGCGGCGGCGCCTCGCGGGCCAGCAGCTCCAGGATGGCGTCCCGGTGTCGGGCCCGGTGGATGCGGTGCTCCTCCCGGTCCTCCATGAAGACGATGAAGACCGCGAGATCCGGGGCGAGACGGTCGACGAAATCGAGGGTGGCCTTCACCTCGTCGACGGTCTCGTCGAGGGCCCCCAAGACGAAGGTGTGACAGTCCAGGATGCCGTGGGCGAGGAACAGCTCCCGGGTGTGGAGCACCTCCTCCAAACCGAAGGGCTTTCGCAGGCGCGTCAGCATCTCCTCGGTACCGGAGTCCGTCCCGATCTCGACCCCCTGGCAGCCCGCCCTGGCCATCGCCCCCACCAGCTCGTCGTCGAAGGAGACCGGCGACCCGTAGCACACCCAGGGCAGCGGCGTCCCCCGCTCGACCAGCGCCCGGCAGATCCCCAGGGCGTGGGAGCGCGGCACGTTGAACACGCTGTCGACGAAGAACACATGGCTCACCCCGGGGTCACGGGCCAGCCCGACCACCTCGTCCGCCACCCGCCCCGGATCCCGCAGCCGAACCTTGCGCCCCTCCAGGTCCGGGTAGTCGCAGTACGCGCAGGAGAACGCGCAGCCCCGCTTGGTCTGCACGTTCGCCGTGCCGTCCCGCTCGTTGTACCTCGGATCGAGCAGGCGACGCGCCGGCGGAGGAAGCCTGTCCAGCTCGCCGGACGGCCCTCGCCCCAGCGTCACCGCCCGCGCTGCCCCCCCGTACACCAGCGGAGGCGGCTTCTCCCCTGCGGCGATCCGGTCGACCAGCTCCCGGAACGCCCACTCCCCCTCCCCCACCACGCCGTGATCCGCCCCCAGCTCCGCCAGCAGCCCTGCAGGGCGCAGCGAGAAGCCCGCCCCCCCCAGCACCACCGGCGCCCCGCTCCTCTCCCTCACCCGGCCCACCAGCCCCCGGTACTCGGCCAGGAGTTGCTCCGTCCCGTCGTACGCATTGGTATGGAGATTCCGGATCCCTATACCCACCACCTCGGGGTCGAATTCCGCCAGGATCTGGTCGACGGCGGCGAGGGGGTCCTCCTCGAAGCAGAGATCGAGGAGGCGGACCTCGTGGGCGCCCTCCAGGGCGGCGGCGACCCAGAGGAGGCCGAGGGGGGCGACGGGCTGAGGGAGCTGCTCCCGGTTGGCGGAGACGAGCAGCACGCGCATCAGCGGGCGCTCACCAGAGCCGGACCTGGTAGCCCCACTGGTTTTTGGGGTGGTTGCTGGCGGTGAAGACGGAGGTGTCGCGCTTGAGGGAGATCACCTCGAAGAAGGGCTTGAAACGCTCCATGGGGACGCCGAAGCCGTGGAGGAAGCGGCCAAACATCTGCTGCTCCTCGGGCTCGGGCTGGCCGTCGGCCAGGGCGCAGTCGATGAGGTTGACGAGGATGCACATCTTCTGCGCGTCGGTCAGCTTGGGGGCGACCTCGGCGATGAACTTGTCCACCGGGTTACGCCGAGCGTACTGGAGTGCCTTGTCGAGCAGGGCGCGGTTGTTGGCCCCCACCCCGATGGCCTTGCCGGCGCTCTTGCCCCCGACCACCGACAGGAGGAAGCCCACCTCCTCGTTGTCCATCTCCCCATCGGCGCCCATCATGTAGATGAGGGCGGTGGCGAAGGCGAGGTGCGGCGTCATCTGCTCGCCTCGATCCCCCTGGAACATGTCAAACAAACCCATGATCAACCTCTCGTGGCAGCTACCTTGGTCCCTCGGGAACTAACTTGCGTCGAGGCGAGGCCCAGCTCTCCAGATCCCACCCGGTGGAGGGGGGCGACCCTTCCGACTCGCTGGGGCCCTTGCCAAAGGAAGAGAAGAGATCCGCAGCGGCCTGCTCCGGGGGCGGCGAGGCCCAGGAGTCCAGGCCCCCGAAGGAGCCCCCCTGCGCCGGAGCCGCGGGGCTCGGCCAGGAGAGCCCCGCCGCATCCCGGGCCGCCTTGCGCTGGGGGGCCCCGGCGAACACCTCCCCACAGGCGTCGCACTCGGGTCGCTGGTGGGGCGTCAGCGCGTTGCAAAAGACGCACTGGACCACCAGCCAGATCTCGCACCGCGGACACCGCTGCGTGGTCTCCGGGAACAGATCCTTGCACTTCGGACACGGGGTCGCGCGGCGCGCCTCCTCCTCGTCGAAGGGGGTTCGGCAGAACTTGCACAGGATCAACCCCACCTCGTGGGGAGCCCCACACCTCGGGCAGTCCTTCGCCATCGCCGGCAGGTTAGCACAGGAAAGCGCCTCCGCCCTTCCTGCGTTTACCAGTCGTCGGGGCAAAACCCACCGGTCAGGCGCCACCGGTCCCCCCCTGCCTCGCCCAGCTCGATCACCTGGGCGTACCCCGGGGAAATCGGCTGCCTCAGCCGGAGCCACAGCGGCGAGGGAAGCGGCCCGTCCAGGGCACCGAGGCCCCGGGTCAACGCGAGCAAGGCGGCCCGCAGCGGGAGCTGGTGCGATACCGCGACGAGATCCCCGGGGTGCCCGCGCCGTGCCTCCAGGAGTGCCTCCAGGAGCCGGGCAGCGGCCAGCGGCACGGGCTCGTCGTGGCCCAGGAAGGCCGGGTCCCTCCGCCGCCGCCAGTAGGCCAGCGGGGCAAACCCCCAGGGGAGCCCGTCGTAGCGGGAGCCTATCTCCCGGAGCCGGGGATCGATGCGCACCGGTCCGTGCAGGGAATCTCCCAGGATCTCGGCGGTCTCGACGGCTCGTTCCAGGGGGCTCGACAGCACCAGGGGTGTGGAGAGCGAGCGGCCCTCCAGGAAGCGAGCCGCGCGGGCTGCCTGGGTTCGTCCTCGCTGGGACAGCGGGAACCCCGGTAGCCCTCCATACCGCAGGTTCCTGGGGTTCTCGACCGCGCCGTGGCGCACCAGGAAGAGACGACGCGGCACGGGCTCAGAACGGGATGTCGTCGTCGCTGCCGCTGTAGGCGTCGTAGTCGTCCGCAGGGGGGGTCTCGTCCACCGGGGCCGGGCGCTGGGGGGCAGGCTGCACCGGACGACCGCCGCCGTAGTTACTCCCACCCGCCGGACGCTGGGCCGGTGGCCCCGCGTCGTGGCCGCGCTCGGCGCCAGGACGCCCGCCGGTCAGCACGATGTTCTGGGCGACCACCTCCGTCTTGTACATCTTGACCCCCTCCTTGTCGTAGGAAGTCGTGCGGAGCGAACCCTCGACGAAGATCGTCGATCCCTTGGTCAGGATGCGGTGAAGCGCCTCACCGCGCTTCCCCCACACCGTCACGTTGTGCCACTCGGTGCGCTCCTTCCACTCCTTGTTTTGATCCAGGTAGCGCTCGGTCGTGGCGAGGCGCAGCCGGAGCACCGATTGGCCTCCCTGGGTGGAGCGCAGATCCGGGTCTGCACCCAGGTTTCCGAGCAAGATGACCTTGTTGACGCCTTCAGCCATGATCGTTCTCCGGTGTGTGGGTCCAGATGCCCACCGCCTCCAAGGCTTAAGAGGTCCAGACCCCCACCGTCAAGACCTTCTCCTTCCTCACACGGTCAAAGAATGTCCGCGCATCCGCCTCCGCGAGACGACCGGTCGAGAGGCTCAGGTCGGGCGCCTGGCGGGCCACAGGGCGACCCCGGCGCCGACGAACGACAGCAGGGCGCCGAGGAGCACACCGAGGGCAGGCAAGGGGCGCTCCTTGACGCGGAAAGCGGCGCGGAAGAAGGCCCCTGGCCGGGGCGGTGGGAGGAAGGAGCCCTCGACGGTGGCGCCCTCGACAACGGGGCCGCAGAGCACGTTGGCGCTGGTGGAGGTCTCGACGCAGGCGAAGGAGCAGACGAGGATCTCCGGCGGTTCGCCGAGAAAGCCGACGAAGTTCTTCCCGTGGAGGCGCTTCTTGACCCCGGGGCGCGCCTTCGGGGGGGTAGCCTCGCCGGAGAAGGGCACGATCTGGAGGTTCTTGTGCTCGGTGCTCGGCCCCGGGGAGAACAGATCGATTTGAGCGCCATCGCGGGAGAATTCCTCGCGGATCCGAGCTTCCATGCGGTCGAAGGCGATATCCTCCGCGTTGGGGGGGAGCCCTGCGGCGGACGCCCGCAGGCAGGCAGCGAAGAGGGATGCGCCCTGGTGCTCGGGGCCCGAGCTGGCATGCTGGACCCCCCGGCGGAGCACCTCGCGGGAGCCCGGGAGCTCCGCGAGGTTGACCCGGGGCAGCGAGGCGCTGTCGGCGGGGGTAGGGCCAGGGAGCCCCTTGAAGCGGAGCCTGGCGCCGGGACCGGCGTCCCAGGCGGTGAGATCGGCCTTACCGGGGGAAGGATCGCTGGCCAGCCCCCCGACCGCATCCAGCAGCAGAGCAAGGAGGCAGCCCGCTCCCAGGCGACGCGAGCGGCTCACGGTCGGATCCGCTCGGGAGGAGAAGCGAGGTGAGCGTTGAGCTCGTCGCGCAGCACGTGGCTCGGGCGAAACGTGAGCACCCGGCGCCCCCGGATGAGCATGGGCTCGGAGGTCTGGGGGTTACGCCCGGTGCGATCGTTCTTGTCCCGGAGGCAGAAGTTGCCGAACCCGGAGATCTTGATCTTCTGCCCTCTTCCCAGGGTCTCCTTGAGGGTCTCGAAGACCAGGGAGACCAGCTCGGCGGCCTTGGTCTTCGAGATATCGTCGACCTGCTGGTGGAGCGCTTCGGCCAGGTCGGCCTTGGTGATACGGTGGTTTTTCTTGGGGGAGGGGGGAGGGGGATCCGACATGGCGCCGGTAGGGTAGCTCAGGTCGCCAGATCCGTGACCATCGGGGTTTGTTCGGCGGTTGCTGCGATGCCGCTGGAGGGGGGGGCGATCCCGGCCTCGACCTCGCGGCGGCGGCGGAATTGCTCGGCGATGACCAGGGCGGCGACGTAGCCGTAGCCGAAGGCGAACATCAGGGCGAAGGGGGTGGCGAAGTAGTGTCGGGTCTCCACGCTGGCGACGACGCTCACCAAGGAGAGCAGGCTGAGCAGCATCTCGGTGAGGGGCAGGTTGGCCCGGGCCCGGTAGCGGCCCTCGCGGGTGCCCTTCTTCGGCGTGCGAACAAACTCGCCGGCCATGGCGGTGAGCCCCTCGTAGACCGCCCGGGACAGGTGCGGCGCCAGGCCCGCCCCCAGGGCGATGAGCATCGGCAGCCGCGCGATGGCGGACCAGCGGGAGCGCCCCTGGGCGGCGTCCGCCAGCGAGTAGAACGCTGCCAGCGAGCCGGTGGTCCCGACGATCAGCGGAAGGTCAACCAGCAGCATCATCTGCGGGTCGGTGGCGGGCATCAGCAGCAGTGCAGGCAGCAGCAGCACGCTCAGCACCACCATCAGCGGGTAAGCGAAGTGCGGGGTCAGGTGGAAGAACGCCTCGACCCGCTGCCCCGTGGTCAGCGGCGCTTGGAGCAGCCTGCCCATCAGCTTGCGGGCGGTCTGCACCGTCCCCTTGGCCCAGCGAAACTGCTGCGCGCGAAAGGCGGAGACGTCCTCCGGCAACTCGGCGGGTGAGATCACGTCGTCCCGGTAGACAAAGCGCCACCCCGCGAGCTGCGCGCGGTACGAAAGGTCCAGGTCCTCGGTGAGCGTGTCGTGCTGCCACCCGCCAGCATCGTCGATCGCCTGCCGTCGCCAGATGCCCCCGGTCCCGGAGAAATTGAAGAGATTCCCTGCGCCGAACCGGGCCCGGTTCTCCACCAGGTGGTGCCCGTCCAGCATCAGCGCTTGGACCTGGGTCAGCAGCGAATGATCCCGGTTGAGGTGCCCCCAGCGGGTCTGCACCATCCCCACCTTCGGGTCGGCGAAATGGCCAACGACATCCCGCAAAAACCCCGCAGGAGGGAGGAAATCTGCGTCAAAGATCGCGATCAACTCGCCCCTGGCGACCTTCAACCCGTGGTCCAGCGCCCCCGCCTTGTACCCCACCCGGTCCGTCCGGTGGATGTACACCACGTCCAGACCCTCGCGCCGCCACCGCTCCACCGCCGCCCGGGCGATCGTCTGGGTCTCGTCGGTCGAGTCGTCGAGCACCTGGATCTCCAGCCGATCCTTCGGGTAATCGATCCTCGCCACCGTATCGATCAGGCGCACCGCCACCGTGGCCTCGTTGAACAGCGGCAGCTGCACCGTCACCCGCGGCAGCTCCCCCGGCGGCCCCGCCAGCAGCGGGAGCGCCCTCACCCGCTTGATCCGGTGCCGGTACCGCCAGCACTGGTACACCAGATGCGAGCGGTGGACCCCGTAGGACGCCAGCAGCAACAGGACCACAAAATACGACACACAGAGCACGTTCGGCATCGCATCCCCGCCGTACCATCGCCCGCCCCGGAGATTGTCACCGACTTGTAAATCGTTGCAGAAGTTTGTCCCCTGTCGCAGGGATGTTGACCGCCGTTTCCCCCGGTGTCTGGCCGTTATAAACCGGCGCCATGGCCGCAAATCTCCCGCCTGCGGGCGCCGAAGACGTCCTCTACCTCATCGATCTGCTGGGCTACATCTTCCGCTCGTACCACGGGATCTCCTCGCCGTTGACCAGCCCCTCCGGCGAGCCGACCTCGGTGACCCTCGGGACGATCACCATGCTCCAGCGGCTCCTGAGCGACCAGCAGCCGAGGCGCATCGCCGTCGCCATGGACTCCACCACCCCCACCTTCCGCCACCAGCTCGACCCTCGCTACAAGGCCAACCGCCCTCCCCCCCCGGAGGACCTCCGGACCCAGATCGTTCGCTCCCGGGAGATCATCGAGCTCTACCGCCTCCCGGTGCTCCAGAAGGACGGCTTCGAGGCCGATGATCTCATCGCCTCCGCGGTCCGCCTGGCCCGCTCCGAGGGTATCCGCTGCGTCATCGTCTCCGCCGACAAGGACCTGATGCAGCTCGTCGGCGACGACGTCGTCCTCTGGGACACGATGCGCAACAATGTCTACGGCCCCGAGGAGGTCAAGGCCAAGTGGGGCGTCCCCCCTGCCCAGCTCCGCGACCTCCTGGCGCTCATGGGCGACACCTCCGACAACGTGCCTGGCGTCGCCCACATCGGCCCCAAGAAGGGCTCCGAGCTGCTGCTGGCCCACGGCTCCCTCGACGGCATCTACGCCCACCTCGACGCCATCAAGGCCAAGGCCGTCCGCCAGACCCTCACCGACCACAAGGACGAGGCTTTCCTTTCGCAAAAACTCGTCTCGCTCCGCGACGACCTCGACGTCGGAGCCTCCACCACCGCCCTCGTCCAGGGGGCCCCGGAGGTAGAGAAGCTCCGGACAATCTTCCGGGAGCTGAACTTCAACCGCCTCCTCGCCTCCCTCGGCCCCGCCCCCCCCGGCGGCGCTTCTGCCGCGGCCCCGGCGATCCCTGCTCCCCCGACGGCGGGGCCCCGCAAGCGCACCTGCAAGGCCATCGACACGGAGGAGGAGCTGGCCGCCTTCTGCGAGCGCGCCCGCTCCGCCCCCCAGCTCGCCCTGAGCGTCTTCGCCTCCGGGGACCCGGTGGATGCGCGGCTGCTCGGGCTCGGTGTCTCCATCGACCCCGCGGAGGGCTTCTACCTGCCGCTCGGGCACCAGTGGGGGCTGGGGGCCTCGCCGCAGATCACCCCGTCGGCCCTGAAGGCGCACCTCGGACCGCTGCTGGCGGCGGACGCACCGCTCAAGGTGGGGCACGACATGAAGCTCGTCGAGAAGCTACTGAACAACGAGGGGCTGACGCTGGGGGCGGTGGCCTTCGACACGATGCTGGCCAGCTACCTCCTCGACCCGGAGGCGGATCACTCCGTCGAGGCGGTGGCCCAGCGGGAGCTCTGCGGGGTGCTGGTGACGCTGGACCAGATCTACGACAAGAAAAAGAAGCAGAAGCTGGAGGAGATCCCCCTGGACCGGATGGTGCTTTACACGGCCCCCCAGGCCGCGGTGATCCACGACGCGGCCGAGCGGCTGCGCGCCAAGGTCGAGGGGGCCGGGATGCTGTCGCTGCTGACGGAGGTGGAGCTGCCCTTGACGAGGGTGCTGGTGGCCATGGAAGCGAGGGGGGTACTTGTCGACCTGGCCGCGCTCAAGGCCACCGGGGACGAGTTCCAGCAGCGGCTCACGGCGCTGGAGGCGAGGGCCATGGCGGCGGCGGGGCGCTCGTTCAACATCAACGCGCCGAGGCAGCTGGAGGAGATCCTGTTCGACGAGCTTGGGATGCCCATCCTCAAGCGCACCAAGACCAGCCGGAGCACCGACGCGGAGGTGCTGGAGGCGCTCACCCAGTACCACGAGCTGCCGGGGGTGATCCTGGAGTACCGGCAGCTCGCCAAGCTGAAGAGCACCTACATCGACACGCTGCCGCTCCTGGTTCACAAGCGCACCCGGCGGATCCACACCAGCCTCCACCAAGCGGTCGCCGCCACGGGGCGCCTGTCGTCGAGCCAGCCGAACCTGCAGAACATCCCGGTGCGCACCGAGGAAGGGCGCCGGATCCGCGACGCCTTCGTCGCCCCGCCGGGCCACCGCATCGTCTCCGTCGACTACTCCCAGATCGAGCTGCGGCTGCTGGCCCACTTCTCGAAGGACCCGACGCTCCTCGACGCCTTCCAGCGGGGCGAGGACGTCCACGCCCGCACCGCCGTCGAGATGTTCGGCAAGCCGAGAGACCAGATCACCGGTGACATGCGCCGCGCCGCCAAGACCATCAACTTCGGCGTCATCTACGGCATGGGCGATGCGGCCCTCGCCAAGCAGCTCGGCGTCCCCCGCGAGGAGGCCGCCCGCTTCATCGAGGTGTACTTCCAGCGCTACGCCGGGGTGAAGGCCTACTTCGAGCGGGTGCTCGACGAGGCCCGCTCCGCCGGCAGCGTCGGCACCCTCCTCGGGCGGCGACGCTTCCTGCCGGATCTGTCCAGCGCCAACCGCGCCGCCCGCCTCCAGGCCGAGCGCATCGCCCAGAACACCCCCATCCAGGGCACCGCCGCCGACATCCTCAAGCTCGCCATGATCGATCTCCGCGAGCCGGTCGTCGACGGCGCCAGCATGATCCTCACCGTCCACGACGAGCTGCTCTTCGAGGTGCCCGAGGGCCGCGAGCAAGAGGCGGGAAGCCAGGCCAAGGAGCGCATGGAGGCGGTCGGCCGCCGCCTCCAGCTCCTGGTGCCGCTCCGGGCCGACGTGGGCGTCGGTCGGACCTGGGCAGAAGCCCACGGGTAACCGAGCCTTCCCGATCACCCACGCCCCCCCACGTCCCCACGTCCCCACGTCCCCACGCCCCCACGCCCCCGCGTCCCCGCGTCCCCACGTCCCCGCCCCCCCGCGTCCCCGTAGGGGCGACGCATGCGTCGCCCCTACGATACGACGCGACGCGATACGACGCGACGCGATACGACGCGACGCGATACGACGCGATACGCCCCCCCGCGTCCCCACGTCCCCACGCCCCCACGTCCCCACGTCCCCACGTCCCCACGCCCCCACGCCCCCACGTCCCCACGCCCCCCACGCCCCCGCGCCCCCCACGTCCCCACGCCCCC
>CAZSDX010000153.1:0-12911 GCA_964605685.1 uncultured Polyangiaceae bacterium
GGCCGGGACCGCGGGGGCGGCGGGCGCAGGCGGCGGGGACACCGGGCCGTGCCAGGGGTCCGCGCAGGCGTTCGTGCGGAGGGCCATCGAGGCGACGCTGGGGCGCAAGCCCTACGGGCAGGCGGAGGTGCAACTTTACCTGGACTTGATCGCGGCGGTCGACGCCCTGGAGGGCAAGGAAAGCAACGGCGCGGGGGCGCTGGGCCCGGGACGGCGGGCGGCGGTGGTAGCGATGATGGGGCGGGAGGAGTTTTTGTTCCGCTGGATCGACGCTTACCGGGATTTCCTCCGGGTGCAGCGCACGGAGGACCAGGCCAACCCGGGGTGCTACGGGACGACGATCCGCGGCGAGGGGACGGCGGTGGCGGAGCTGGTCCGCGACCTGCCCCCGGACACCCTCGGCGGCGACGGCCAGGGGCCCTTCACCTTGCGGGACGTGCTTCTGGCTTCCCTCAAGCTCGACGACCTCTCGCCGGTCTACATCGCCAACCTGTTCTCCATGCTCAAGCTGACGTACGCGGGGGCGAACGCGGAGCCGGACAGGCTGGAGCTCTCCCGGCGCAGCGACTTCGGTGCCTGGTTCGACGGGGTCTACCTGCGCCGCGACCCGGTGTGCCTGACCTGCCACAACACCGAGTTCTCCGTCACCTTCCGCGACGAGCCGGGCCTCAACCGCCACTTCCCGGTGCCTGTCCTTCTGGAGCGCGCCCTCTTCGGTGCCTCCTCGGGTCCTTCGCCCGATGAGAGTCACGACGGACCCACCCGCATGCATGCGCCGCTTCGTTACGACGGTTTTGTCGATGCGGGACAGGCGAGGCCCTGGGGTTGGGCGGACGCTTGCGGTCGGTTTGCACCCAGGGACAAGGTTCCTCCGGACATCGCCCAGGTGGACGCGCACTTCGGCAAGCTCAAGGGGGACAGGACCTCCGCCTGGGATCTGGCGACCTCGCTGCAGGACGGCTTCCGGAAGCTGCGGACCCACGGGCTCTCCCGGGGTCCGGATGGCTCCGTGGAGGACCCGGACGAGGCGTTCGCGTACCTGACGGTGCTCAACGTGGTGGAGCAGGTGTGGCGCGAGGTGCTGGGGACGCCGCTGACCATCGCGAACTACTACCCCCGGAACGCTGCTGCTCGGGACCAGCTCGCCTTGCTCGCGGAAGGGTTCGTGGCCTCTGGGTTCTCTCACCGGGAGCTGCTGCTACAGATCCTGGCGAGTCCTCTCTTCAACCTCGCCCCCGCCGGCGATGCGTGCTGGACCGAGGACTACCCGCTCCCGCCGATCTTCGATCCGTGGACGACCGCCGAGCAGGATCCGACTCGCCGCGGCAACAGCGTGGCCGACGCGCTGGTCCCGCGCTCTCCGCGGACGACCCTCCTGGCGGCCTACCGGGCGCTGGGCTGGCCCAACCCGCCCCAGACCGCCTTCCCGGATCGCGCGGGGCCCGAGGGGGAATTCCAGGCTTCCGTGGGCGTCTTCCTCAAGAACGCGGAGCCGGGCTTCCGTGGGCTCGATTTCCAGGGGCGCCTCGGCTGGGAGTCGCGCCTGGGGAGCTGCGCGCGCCTCCCTTCCAATCCAAATCCGGACCTGATCGACGAGCTGCTCGCCGCCGCCCAATCCTCCCCGGAGGCCACGGTGCGGGACCTGGTGGTGGCCCTCAAGGATCGGATCACCGGCGAGGGTTTTGTCGAGGATCCGGGGGAGCAGGAGGCGCTGGAATCGATCCTGGGGCAGCCGCTCTCTGCCCCGGCGTCCTCCCTGGGGGCCACGGACGCGCCGCTGCGCCGGGTGTGCGGCGTGCTCCTCGCCTCGCCTCAATTCTTGCTCCACGGCGCGGTGCCCCCGGATCAGCTCTCCATCCCGCCGCTGACGCCACCTTCGGCGGGCTACCTCGCGCTCTGCCAGCAGCTCGCCGCCGTGGGCCTACCCGGTGGGTTCCAGGTCGTCTGCGCCGACGGAAGCCTCCAGGTCAAACCGCCTGCTGGCGGGGCTGGCGGGCAGGCTGGCGAGGGCGGTGGGGGGGGGAGCGGCGGTGGGTTTCCGCAGGCGGGGTCCGGCAACGGAGATGGCGGCGCGGCGGGCTCGGGTCCGTCGGCCACCTGCGAGCCCGGGACCTGCGACCACGACGTCTGCTCTGCCGGGGGCAAGCTCGCGCTGGGCTGCTCGCCCTGCGTGGACGCGGTGTGCGCGGTGGATCCCTACTGTTGCGACACGGACTGGGATCAGCCGTGCATCAACGAGTCCGTGGAGTTCTGCGCCTGCGAGTGCGCGGGGGCCGGGGGGGCTGGGGGCTCGGGGCCCGGGCTGGAACCTGCCTGCGAGCTGCCGAACCAGGCGCCCTCAGGGGGTTCGTGCGTCGCGGTGGGCGGGGACATCCAGTGCAACCCGGTCTCCGGCGAGGCGTGCACCGAGCCGGGCCACGCCTGCGACTACAGCGAGAAGGGGTACGCCTGCTACGGCCCTCCCAACGACCGGAAGCTCTGCGAGAGCTGCGACTACGGGAATAACCAGTTCTGCGAGAACGGGATGACCTGCATCGATGGGGTGTGTCTGCGCTACTGTTGTGAGGACACGGATTGCGGCGAAGGTGGGGTCTGCTCCAAGCAAGGGGGAGCGGTCGGGCTCTGCTACAAGAAGGCCGCTGGCGGAGGAGGGTGAGGCAGCCCACCTGGAGGCCCTTCTGGGGGGCTCTCTTGGAGCACCTGCTCAACACCCGGACGATTCTTGTTGACACCCTGCGATCCGGAGCGAGACACTCCGGGACACACCCTCGGAGGTTCCCCGACAGGTGTACGGATTCAAACTTTGATGAACGGGTCCGGGACAACCCTATTTTCTTCGACACGAAGTTGGTTAGCAAGCAATACTTCGACTGCAATCCAACGCTCAACGGGGATCTCTCCGGGAAAGCGACGGATCAGTTTTGCTTCCTCAAAAACCAGAACATCCTCACCCAACAGGGACTCACCCGTCCCTTTGATTCTCCTGCGCTTCTCCCGAAGCGCTTCATGCCGACCTCTCAGCTTCCGAAGAAGGGTGGGCCTTGTTCCCAAGGCCGTCCACGTCCACGTCCACGGTTGCCGTCCACGTGGACGTGGCCGTGGACGTGCTTCGTGGACGTGGACGTGGACGTGCTTCGTGGACGGGGATCTGAACAAGGCCGAAGGGTGGCCCTGTGCTGGGAGGTTGTTTCTAATGTCCCTACGCTCCTTGCGCTCGGTTCTGGCGTGGACTCCTGTTCTTGCGCTGCTTTACCTCGCTTGCGGCAAGACGGAACCTTCACCAACCCAGACGGAATCAGGTGGCAACGCAGGGAGTGCAGGGAACGCAGGGAGCGGAGGAACGAAGCTGCCAGGCCAAGGGGGAAATTCGGGGTCCGCAGGGGCTGGACCATCAGGTGGGCAAGGAGGGCTATCCGGGAAGGGAGGGAGTGGACCTGCCGGGACGGGGGGACAGGGAGCGACAGGAGGACAAGGAAACGCTACGCCCGAATGGAAAGAGATCGGAAAGATACAAGGTTATCCGATTCTCCAATTGCAAAATCCATCGGACTTCCAAGCCTTTGAATGGAAGCCCTGTGACTGGACGGATGTTCCTGGCTGTGAACAAGCTTGGATGAACGAAAGTCTGATGAAATGGGAAAAAACATCCACCTTCGTAGCTGCCCATGACGACGGAAATCAAACATATTGCATTCTTCTTGGGTACAAATCAACAGAACAAATCGCAATTTTGACAAACGAAAACGGTTTTGTTTGGAATGGATTTTATAACAATGATGAAGGTTTTGCATTTACCATTTTTGATATTTACGGAAGCCAATACGGAATCAATGCAAGGATCAAAAAAACACTAAAAACCGGCTTTATCCTGGGAAATAAAAGCCCAAATGTGACTCTCGTAGATTGGGATACATCAGGTATTTTGAGTGGAACTGTACTAACGTGGGCAGCGATGGGGAAGGATCGGTTTGCCTCGCAATGGACAGGTAACGGAATTCAATCCTACTCGATAAAAGATGGAGTACAAAATCGGTTTGCAGAAGTGCTCAAACTTAATCCAAGCGCTCTCGGAGTCGATGATCTGACTTCAGCAGGAGATTATTTCCTTTATACAACCTACAATTATACGACCTATTCAACACCGCAAACGATGATTTCCAACGGGAAGGATCCCGGGATTCCCTATACAACACCTCCTCCAGGGGCTGCGGACGGGAGCATCGAATACGCAAACTCCCATGTCGCTTGGCTTCGTGGGTTTGGTCAAAAGGCTACAAACGATTACGAAAAGGTCGAACTCTGGGCCTCGGAATTCTCTCCTGATCCTGCTCAACTGAAACCTTACAAAGTTTCCTCGATCACAGGTGGGCAGGTATCTACTGCAAACTGGGCCATGCACGGCGGGTGGGGTCGTTTGGCTTACCAAGAGTACGATCTCAGCCCGTCAGGCCAATTTACCAACATCCGCGTTCGTATTTTCGACCTAAAAACGCTGGAAAAGCGTGACATTCCTCTTCCTCTTGGAGAACGAGCTCGATTCATCCACGGCGTGACCAGGAGCCACGTCTGGTTTGTCACGGATGGCTTCGATAACGCACCTCGCCAGCTTTACCGGTGGAAGATCGACAGCGTTCCTGTCGTTCCGTGAGGGCGAAGATGCGTCTCTGGTACTCCCCTGCACTTCTTCTGCTTCTCTGCTCGTGTACGATGCCTATCCAGACGAGCACCCAGGTTCGCACCGTGCAAACGACGGACCTGGGCGTGGTCAAGCATCCAGCCATGGACCTGCTCGCCTCGAACGTGTCCGTTCAAGGAAAGAATGTTCTTGTGGATGTCGTCCGCCTTCAAGCCTGCACCCGGGTCTCCCTGGAGCGCAAGGAGATCGTAAAAAAAACAAAGAGAAGCCTTGCTTCCGCAAGAACAACCGTCGAACTGACAGCCCTGGGATCGGGGCTTTTTCTCGTCTTTTACGGGATCCAGCAGGAGGAACGCACGGGAGGCCCTGGTCTCTCAGGCGCGTTGATCCTGTACGGTTCCATTGGGGCCCTGGCGAGCTTGATCGTCTTCGCCGTCGACAACGCAAGGGCATTCGAAAAAACAGAGCGAGGAAACCTGTTCATCCAGCACACAGCTCCCTCCTTCGTCTGCGAGCAGAAGCCGGAAAAGGATGCGGACGTGTTGCTTCGCTTTCCGGATGGAAACAGCCTCCGGGAGACCACCGGGCTCGATGGAAGAGCCATCTTCCCCGCAGAGCATATCCATCCCCTCCTCCAGAGGAACCAGGGACACGTCCGTCCATGGATCAACGGGCAACCCCACCCGGCGGTGACCCTCCCTCCCGACGTGCTGGCTCGCTGACGCCGTGGTAGCCCCGCTCCTTTCGCACCGACGCGGATTACTTCAGGACCGCCTCGGTGAGGGGGGTCTTCTTGAACAGGGGGGCGACCTCGGAGAAGGGGAGGGCGACGGAGGGCATGCCCATGGCGTAGGGGGCAACCTCGTAGCTGCCAAAGACCACCTCCAGCTTGTCGTCGAGGAGGCAGAGGTTGGTGGATTCGCTCACCTTGACCTCATCCTCGAAGAAGCCCACCTCGGAGAGCTGCTCCGTCTTGTGCTCGCGGCGGAGCGCCTCGTTGACCAGCTTGCTCAGCTTCGGCAGCGCATCCTCGTTGAGGAGCTTCGCGAGCGCGACCATCTCCCCCCGCTCCAGGTCGATCACCTTGCAGGCGACGTACCCCATGCCGTGGGCGCCACCACGGTAGCTGTATCCGCTGAAGCTCACCCCGAGGTATCCCTTCTTCTTCGTGCTCGTCAGCGTGTAGGAGGTCTCGTCCGAGTAGGGGAGATCCGGCTCGGCCTCCTGGCACTCCTTCGGGTCGATGGAGGCGGTCCCTTCCTTGCGGAGCAGCTTGTTGAGGGCCTCCTGGTTCTTCTTGTCCCTCATCCCATCCAGCTCCGGGAACGAGGAGGTGACGGAGCAGCGGGGAGCGGGCTGCTTCTCCTCCTCCCGCGGGATGACCTTCACGCCCCCCGGCAGCTCGGTGATCTTCTCCAGGGGCCTGGCGTATTCGAGGTGAAGGGGCAGCGTGCGCGTTCCGTCCGCGGAGGACCAGGTGCCGACCAGGAAGCCGCTCTGGAGGAACGTCCCCTGGAGTCGCCCGGTGGGAGCCCCCGCGGCGCCGGTCTCCTGGAGGTCGAACTTCCCCGAGTCGAGGTCGACGGACCCCTTGAGCTGGAGGTCGTCGCGGCTCCTGGCGTAGCGGTAAAAGCCGGTGAGCTGCTTGCCGTCGCGCCGGAGCTGGGCGCGTATCCGGAGCCTGTCCCCGATGGAGCCGCGGTAGCCCAGGTCGGCGGTGGTCTCCTTGCCGTCGAAGGGGGCGAGCTTCGCCGGGCGCAGCTTGCTGTTCTTCTTCTTCCCGTCGAACCAGGAGGCGACCTTGATGGCCTGCCCGTCCAGCTCCCCTTCGAGCACGCCCCGGGTCTTGCCCTTCTTGCCGGGCTCCTCCGCGCGGAACCTCCGCTCGTCCAGCATCTTGCCCCGGAGCCTGGTCGCCTGTCCCGCGGTGTCGCAGTACAAAAACCCTTCGATCTCGTCGCCCTTGCGCTCCAAAAACAGGCGGAAATTCATCGACTTGCCGCCGGAAAGCGCCGTCGTCGTGGTGAACCGTGGACCCTCGACGGCGGGTTTCGTGGGGGCGCTGGCCGCGGGCGCCGCGGAGGTCGACGCCACGGCGCTCGCCGGGGGCCGGGGCGCCACGGTCACCGCGGAGGATGCGGTCGGCGCGGGAGGGGTGGGCTGACCGCAGGCGGCGGCTCCCGCCAGGGATGCGGTCAGGACGAGGTGAAGGAGGGCAGAGCGTGCAGGGATAGGCATGGTCGAGCTTGGAGCAGGCGGACAGCGGCCAGGACGGCGGCGCCACGCACCTCCTCAGCCACCACCCTACCACGGTCCCTTTTCTCCCGGAGGTCACGGGGCGACGCGGAGCAGCCCGCCGAGGCGGTAGCCGCCATCCTCCGTGAGTACCAGCCGGGGTGCGGTCGGGTCCACCTCGATCTGCTTGCGGAGCTTCCTCACGGTGGTGTGCAACCGGTTGTCGTGGCGCCCCGGGTGGTAGGAGCGCTCCCCCCAGATCGCGCGGACGAGCTGCTCCTTGGTCGCCTGCCCGCCGTGGTTGCGGAGCGCTCCCAGGAGCTTCCAGTGTATGGCGTTTCCGGACAGATCGATCCAGGCGCCATCATCGCGCCAGAGGGCGATGGCGCCCTCGTGGAGCCCCCAGCGCGGGGCGTCGGCCCTGCGGATCACCACGGAGGGCAGGGGCAGGTGAGCCCGCATGGCCTCGACCACGAGGCGATCGATGCGGTCGAGGGGGGCGTCGTCGCCGAGGAGGGCGCGGGCGCGGCGGCTGGACTCGGAGACCCCCGAGCCGGCCAGGCGCTCCAGGGAAGCCAGGGCGGCGGGGCCCTGCTGGAGCGCGAGGAGCAGGTCGGCCCGGGCCTGGTAGCGCGCGGAGGTGAGGCGTGTGGCCAGGGCGGCCAGCTCCTGGACAAGAGGAGGCCAGGCGGCAGAGCCGGCGAGGAGGTGGAGCTCTGCCAGCGTCGCCAGCGCCTCGGCCTCGCGGCGCACCAGGCCGCCGTTGCGCACCTCGTCCAGGGCCCGCTGCGCCAGCCGGAGTGCACCGGTTGCTCCCGCCAGCGTCGTGGCGTCGACCTCCAGGTGGCGCTGGGCGAAGCGGATCTCGACGTGGTCGGTCGGCGGACCGAGGACGGGCTCCCCTGCGGGGCCCTCCTGGTGCCGGAGGGCGACGCGGCGCTGGGTGAGCAGGGAGAGGTGCTCCTGGCTGGAGGCGGGGCTCTCCAGGGTGGCCTTCGGGGGGGCCGGCGGAGGAGGACGCCCGAGGAGCAGGTGCAGCTCGCTCTGGAAGTACATCAGGGCGGTTTCCATCTCCGGCGAGCCTGCCTCGGCCTGGAGCGAGGCCAGGGCTGCGCTGGCGGTCTCCCCGTCCCCCAGCAGCAGGGCGAGTTCTGTTTTGACCCCAAAGACGAAGGGACGCAGGTAGGGTTGGGTGGAGGAGAAAGGGATCAGCGCCGCCAGCTCCGCGATGCATCGGGGGATGTCGCCACGGTCGAAGCAGTTGAGCGCCAGGAGCAGGCGGGCGTCGAGGGAGGTATCGGCCCGGAGCTTCTGTCCTTCGCCCAGGTTGAAGACCTGCTCCAGGCACGAGCCGCAGGCGCGGGGCTGTCCGAGGCGGTAGAGTGCCTTGGCCGCCTGGAGCCCTGCGGAGATCCGATCCTTGCGGGGGAGGGAGGGAAGGAGCTCCAGCACCTGGTCGATGCACTCCCGGGCCTGGAGCGAGTTCCCGCCGGTGGCGAAGGCGCAGCCCCGGAGCGCGTCGCGTCGGGCGCGCCGCCCCGGGTCCTCGTCGGAGATCTCTTCCAGGGCGGCGAGCCCTTCTTGGCGTTTGTCCAGGTTGAGCAGGCAGCGGGCCAGCTCCAGCCTGGCGGTGTCTGCCAGCCCTCGGCGCGCTCCGGCGCGCTCGATCACGCCCTGGAACACCGCGGCGGCCCGCTCGTAGGAGCCCGCCTGCGCCAGCAGTGCGCCCCAGTCGAAGCGCTGGGGGAGCTCGTCGGCCGGTGGTTCGTCGCACTGGTGGAGCATCGTCGTGTCGCCGACCTCCAGCGCGCACCGGAGCCGGTAGGGCCGTATCGACGCCTGCACCATGCCGTCGAGCGCCTCGATCACGGCGCCGCCGAAGCCCAGCGAGAGCCACCGGGGGAGGCTCTCCTCCAGGGCCGAGATCATCCTGTCGATGTGCCCCGCGCGCCGTAGCTCTCCCAGCGCCTCGATGGCCGTCGAGGGGTCCTCGCTCCTGACCCGTTGCAGGAGCGACGCCGCGAGGGAGGCCGGAGGCAGGTCGCTCTCGCGGAGCGGCCGCTCACGGGGGGGCGAGGGCGTGTCCGTGGCGGGGGTGACCCGGACGGCGAGGGGGAGCAGGAGGTCGGGGGGAGGCTCGCGGCAGACGGCGATCCAGCGGCTATTCCGGGCGTAGCGCTCGATCTTGTCGAGGAAAGTGACGGCGACGTTGTCGAGGACCACACCGTCGAGGATGACCCACCAACCGCTCTGCTCCACGGCGTCGAGGGAGGCGGCGTCCAGGCGGTCGGGGTCGCATTGCAGGGCGCTCCAGTCGAAGTCGTCGATGGCGCTGGCGGCGACCCAGGCCCGGAGCACCGCGAGGCCGACGTGTTCGTCCGGCTCGCGGCGGCCTGACGCGACCAGGAGGGTCCGGTCTACCTGCTCGCGGAAGTGGCGGTGGAGGGTGGTGGCGACGAGGGCGCTCTTGCCGGCGCCGGGGGGCCCGTGGACCAGCGCCAGGGGGCCCTCGTCGAGGAGCTGGCGGAGGGCCTCTTCCTCGGCGGGGCGCGGGGTGGCCCGTCGCGGCGGGTTGGGGAGCCGGTACGCCAGCGGGACGGCGCGCAGGAGGGGGGAGGGCACGACGAGGAAGTTTGCCACGATCCCCGCGGGAAATGGGGCCCTGCTTGTCCGTGATGGACGGCGATGGACAGCGGAGGACAGCGAGCCCCAGGGGAGACCAGCGCGGACCAGGGGGGTTCCGTGGCGAACAGCGCGGGGGGGCCCATGCTGGCTCCAGACGCAAGCAACCCGGCCCGCCCCGGCCAAGGAGACCCCCGATGACCTACCCGATGCCTTCCGCTCCCTCGCTGCTCCGCCGCTCCCTGGTCGCCCTCGCCGCCTGCTTCACCCTCACGGTCGGGGTGGAGAGCGCCAGCGCGATCCCTGACCCTCGGCCTCCCTTCCGCGAGGCCACGAAGACTCACGACGAGTTTGCCAAGGCCAACAGTGATTTCAAAGCAGGGTTCGAGGTCTCGAACAGGATTCGATCCTTCGACTACGAGACGATCTGTGCCTGGGCTGGCTCCACGAAGGCGGTGGCTCAGTGCAACGATCTCTCGGAGTCGGAGACGGACGTCACCTACTGCCTGAACAACCTGAACCTGTTCAGGGCGAGGTACTGCGGCATCAAGGGGCAGTACCACGGGGCCAACGTGAAGGGTGCGGCTACCGCCACCCTGCTCAAGAAGAGCGTCGACCTGCTGGCGCTGGAGGGTTGGGCCATCGCCGACTACAACGAGTTCCGTGCAGGGATCAAGATGTCCGCGGCAGGTAAGAAAATTTTTTCTTACGAGCGGAAGAGCGGCTGGGTCGTGGATTGGTTTGTCTACCAGACGTTGTTCTCTGCCTCTCGGACCATCTGGGTTGGCCCTGTTCCCCTCTATGCCGAGGCGGAGGCCGTCGGGCACCTCGGGATTGGTGTTCAAGGCACGGTGGGAACCTCTCAGCTCGACACGGTCATCACGCCTCAGGCTGGCATCGAAGTGGAGGTGGGGTGTGGCGTTGGTGTCGATTTCGCCAAAGCAGGCGCCAAGGGTTCGTTCAACCTTGTCACCCTTTCCCTCCCCGCCACCGGGTATCTCAACTGGGCCGACTTTCCGAGCGACAGGACCCTCGATTATGGCGGAGACATCAACTTCCGGGTGGATGCTCTCGACGGCGAAATTACGCTCGGCGCCTGGCTCATGGGGAAGGAGATCGCATCCTACCCGCTGGTGAAATGGCCTGGGGTGACCTGGTCCACCAAGAAGAACAAATCGCTCTACGCCTTCTCCGGTAGCCTCAAGCTCTGACCGGGAGATCGCCATGCGCAAGGAGACCCCCCGCCGGCCCTCTCTCCCCTGGGCGGCCCTGCTTCTGCTGCCGTTGCTGGTCCTCGGCGGCTGGACGCTGGCCCCCTCGCCCGCCGCCCCCCCGGGGCCTGCCTTGCCCGCCGCCTCGACCTCCGGGCCTCCTGCTCCTCGGGAGGTCCGTGCTGGCTCCGTGGCCCTCGCTCCCTGGTCCCGCGGCGACGCTCACCTCTACGAGATCACGACCTCCTCCCTCTCGCGTCTCTCGGAGGAGGCCCGCGTCGCCCCCGTTGCTCTCACCGCCAGGGGTCACCTGATCTTCACCGTGATCGGTGAAAATGAGGGAAAAATCGAGATACGCGCCGATCTACAGGAGGCCACCGTCACCCTCCAGGGAACCCGCCGCGGCCCCCTGGCCGACGCCATGGAGCGACCGTTCCTGGTCCGCGTTGACCCGGACGGCGCGCTCCGCGAGGTGCTCTTCGAGTCCTCGGTCCCCGCCGAGGGACGCCAGCTCCTCACCGGGCTGGTCGCCGCCGTGCGCCTCGCCCACCGCCCCGAGCGCGCCTCCTGGTCCGCCGCCGAGCGAGACGCCGCCGGCGAGTACGTGGGCCGCTACCAGCTCCAGGATGACCAGGTCACCCGCACCCTCTCCGGCTACCAGCGGGTCTGGAGCGGCGCCGGGTTGATCGATCCGAACCAGGTCGGCGCCTGGACCGTGGAGGGCACCACCTCCGCTCGCTACCAGGGAGGCCGCTGGCCCGTGGAGGTCCGCAGCGAGGGCAAGCAGGGGGTGGCCATGACGTCCCCTGCGCTCCGCACCCACCACGCCTGGAAGACCCGCGCTCGGCTGCTTCGCACCGAGCGTCGCGACCCGGACGGAGGGCTCCCGCCGGGCTGGCGCGAGCTTCTCCAGGGGCAGGAGCGCGCCTCCGAGCGGGCCTTCGAGCGGGCCCGCAGGAGCATGCTGGAAGAGCGGGTGGCGGGGGCCACCTTCCCGGAGCTGGTCGGAGCGCTCCGTGCATCCTCCACCCCGAAGGAGCGTACCCGCGCCATGAACCGGATGACGGCGCTGCTGCGGCTCTCCCCCGTCGGCGCCAGCGCGGAGGCCCGGGAGGCGTGGCATCAGGATCTGGATCCGGAGGCCAGGGGGGCCCTGCTCGGGGCCCTGAGCGGCGCCGGAACCCGGGAAGCCCAGCGGGTGCTGGCGGAGATCGGATCCTCGCGGAGCGAAGCCCCGGAGGTGCGCGCCCACGCCCTCGCCCTCCTTGGCGTGTCGCCCGGCCTCGACCCGGAGACCCACCCGGTCCTGGAGGCCGCCGCCCGCGAGGACGACCCGAACCTCAGGGCCAACGCCACGCTGGCTCTGGGCAACGCGGCCCACGCCTGGAGCGCCCAGGGCCGAGAGGAGGCCACCGCAGCCTTCGAGCTGCTCCGCGACCGGCTGGCGGAGGCGAAGACCCTCCCGGAGATCGCCCTCTGCCTTGATGCCCTGGGCAACACGGGGGACGAGCGTGCCCTGCCGCTGATCGAGCCCTTCCTGCGGAGTCCCTCCCCGGAGCTGCGGGATGCAGCGATCCCGGCGCTTCGGTTGATCCCGGGGGAGCGCCCGGATCAGCTCCTCGCCGCGCTGGCGGTCTCCAGCGACGAGGCAGCGCGCAAGCTAGCGGTGCAGGCGATGGGCCACCGGGAGCCTTCTCCGGCGCTCCTCGCGGCCCTGGAAGACCGGGCCCGCCGGGACGCCGAGCCCTCGATCCGGACCCAGGTCGCGCTCACGCTGGGGATGTTCCTCCCTGGGGCTCCCCAGGCGCTCCCGCTCCTCCGTTGGCAGGCGGAGCACGACGTGGACCCTTCGGTGCGCAAGGCGGCCAGCGCGCAGCTTGACGGCGGTACGTGAGCGCGCGACCGCGGGCTGACCGGTGGCGGTTGGTGAGGTAGGCTGGTGGGGTGAACACAGCGCAGGCGCTCGACACCGCGGCGGAGCCTCTCGACTGGCTCCGAGGGCGGCTTTTGCGGTGGCTGCTGGGGGCGGCGGGATTCCGGTGGCTGCTGCGCACCCGGGATCGGCGGGTGGGAACCCACGCGGCCCTGGGGGTCACCGCGGCCCTGGCGCTGACGGCGCTGTTTCCGGCGTTCCTCTTCGTCGTGGGGCCGCTGGTGCTGGGGGTGGCGCACGTGGCAGGAGACCTGCGCTACCTGCTGCTGCGGCG
>CAZSDX010000154.1:0-12891 GCA_964605685.1 uncultured Polyangiaceae bacterium
CGCGCCCGCGTCGCCCCCGCCGGTCCCCGCGTCGCCCCCGGTGCCGCCCGCGCCCCCGGAGCCTCCGGTGGTCGACACCACGAGGCGGCCGCCGGTACCCGCAGGGATCTCTTCCGCCTCGATGACGCAGCTCACCACCCCGAAGACCGCCACCACCGAAGCAAGCACTGGAGAAAGACGCGCCATGATCCCTGGACCTCCAAAGAACCAGGATACCACGGACCGCGCGGTCCGGTCAGGCCAGCTCGACGAGGGACGACGGCAGGAGCGGGGAGGGGGGGCCGGTGAAGATCACCCAGAGCTGGTGGGCGGCGCGGGTGGCGGCGATGTGGAGCAGGTGTCGGGAAGCATCGTCCGCAGGAAAAACCGAGGCGTTGACGTCGACCAGCACCACGTAGTCGAACTCCAGGCCCTTCACCTGCCGGATGTCGGTCACGTCCACACCAGGTCGGAAGAGGAAGTCCTGGTTGCGTACCCTGCGCACCCCGGGGATCTCGCTCCGGATCAGCCCCTCGTAGTAGGCGTCCGCCTGCTCGGGGAAGCGGGCGAGGATCCCGACGCTGGCCCGGGGTTCCCGGGCGAAGAGGGGCCGGAGCGCGTCCGCCAGGAAAGCCACGGCGGCCCCCTGCTGGGGGAAGGCGTGGGCCTCGACGGGAGCCCCGCTCCGGGGGGCCAGCGGGGGGTTGGGATCCGCCAGGGGGCCGAGCACCTCCCGGGCGAACTCCATGACCTCGCGGGTGGAGCGGTAGGCGATGCGCAGCGGCTCGATCTCGGTGGAGGAGAGCCCGAGGCTGTCGAGGGTGCTGCGCCAGTCGCTGAAGCCGTTGTCCAGATAAAGCTTCTGGGCTGTATCGCCCGCGAGGGTGACGCTCCGGCGGGGGCTGACCGTGTCCATCAGCACCGCCAGCTCCACCGGGGCGAGGTCCTGCGCCTCGTCGACGAAGGCGTGCTCGTAGACCAGCGCATGCTTGCCCTTCTTCAGGGGGCCGCAGAGGAGCTGGTGGAGGCGCAGCAGCAGCGCGTCGTCCTCGGGGTCGAGGCGAGCGACACGGGCCTCGACTTCCTGGCCGTCCACGCCGACACCCGGGTCTTCTTCGACCTCCTCGGTGTCTTCTCTGGCCTCCTGCTCGTCTTCCTCTGCCATGCTCCTGGGGCGGCTGTCCTGCCTGGGCCGAGGCGCCAGCTCGTCCGCGTCGTCACCTTCCCGGGCGCGGGTCTCGATCTCGATCAGCTCGACACAGCGCTCGACGCACCAGCGGTGGGCGAGGTTCAGCTCCCGCTCCGACATCCTGTCGCCGTGGGCCTCCAGGGCGCCGACGAGGGCCTCGCGGTCGGTGAGCACCTCGGCCCAGAGCGCCAGGGCGACCCGGGGGCTCCGGGGAGCCTTGGGGGACTGCTGGATGTACTGCCGCACCCGCTCGGTCAGCAGCTTCAGCAGCGCCGGGTGCTTCTTGAGGCGGGTGACCGCGGGGGGAGTATCCTCCTCGTAGACGGCCTCCAGCCACGGGAACGCCGCCTCCCGGCGTGCCTTGGCCCAGCCGAGGAAGGTCACCACCTTCACCCCCGGGACCCCCAGCGACGGGAGCACCTCGGAGATGTACGCCCCGAGGGCTTGGCCGTAGGTGATGACCAGCATCCGGTCGGCCTGGAACCTCACCGGATCCCGGTAGGCCAGGTAGGCGATGCGATGCAGGCCGATGGTGGTCTTGCCGCTACCGGCGCCGCCCTGGATCACCACCACGCCCGAGTCCGGGGCGGAGATCAGCTCGAATTGCCTGGGGTCCAGCAGGGCGGCGATCTCCGGCAGGTGCCGGTCGAGGCGCTGCTCGCCGTCGAGCCCCGCCCCCAGCGTTCCCCTGGGGCGCGCCGCCGTGCCCTGGCCTCCCGCCAGCTCGATGGCCCGGACCTCGTGGTGCTTCCAGGGGCCCTGGCCCTGGTTCTGGCAGACGAACGTCCCCTGCGGCGACTGGATCCGGAGCAGCCTGCCCTCGTGGATGGTGATGGTCCGCCGCACCGTCACCTCCCCCTCGACCTCGCGCCCCCCGAAGTTCTCCTCGTAGGCGGCCCCCTCCGGGTAGCGGTAGTAGAGCTGGCTGATGGGGGCATGCCGCCAGTCGACGATCCTCACCCCGCTGCGGGCGTCGATGTGGGTCCCGCGGCCGATGAGCACGTCCCGCTCCTTGTCGTTCTCCTTCAGCCGCAGGTGGGCGAAGTAGGGCACCTGCACGTCGATGGGGGCCTCCTGCACCTCCGCCCGCCGGGCCGCCACGCCGGAGATCCGTTCCATCTGCGCCACCAGCGCCGGCACGTCCTCCAGCCTCGCCTGGGCGATCTCGTCCCGCAGCTCGAGCAGCTGTTGCTCGTAGTCCCGCTGGGTCTCCTTGACCTGAGGGCGTGGCGGAGGCAGCGCTTCGAGGTGCTTCTTCACCCGCGTCAGCAGGCGTTCTTCTTCTTCGGGGATGTGACTGTGGTCCATTCAGCCTTCACGCAAGCCGGGGTCAAGGTAAACAGGGGTCGCTTCTGGCCAGAGCCGCCGGAGCCCGCGGCGCGCGACGTCGAGGGCAGAGATGGCTGGATCGTCCAGCTCCCAGGTGAGGTACACCTTGTCTCCATCGTGGCAGCCGAAGCTCGAGGATATGCAGAGGTGGGTCGCGTCCTCTACCACAAAGCCTTCTCGCGCCACATCGTGCCCGTGGACGGCGACCTGGAGCGTCGGCCCCAGCGCCCTGAGGAAGGCCCGCGCCCGCTCCGCCGAGGCGGCCCGGGCCCAGAGCAGCGCGGTGAGGATGCTCCGCGCCCCGTTGTGACGGTAGCCTGCGCCCTCCCGGAGCGCCGCCAGGTCGATTTCCTCGATGTCGCGGCGGCTCTGGATGGGCGCGTGAGGCGCCCCGTGGAGCAGGCAGAGCCCGGCCCGGGGCGCCACCGCCACCAGGGGCCAGGTGAGCAGCCACTCCTGGGCCCAACGGGTGCGCTCCGGCCCCAGCAGCTCCTCCAGCCTCGCCGCCTCGTCCGGGAAAAACTTGCCCACCACCGGCCCCCCGATGTGCGCATGCTCGTGGTTGCCCAGCAGGTAGTGGACGTGCCCCGGGTGCTGCCGCTGGAGCGCCGCGGCCTCCTCCAGCACCGCCGCGGAGTCCCCCACGTAGTAGCCCCCCAGGTGCTCGGGCCACTCGTCGACCTCCAGCTCCGGGCCGTGCACCAGATCTCCGGTGAGCACCAGGAAGGTGTCCGGGCGCTCCTGCCGGGAGCGCTCGAAGAGCCAGGCCAGCCGACGGAAGTCCCCCAGGTGTCCCTGGAGGTCGGTGGCCACGATCAGCCTTCCTCGCGGCGGTAGTTCGACGATCCTGCTCATGGAGCCTCGCCTGCGAGGGCCCGGTCTTCCTGCTCGGCCCGGGCGTAGGCCAGGGCGCGATCCCGGGCGATATCCTCCTGGATCGCCAGGATCCGCTCCAGCTCCCCCGCCATCGCCCGCTCGTAGTTCTCCCGGGTGATCCGGTCGGTCACCGACTCGGGGCGCTTCTGCCGCAGCAGCTCCAGCAGGGAGGCCGCGTCGCCGTCGAAGAACTGCGTCCCACGCGGCTTGCTGGCGTGGATGGCGTCGAGCACGGAGAGCCTCACGAGTTGCACCATGGGGTCTGGAGAGCGGCGGAAGAACGAGACCAGCCGGGGAGGTGTCTCGGTGCCATAAGCCAGCCCGGGGTGGAAGGCCGCATGTACAAAGAGCGGCCGTTGCCTCGGCGTCCGGGCCGCGTTTTCTTCGCCAAAACGGGCGGAAACGTCGAGAAATTCGCCGGCCGAGAGGGTCGCGCGGGGGAACACCACCTGGGCTACCTCGACGCCCCGTTGAGCCGCCAGCTCGTCCACGATCCCGTGGAGGATCGCCGTCGTCGGGGTCACCTCCGGGCGCAGCAGGATGATCCCGCCCCCGGTCTCCCGCGCTACCCGGGCGTAGGGGCACACCCCCAGCCCCTCGATGATCTCTCGGTTGAAGCGCAGGTGAATGCGGCGAGCCTCCCGTTCGAAGGCCGGGCCCAGGGGACGCATGATCGCCCCAGTCTAGAGCACCTCCTCGCCCCCGGCCACGCCCTCACTCGTGGAGCTGCTGCGCCAGGTAGTTCGCCTCGCCGAGCTGCTTCACCAGCTCCAGCTGGGTCTCCAGCCAGTCGGTGTGCTCCTCCTCCGACACCAGGATCTCCTCCAGCAGCTCGGCGCTCCCGTTGTCGCCGTGCTCCCGGCAGAGCCTGATCCCGTCGTTGAGCCGCTTCAGCGCGTCGTACTCCAGCGCCAGGTCGTTCTTGAACTGCTCCACCGCCGTCTCCCCGATGTTCACCTTCCCCAGCCGCTGCACGTTCGGTAGCCCCTCCAGGTACAGGATCCGCTCGATCAGCTCGTCCGCATGCTTCATCTCGTCGATGCTCTCCTTGCGGACCTTCCCCCCAAGCCGCAAGTAGCCCCAGTTGTTCAGCATCTTCGCGTGGAGAAAATACTGGTTAATCGCCGTCAGTTCGGCGGTCAAAACCTCGTTGAGCAGGGCGATGATGTCCGGGTGTCCCTTCATGACCATCGAGACTACCCTGGCCCCCCTCGGCAGGCCCTTGAAATGCTTGTTCAACGGGCTTTTCAAGAACCACCCGCCGGGGGGGGCTGGAAAAGCGACCTCGCCTCGTGCACAGTGCGCCGACCGGCCCGGGGCCGGTCTTTCAAGAGGTTGAGCCCGTGAGTAGTCGTGAAGAGAAGCCCGAGTCGTTCGCGTCGCTGCTGGCCGAGTCCGCGCCCGACGAACGACGCGCGTCGACCCGTGTGGGCGCCAAGATCGATGTCGTCGTCACCCAGATCGGTAAAATGGATGTCTTTGTCTCCCTCGGCGCCAAGCAGGAGGGCTTCATCGAGCGCGCTCTGCTGACCGACAAGGAGGGCAAGCTCTTCGTGGAGATCGGCTACCGCGTCACCGCCCGCGTCGTCGAGCACGGCGGCAAGACCGGCGCCGTCCGCCTGGAGCCCCTCGTCGTGCGCCCTCCCCACGACGACACCGCCCAGGCTGCCCCCCAGGTCGAGGGCCCCGTCCTCGCCGAGGGCCTCAAGGTCAAGGGGAAGGTCACCCGCGTCGAGCGCTACGGCGTCTTCGTCCAGATCGATGGCACCCAGGGGCGCAAGGGGCGTGGCCTCGTCCCCACCGCCGAGACCGCCACCCCTCGCGGGGCCGACCTCCACAAGGCCTTCCCCATCGACGCCGAGGTCGAGGCCAAGATCGTCAAGATCGAGGAGGACGGCAAGATCCGCCTCTCCATCTCTGCCCTCAAGGTCGACGAGGAGCGCAGCCAGTTCGAGTCCTTCGCCAGGGACGCCCGCTCCCAGGGGCAGAACGACGCCCCTCGCAACCCCAAGGAGCCTCCCCCCAAGAAGGTCGGTACCCTCGGCCTCCTCCTCCAGCAAAAGCTCGGAAAGAAATAGCCCTGCCTCGCCCTGCCGCGCCTCCGGCTGGAACCTCCCCCCGGTGCAGGGCGTATCCTGGGCGATGGTGATGCAACAAGCCGGCAAGACGATCCAGATGCTGCAGGCGGGGAGTCTGATCGGGGGGCGCTTCCGGATCGAGACCCTCGCTGGTTCGGGGGGCATGGGCCTGGTTTACCGGGCCCTGGACGAGGAGACTCGCTCGCCTGTGGCCCTCAAGGTGCTCTGCCTCGGTGGCTCCGACCACCTGGCCCGCTTCGAGCGAGAGGCGGTGACCCTCGCCTCCTTTGCGCACCCCAGCGCCGTCGCTTACCGGGCCCACGGCCAAACCGAGGACGGCCAACCCTTCCTCGCCATGGAGTGGCTCGACGGCGAGGAGCTCTCGGCGCGCCTGGCCCGGGGGAGGCTCTCGGCCCAGGACACCCTGAGCCTGATGCTCCCCCTGGTCGACGCCCTCGCCCAGGCCCACGCCCAGGGCCTTGTGCATCGCGATCTGAAGCCCAGCAACATCTTCTTGACCCCCTCGGGGGTGAAGCTCCTCGACTTCGGGCTGGCTCGCCAGCACGCCCCCGAGCGAAACCTCACCCGCACCGGGTCGATGCTCGGCACGCCCGGGTACATGGCTCCCGAGCAGATCCGTAGCGGCACCGTCACGCCGCGCACGGACGTCTTCTCCCTCGGCTGTGTCCTCTTCGAGTGCCTCGCCGGCTCCCCTGCCTTCGCCGGCGAGACCTTCGAGGGCACCCTGGCCGCGGTCCTCTCCTCCGGGCCCCCCTGGCTCTCCTCGATCTGCCCCGACGTCCCCGCTGACCTCGCCGCCGTCGTCGAACGGATGCTCCGGAAGGATCCCGCCGAGCGCCCCGCCGACGGAGGGGAGGTGGCCGCCCTGCTCCGGGCCATCGCCCTCGCCCCGGCGACGCCCCGCGAGGTCCGCGCCTGCCGCCGCCTCCCTTGCAGCGCCTGGCTCGCCTGGGGCTTCCTCGCCGACTCGGACAGGTGGAACCGGATCCTGAGTTCTCCCCCCTCGACGTACGCGATCGAGTCCTTTGGTGGAGAGCCAACCCGGGTCGGCTCCGCTGAGCTCTTCGGGCTCTCCTGCCGCTGGGTCGAGGCTGGCGAGTGGGTCGAGGGATCCTGGGGCTGGGGCGAGCGTCGCTTCCTCGGGGGGCCCTTCGCCACCATCGGATACCGCGTCTCCCTCCGGGATACCGACCCCGGAGCATGCGAGGTCGAGTTCACCGCCTACGCCCGGGTAACCCCCTCGGCTCCGGAGGGGCTCCTCGACCTGACCGCCGGGCGCTTCGAGAAGAAGATCCAGGCCTACCTCGACGCCCTCGACGCGTTCCTGCGGCGCGCTCCGGGGCCGCTGCCTGCCTCCGGAGGATCTCCCTGCGAGGCGGCCCGGCACCTGCTCGCCGCCCGGCCTCCGGACCCGATCCTGAGCGGCAAGAGCAGCCCCACCTCCCCGCTCTTCGAGGAGCGCGCCCGGGTGCTCCTGGACACCCATCCAGGCGAGGCAAGCGCCCGGCTCGTCGCCTACCTGCGCTCGGCTCCGGATGACCAGGTGAAGCATCTGCGCGCCCCCGGGCTCGCCGGGATCCTGACCCTCGACCCGGCCGCGGCGCTGCGCTCCCTTCTGCAGGCCGCGAAGGTGGGCCTCCTCGATCTGATCTGGGAGGCCTCCTGCCCGGTCTGCCGCACGGCGACCCACGACCCTCCCGCCCTCTCCGCAGGCAAGGGCCAGTGCGCCCTCTGCCGCCTCGATTTCAGCCTCGACCTGGGCACCAACCTCGACATCGTCTTCCGCCCCCCGAAGGCGCTCCGCGAGGTCCCGGGCCAGATGTTCTGCGGCGGTACGCCCGCGGTACGTCCTCATGTCGTCGCTCAGATCGAGCTCGCCCCGGGACAGCGGCGCCTCGTCGAGGAGCTACCGGCTGGCGAGGCGCTGGGGGTCCGGGCTCGCAAGGGGGCGAACGCGCTGCTCCCTCTCGAAGGCCACCGCGAGGCGATCTTCGAGGGCGAAGGTTTCCGCCTCCGCGAGACCGATCACGGTGAATTTTGGCTGGAAAACCGCGCGAAAGAGCCGCTGCTCGCCACCATCGAGCGGCTCCCACCGGTCACCCCTCTCGGTCAGACCGCGGCCCTGCTGTCGTGCCCCGAGCTGCGGGAGCTTCTCCCCGCATGCACCCCGGATTTTCAGGTCGGCGTCCGCCACATGGTGCTCCTCGTGCTGGGCATCACCGGCCTGGATCGGCTCGCCGAGGAGCAAGGTGACCCGGCGGCCCTCGCGGCGCTCCGGGGCCGGAGCGATGCGCTGACCGGCGAGATCGATCTGGCGGGCGGCGCGGTCCTCCAGGAAACGTCTGGCCTGCTGCTGGCCAGCTTCCCCGCGGCCTCCGGGGCCCGGGACGCCTTCCTGCGGGCCCAGGCCCGGAGCCTGGGTGACTGCTCCCTCCACGGGGCGAAGCTGGGGTGCTGCGGCGCCATCGCCGAGGGCTCCGCGATGGTGCTCACCCGCGCCGGAGGGATCGAGCTCTTTGGCCGCACGGTGCTCCAGGCGATCCGCTCCATCGAGGGGCGCTCCGAGGGGCTGGTGGAGCTCCGCCCTGCCTCCGGGATCTCCCTGCGCGGCGCCCCGGGCGCGGCGGCCTGAAGGGCGCCGCGGACACGGTCGGGAAGCGCCCCGCGAGCGCCGACGTCAGAGCATCATGCCCCCGGAGAATTCGATCCGCTGGCCGGTGATCCAGTTGCTCTCCGGCGCGAGCAGCATGGCGACCGCCCCGCCGATGTCCCCCGGGAGACCGACCCGACCCAGCGCCGTCTGCGCGGCGATCATGCGGTTGAGGTCGGCGTTGTCGCGCACGGCCCCTCCGCCGAAATCGGTCTCGATGGCGCCGGGAGCCAGCACGTTGACGGTGATGCGCCGGGGGCCCAGCTCCTTCGCCATGTAGCGGGTCAGCACCTCGACGCCGCCCTTCATGGCCGCGTAGGCGCTGTACCCGGGGAACGAGAAGCGTGCCAGACCCGAGGAGATGTTGAGGATACGCCCGCCGTCCTCGATGAGCGGGAGCATCCGCTGCGACAGGAAGAACGTCCCCTTGAGGTGGACATTCATCAGCTCATCGAACTGCTCCTCGCTGGTCTCGGCGAAGGAGGCGTGGTGACCGATCCCCGCGTTGTTGACCAGGTAGTCCAGGCGCTCCCGGCCCCAGACCTCCCGGAGCTTCTTCCGGAGCTGTTCGACGAAGGACGGGAACGTCTTGCTCTGCCCGACGTCCAGCGGGAGCGCCTCCGCCTTGCGGCCGAGGGCCTCGATCCGGGCGACGACCCCTCGGGCCTCCTGCTCCCGGGTGCGGTACGTGAGGACCAGATCCACGCCGTGCTCGGCCAGGTGGAGGGCCATGCTCTCGCCGAGTCCTCGGCTGCCCCCGGTGATGAGGGCGACGCGCTGCGGGGTGCTCATGCTGGATTTCCTTTCAGGTTGGGGGCGGATCCTCAGGGCGAGGAGGCGACCTGCTCTCCACCGTAACGACGGAAGATTGCTTGAAGAATGGCTGTTTTTTCGACAGACTGTTTCGAGAAAAGAAACAATGAACCTCGATTCTCTCCGAGTCTTCGTGAAGGTGGCCGAACTGGGGAGCTTCACGCGTGCGGCGGAGCACCTGGGGCTCTCCAAGGCTCGGGCGTCGCTGCGGGTGCAGGCGCTGGAGCAGGAGGTCGGCAGCAGGCTCCTCCAGCGCACGACGCGGGCGGTACGGCTGACGCCGGACGGCGAGCAATTCTTGCCCCGGGCGCGGCGGCTCGTGGGCGAGCTGGACGAGCTGGCGGCGCTGTTCCACGCCCCGAGCGCGCTCCGCGGGCGCCTTCGGGTCGATCTCCCTGTCGATTTCGCCTGCGGGCTGATCCTGCCGCGGCTGCCGGAATTTCTGTCGGCGCACCCGCACCTCGAGATCCAGATGAGCACGACGGATCGGCGCGTGGACCTCGTCCGGGAGGGCTTCGACTGCGTGCTGCGCATCGGGGCCATGGCGGACTCGGGGCTGACGGCACGACGCCTTGGGTTCTTGCCGATGGTGAACTGCGCGAGCCCTTCCTACCTGTTGCGCTTCGGGATCCCGCGCTCACCGGAGGATCTGGATCGGCACCAGATCGTCGACTACGCGCTCCGCTTCGGGGCCGAACCGGCGACCTTCGAGTACCGCTGCGGCGACGGTTACCGGGAGCGCCCGGTGCGCAGCGTGGTCACCGTGAACAGTGCGGGCGCCTACCTTGCCGCCTGCCTCGCGGGCCTCGGCATCATCCAGGCTCCCCGCGTCGGGATGCGCGCGAGCCTGGCCTCCGGGGCGCTGGTGGAGGTGCTCCACGAGTACCCCTGCGCGCCGATGCCCGTCGCCCTCGTCCATGCCCACGGCAAGAACCCGCCGCGCCGGGTGCGCGTCTTCATGAGCTGGATCGCCCAGATCATGGCCTCCCAGCTCTCCCCTGGCGCGCCTTGAGCTCAGCACCAGCCGTCGCCCTCCCTCCGCAGCGTCACTTGATCGGCGTGTACTTCTCGCAGGCTTCCCCGATGATCGGCAGCGCTTCGTCGAAGAATTTCCCGTAGTCCAGCGTGCATACGTCCCCCACCGCGCGGTTCTTGAACTTCAGCGTGAACCCCTTGAGCCTCGCCCCGATCGATCCCGCGCAGAGCCCCTTGTCGTTCACCAGGCTCAGCGCGACGATGTTGTCGGCCACCCCGCCCCGGTGCTTCAGCAGCTCGTTGTACCAGTCCGTCGAGGTGCCTCCGGAGCCGGTCATGCAGGGGCCCTGGAACGGATCGCAATCCCCGTCCGCCGCGTCGTCTTCGTCGGCGATGATCACCAGGATCAACAGCGAGTCTGGACGGGCGAACCCCTCGTTGCAGGCCCCGGCGGCGTTCCGCTTCGGATCCACCGCGTTCAGCAGCCCCCGCATCACCCGCTCGTTGTCGCTGCCCCCGGCCCCCACCCGGGCGACGCACTGGAAGCGCTCCGAGAGCTTCGGATCGCCTCCGTCCAGGTAGTTCTTTCCGCTGGAGAACGGGCCACAATCCTGGTTGCTCGACTCCGGGCCTCCGGTCTTCACCACCAGATCCCCGATGGACTGGCACCCCGCCTTGTTCGCAAAATAGTCGTCCGAGGTCACCACCCCCACGTGGTAGCTGACCGCCCCCGACAACTTCTGCTTCATCGTCTCGGCGAACTTCGGGAACGCCTGCACCAGCGCCTGCTGCTTCGACCCCATGCTCCCCGAGTTGTCGATCACGAAGAGCACATCCACGCTGTAACACCCCTGGAACCCCCCGCCCCCGCCGCTCCCCCCGCCTCCACTCCCTGCCACGGCGACCCCGCTCCCCGCCGCCCCGCCTGCCTCGCTCCCTCCGGCGTTCTCCCCGCCGCTTCCTGCGCTTCCGCCAGCCTCCCCCGGCGCCGGCGTGGCCCCGTCGACACCCCCCGCAGAGCTGCACCCCGCCAGGACAAGCGCGACGGCGAGGAATCCCGGTGCAAACAAGGCGCGCATGGTGACATCGTACCCAGCCACCATGCCGGGCACCACCAGGGACATCGCCCGGACCCGGGCGCCCCACTCCGCTTACCTGCTTTTGCGGGGTCGAAACTGACCCTATTCGGTCCTTTCTCCGGCGTTCAGGGCTGGATCCGGTGAGCTTCGAGCCACCGGATCACCTGCTCCTCGGGGCGGTTCTTCTGGAAGCGACCCAGCTCCTGGATCCCGGTAGGGCTGGTGACGTTGACCTCAGTGAGGAAGCCGCCCACGAGATCGAGTCCGACGAAGACGAGGCCGTCGCTCCGGAGCCTGGGGGCCAGGTCGTCGACGATGGCGCGCTCGCGCTCGGTCAGCTCCGTCGGGCGGACCTCGCCGCCGACGTGGATGTTGGCCCGGAAATCGTCGCCGCGAGGCACCCGCAGGATGGCCCCCAGCGGCTCGCCGTCGAGGAGGATCACCCGCTTGTCTCCCTCGCTCACCTTCTCGATGAAGCCCTGCACCATGGCGAGGCGTGCGCCCTCGCCGGTCACCACGTCGACGATGGCGCGGGCGTTCCGGTCACCCGAGGTGAGGGTCAGTACCCCGACCCCACCGGCGCCGTCCAGGGGCTTGATCACCGCGCGGCCGCCGACCTCCGCGGCGAACGCCAGGATCTCGTCCCGGTCGGTGGAGACCATCGTCGGCGGCATCCAGCGGGAGAAGTGGAGCGCATACAGCTTCTCGTTGGCCTCCCGCAGACCCCTCGGGTCGTTCACCAGCAGCGTCTTGCCCCGGGCGTGCTCCAGGCACAGCGACAGCATCAGGTAGGCGGTGTCGAAGGGAGGATCCTTGCGGATCATCACCGCGTCCACCTCGTCCAGCGCCACGACCGACGGCTCCCCGTAGCGGTGGTGCGGCGGCGTATCGCTCACGAACGCCTCGCGCACGTGGGCGAAGACCCGCCCGTCGCGCACCGTCACCTGCTGCGGCAGGCAGTGGTAGCTGGTATGCCCCAGCGCGGCGCTGGCCCGCAGGAAGGCGAAGGTCGAGTCCTTGAGCGGGTGCATCCGTTCCAGGGGGTCCATCACGTAGACGATGCGCATGGACGCCACCTTAGAGCGCGCCGCCCGCAGGAGCAAACGGGCTAAGCTCCCCCGGTAGGTCGAGAACCCGTAGGGGCTGATCAGCAGTGGGACGTGGTGGTGAACCCCCGGATCCCGCAGGTGAAACTCGACGGCGACCTCCGGGTAGAAGCCCTCCTGCCCCAGCGCCTCGTGGTACGCCCCCACCGCGAAGGTGATCCGGTAGCGCCCCGCCCGGACCGCGGTCCCCTCCGGGACCAGCGTCCGGAGCCGCCCGTCCGGGTCCGTCAGGCCGTGCCCCACCGGGTGCCAGGTCCGGGCGGCCGGGTCAAGGAATTCCAGGGAGACCGCGACGCCCTCGGCGGGGCGTCCGCGGGCGGTGTCCAGAACGTGAGTGGTGATGGATGCCACGGCGCGAGTGTAGACCAGATCGCCTCGCTCCATCACCCCCAGGCGGCGCTACCCCGGAGCGAGGCGATCCTCCTCTTCGCCCCGAGGAACAGCGGCCTCCCCACGCAGACGGCGAAGACCTCGTAGCAGCACCGCTCGATCCCGTTCGACGCCTTCTGCACCGGGGGCTCCGCGGCGCCCTGGATCCCCAGGCAGCTCGCGCTGTACTCCGCCTGCACCTCCGTGTGGGTCTCGATATCCCCCGCGTCGAGGCAGGGAGCACCGGGCGCCTTCTCCGTGCACACCTTGATCCCCTGGAAGCTCGGCTCCGTCTTCTCGTACTTCCCGCCCTTGCACTGGAAGACCTCCCAGAGATCCGCGTCGCCGCACCAGGCCCCCTCCACGCAGGCCCCCCCCTCCACGCACGGAACCCCGGTCGCCCCGCCGCCCCCGCCGTCGCCGCCCG
>CAZSDX010000155.1:0-12776 GCA_964605685.1 uncultured Polyangiaceae bacterium
CGGTCTCCGTTCCTGCGCCCCGCAGCAGCGTCAGCCTGGGCACCCGCTCCTCCAGGGCGAGCCGCGCGGCGTTGGCCTCCCGCTGGACCTCCTCGATCTTCAGGGCCTCGGCCTCCCCGAGGGCCAGCCGGTAGGTGCCGAGGGCCTCGGTCCACCGGCCCAGGTGCTCCTGGCAGCGGGCGATGTGGAACCGCACCTGGGGGGTGGGTCGCCGCTCCGCCACCTGTCTGAATTTGAGCAACGCCCCGGCCCAGTCCCCGGCGGCCTCCAGTGCCAGTCCTGCCCGGTAGGTCTCCCGGTCCTTCACCACGTCGCTCTGCGCCAGGGCGGTCAGGGGCAGCGCGATGATCAAGACGACAGGAAACCACCTTGCTGGGAGCGGAGGGGCCATCCATTTGATTTTGAAGATAAAAAGATAGCTGTCAACGAACACCCTGAAAACTTCGGGTGAAAAATGCTTTCAATGTTCAATTTGTGGCACCTTGTACGGAAAAGGATTTAGGCAACACCACCGAACCTACCTGGGGAATCGATCGGCGCCTTTCTCGCCGGTGGTCCCCTCGCTTCTCGCCGCCTCCACTGGGTCGGTGTGCCGCGAGCGCATGAACCCGCGGGGGCCGTGGGTGCTGATGGGAAAAAGTGCGACATACGAAGCATCAGGGAGCCGGCGGTTCCGATCAAAATGAGGCTCCCTGGCTCGGCCACACCAGGGCCGCCGGAAGATTGACTTGATCCATCTAGATCAACGTGATTGCGTGGTTGACGAAGGTTCGCCGGAGCCGAGCGGAGCGCAGGGGGCGGGTGGCGCGGGCGGGCAGGGATGACGTCGGGCCACTTGCGGCGCCGGGGACGGTGTATCGTGGGCTGCGTCCGTGTCCTCCCGGTGAGGATCGGCGCTCGCAGCGAGGTTACTGGGTGGAACGAGGCGTCTTGCTCGGCAAGCAGTCGGTGAAGCTGGTGGCGGCAGGGAAGACGGACCCAGGGCGGGTCCGGGAGCAGAACGAGGACAGCTTCCTGCTGGCCCCGGAGCTGCGCCTGTTCCTGGTGTGCGACGGCATGGGAGGCCACGCGACGGGGCACATCGCCAGCAAGCTGGCGATCAAGTCGATCCACAATTTCTTCGAGGCGACGACGCAGACGCCGACGGACGAGCCTCCGCACCCGGACGACGGCGACGCCAGCCCGGAGGGGCGGCGGCTGGCGAGCGCGATCCGCAAGGCCAACCGGGACGTCCACGAGATCTCCACGAGCCACGAGCGGCACAAGGGGATGGGATCGACCGCGGTGGCGCTCCACTTCCACGAGGACTCCGCGATCATCGCTCACACCGGCGACAGCCGCTGCTACCTGCTGCGCGACGGAACGCTGAAACAGCTCACCCGGGACCACTCCCTCCACAACGAGGCGCTGGCTCTCAAGCCCAACCTCAGCCCCGAGAAGCTGGCGAAGCTCCCCAAAAACGTGGTCACCCGCGCCCTGGGGATGAAGGACAAGATCCAGGTGGAGCTGGGCACCGTGTCGGTGCAGCCGGGGGATCTCTTCCTGCTGTGCTCCGACGGGCTCTACAACATGGTCAAGGAGGAGGACATCGTCGAGCTCCTCAGCCTCCAGGACGACCTGACGGAGTCCTGCGACCTCCTGGTGACGATGGCCAACGAAGCCGGGGGCACCGACAACATCTCGGTGGTGCTGGTGCGCGTCGAGGAGGCTCCGCCGCCCTCGGGGCCCGCCCTCCAGGTGGTCGAGGAGGTCTACGAGCCCCCGCCCTCCGAGCCCCCTCCGCCCTCCGAGCCTCTGCCGCCGATCAGCGGGCCACTCACCCCCGCGACCACGGTCTTCCTGCGGGACGAGACCCACGACGAGCTGTCCGAGATCGAGGAGTCCCTGGCCGCCGTGGAGCAGGCGAAGAACGAGATCCTGGAGGGCGCCCCCCGCAACCTGGGCGACTGCCCCAACTGCGGCTTCCCCCGGCTCGCGGGTAACGCTTTCTGCGTCGAGTGCGGCCACCCCCTCGGCTGAGCGCCGACAGGAGCGAGGAGCCCCCGGTCAAGGCTGGCGAGCGCGCTGCCGGAGGAGCCCCTCCTGGGCGGTGGAAGCGACCAGCTTGCCGTCGCGGGTGAAGACACGACCACGAACCAACCCCCGGGCTCCGCTGGCGGCGGGGCTGTCGATGGCGTGGAGCAGCCACTGATCGAAGCGGAACGGGTGGTGGAACCACATCGCATGATCGAGGCTGGCGACCTGCATCCCCGGGGTGAGCCAGGTGACGCCGTGAGGCAGGAGCGCCGTGGTGACAAACCCGCTGTCGGAGGCGTACGCCAGCAGGCTGGCGTGGAGCGCCGGGTCGTCCGGAAGCGCGCAGGAAGCCCGCATCCAGATGGCGCGGGTGGGCGGCCTGGCCGCCGGGAGCACCGGGTCCACGTCCGGGTCCGCGTAGCGCAGCTCGATGGGGCGCTCGGAGGTGACCCGATCCCGCAAGAATTTCGGGAGGCGCGAGGCAAAGGCCGCCAGGCGCTCCTGCTCCGTGGGGAGGCCCTCCGGCGGCGGGACATCGGGCATCGCGTCCTGGTGCTCGAAGCCCTCCTCGTGGCGCTGGAAGGAGGCGGCCATGTGGAAGATGGCCTCCCCCTTCTGGATGGCGACGACGCGGCGGGTGGTGAAGGAGCTGCCGTCGCGGATCCGGTCCACGTCGTAGAGGATCGGGCGGCTGGCGTCGCCGGGGCGGAGGAAATGAGCGTGGAGCGAGTGGACGTGGCGATCCGCAGGCACGGTCTGCGCCGCCGCGGAGAGCGCCTGGCCGAGCACCTGGCCGCCGTAGACCGTGCCCCAGCCGAGGTCCTGGCTCTGGCCCCGGAAGAGGTTCTGCTCGATGGGCTCCAGGGCGAGGAGCTTCACCAGCTCGTCGAGGACATCCATCACGTGAGCCCCGCCTGCTCCTCGAAGCCGAGGCAGAGGTTCATGCTCTGGACGGCCGCCCCGGCGGCGCCCTTCCCGAGGTTGTCGAGGCGGGCCATCAGCAACGCCTGGGTGGCGCTGGCGAAGACGAAGAGGTCCACCCGGTTGGTGCCGTTGCAGGCCTGCACGTCGAAGAAGCCGGCCTCCAGGGTGGCCGGGTCCGAGAGCGGCATCACCCGGACGAAGCGCTCGCCGCCGTAGCGATCCTCGTAGATGCGCTGGAGGGTGGCCCCGGTGGTCCCCGGGGCGAGCTGGTCGAGGTGCAGCGGGATCGTCACCGCCAGCCCTCGCTCGAAGTTCCCCACGACCGGCTGGAAGACCGGCGCCCGGGCGAGCAACCCGTGGACCCGCATCTCCGGCAGGTGCTTGTGCCCCAGCGTGAGCGCGTAGGGGCAGGGCGCCCGGAGCCGCGGATCCCCTCCCGCCTCGTAGCGTTCGATCATCTTCTTTCCTCCCCCCGAGTAGCCGGTGAGCGAGGTCGCGCTCAGGGGGAAGCCCGGCGCCAGCGCCCCCGCCTCCACCAGCGGCCTCACCAGCAGCAGGAACGCCGTGGCGTGGCACCCCGGGTTGGCGATCCGCCGCGCCGCGCGCAGCCGCTCCCGCTGCCCGGGGGCCAGCTCCGGGAGGCCGAAAACCCAGGACGGATCCGTGCGGTACGCCGTGCTGGCGTCGATGAGCCGGGTGGTCGGGCTGCTCACCAGCGCGACCGCCTCCCGGGAGGCGGCGTCCGGCAGGCACAGGAAAGCCACGTCGGCAGCGTCCAGGAACCGGGCCCGCTCCGCCGGATCCTTGCGCCGCTCCGGGTCGATCCGCAGCACCTCGATGTCCCGGCGATCCGCCAGGTACTCGTGGATCCGAAGGCCCGTGGTCCCCTCCTGTCCGTCGACAAACACGCGAGGCAACGTCGTCATCGCCCCGCTGCATACCAGCGCCCCGCCCGCGCCGCTCTCGCTCCACCTGCCCCGGGGAAAAATGCGGGGAAGCGGCGAGCTCAGGGAGCCCGCGGCGCGAGCCGCGCGTCCTCGAGGGCGCGGTCGATCAGCTCCTTGAACTGGGCGAAGGACTGGGCCCCCTCGAGGACATACCCCTCCATCCGCCCGGTGGCCGAGATGAGGAACGTGGGGGTCCCGGCGAACCCCAGTTCCTCGGCGAGGCGGGTGTCCTCCTGGACAGCGATCCGATGTTTCCGGGCCTGGAGCGCCTGACGGAACCGGGTCATATCGACCCCGATCTGGGTCGCGTGGCTCTCCATCGCGGCCAGCTGGAGCCCCACCTCGGGAGGGACCTCGGAGACCTTCTGGAAGAAGAGCCAGAATTCTCTGGGACCCTTCTGCTGGAAGATCTCGATGGCCACCTCGCTGGCGAGCGGAGCCCGCTGGTGGAACGGCAGCATACGGTGGCGCCAGACGATCCGTACCTTCCCCTGGTAGACCTGCAGGACGCGCTCCAGGGTGACCTCGGCCTTTCGCGAGAAGGAGCACTCGAAGTTGGCGAATTCCTGGATGGTCACCGGGGCATCCGCGCTCCCTCGGGCGGGTTGCTCGGGACCGGGTAGCTCGCGAAACTTCCGTGCGACGGGCGGTGGCCTTGACGGCGGCGCGCTCGCCGCTGGCGGCGCGCTCGCCTCCGTGGCGGGCTCCTTCTTGTTCAACCGCTCGGCTAGCCGACCGCACCCGCCGAGCAACCCCACCAGCACCAGCCTGGCCAGGATCCCGCGGAGTCTTCCTTGCGCCATCGTGTCTTCTCCTCGTATGCCTCAAGGAACGCTGACCGGGCAGCATCCTCAGCATGACCGGGGGCCTCTCGGGCCCCGGGGGGCGCTGTGCCTCGCGGGCCGTGGTAGCTTTCTGCCTCCTCTCGATGCCGTGGCTCGTCGATCTGCTGTCCTCGCTGGTGATCCCCCTGGGCGGCTGGCTCGCGTCGCTTCCGCTGCGGCGGTGGGCCTCCGGGCGGGGGACGGAATGGCCCCCCGAGCTGGCGATGGCGGCGGGGCTCCTGGCGGCGCTTGCATTCGCCCAGGCCCTCGGGATGGCGCTCGGTTTTCTCGGGTTGCTCCGGGCCTCGCTGCTCCTGCCGCTGCTGGCCCTCGGGGCGGCGGGGGCGCTCGGGTTCGGGCGCGGGGAGCTGCGGCGCTCCCTCGACGGGGCGACGGCGCTGCTCCCCTCGCTGGCGCTGCTGCTGCCGTACCTGCTGCTGGCGACCTTCCCCCCCTGGGATCGGGACGAGATGGTCTACCACCTGGCGCTGCCCCGATCCTTCGCGCTGGCCGGAGGGTACACCCGCCCGGATGACAACCTCTTCGCCTCTCTGCCGCTGGGGTGGGAGTCCATCCAGGCAGTGCTCCATGCCGTCGGCCGCGCCCCGGGGGAGCCTCCGTTCAACCCGCGGCTGCTGGGAGCCTGGACCGCCTGGGGCGGAGCGCTGGCCACCGGCGCGCTGGCCCGGGAGATCGGTGCCCGGCGGCTCCCGTGGCTGGCGGCGGCGCTGCTCTTGCTGACGCCGACCTTTGTCGAGTTCGGCTCCTCTGCCTACGTCGAGCCGTACCTGCTGCTCTGCACGACCCTGGCGCTGCTCGCGGCGCTCCGGGCCGCGCAGGGCGGCGAGGGAGGGCTGCTGGTGGCCGCGGCGCTGGTGGGGCTCGCGACCAGCATCAAGTACACGGGGCTGGCGGTCGCGGCGATCCTGGCCCTGGGGGTCGCGGCGACCAGCGCCCCGGAGCAGCGACCTCGCCGTGTGCTGCGCTTCGTCGCCTTCTGCGCCCTGGTCGGCTCGCCCTTCTACGTCCGCAACCTGCTCCAGCGAGGCAACCCGTTCTTCCCCATGGCCTACGGCCTCCTCGGGGGGGAAGGCTGGGACGAGGTGCGGGCGGCGGCCTACTGGGAGACGCTCCGGGGGTACGGCGCGGGCGAGGATCGGATCGACGCCCTCACCGCCCCGCTCCGGCTGTTTTTCGCCCGGGATCACCTCACCGGGTTCGAGGGCTCCATCGGGCCGCTCCCCCTGTTGCTGGCCCTGGGGGCTGCCTTCTGGCCCGCCCCCGGAGGTCGTCGCGCCTCGTGGCCGCTGCTGGCCTTCGTGGCCCTCTTCACCCTGTTCTGGGCCGCCACGGTGGTTCAGGCGCGCTTCTTCCTGGTGGCGCTTCCGCCGCTGCTGGCTGTCGGTGTTGCCTGGCTCGAAGCGCGAGCGCCGCGCCTCGCGCCTCTGCCCCTGCTCGGCGCCGTCCTCTGGGGGGCATCGAGCGGGGTTTTCCTGTGGCGTCGGCAGCCCACGACCGAGTGGCTCCGCGGCGCCCTCCCCCGGGAGCAGGCGCTTGCCCGCGTCCTTCCTCAGTCGTACCCGCCCGCTCGCGCCCTGGCCTCCCTCGTGCCCCCGGGGGAGCGGGTATGGCTCCTCTGGATGCGCGGGTACACTTATTACATGGATGTTCCCTGCAAGATGGACTGCGTCTACGAGGAGTGGCGCTTCGCCAACCTGCTGGACCGGAGCATGGACGGAGGGCAGTTTGCCCGGGGGATGAGGGAGGAAGGGGCGACGTTCCTGCTGGTGAACGAGGTATTTTTCCTCCGGGGAGGGAGCTCGGACACGCGACCGGGGCGCACCGCCGAGCTGAGGAGGCGCTTCGAGGGGCTGGTGGCCGAGGGGACCCTGGAGCCGGTGCAGCGCTGGGATCGGGTGGTCCTCTACCGCCTCCGGGAGAAACGTTCCTGACGAGGCAAAGACCTCACCCCCCCAACCCCCCTCTCCCTGAAGGGCGAGGGGGGAGCGGAACCGGCCGCCCGAGTCAGGAAGGCCAGCGCTTGTGTTGCTTGAGGGCGGCGCGGAGGTGGCGCAAGGCGGGCAGGTCGAGGGAATCGACGTGGCGGCGCCGCTCCTCGTCCCACGGCAGGTTCAACGAATCGCAGAGGTCGACCAGAGCGAGGCGAGCCTCCCGCAGCACTTCTTGCTGGGCCTCTTGCTGAGCTTGCTCGGCCGCTTGGCGGGCTTGCTCTGCCCGTTCCTTGGCCAACCGTTCCTGGTCGGCCTTCCGTTCCGCCTCTTCTTTGGCCAACCGTTCCTGGTCGGCCTGGCGTTGGGCCTCTTCCTTGGCCTGGCGCTCCCGCTCCGCCTTCTGTTCCGCCTCTTCTTTCGCCAGGCGCTCCTGGTCGGCCTTGCGTTCTGCGTCTTCGACCTGCTGCTGGGCGGCTTTCTGGGCCTTCTCGGCCTCCTCTTTGGCGCGGCGCTCCTGCTCCGCCTTTGCCTCCGCCTTTTCCTTGGCCAGGCGTTCCTGCTCGGCCTTGATTTGAGCCTGCTGGCGAGCCTTTTCGGCATTTTCCCTGGCGTGACGCTCCCGTTCGGCCTCGGCCTGGGCTTCTTCCCTGGCGAGGCGTTCTTCCTCCGCCTTTGCCCGCGCTTCTTCCAGCTTCGCCCACCATCGCTCCGTCTCCTCGTAGGTGAAGACCCGCGATTTCCCTCCTTGATCCCTCGTCACCGTGAGCTGATTCTCTTCCGTCCGGAACCATACCCTCAACGTTTGGCTGTAGACGTGTCCTTCCCCCGCGTACACACGCTTCAGTGCTCCCTTCCGGTCCTTCCGGTACATTTGCAGCGCGTACGGCTCCGACGCGGGACTTTTCCCTTCCAGGGCAAGCTCGTCGAAGAGCAGTAGTTCCTCCACCCCGAGCTTCGCGTACTTCTGCGGTGACTCCATGTAATCCTTGTCCCAGTTCGAGGGTGATACCACCTCCAGGGCAAATACGGGAGCCGGAACCTCCGGATCGTAGGCGGGCCATTCGGAGAAGTTCGGGTCGTGGGGCTGGCACGGCAGCACGTACAGATCGGGAAGCACGCCGATGCGCTGGTCGTGGGGATCCAGCTTCATCTTCTGCTCGTAGCCGACGAACCAATCGCGGCGCTGCTCTTCCAGCAGCTTGCGAAGGGAAGGAAAGAGATGGCGCTGCAAGGCGGTCAGCAGCGTCGCCCAGGTCATGTCATCCTCATCGTCCGGGAGGAACCAGCGGGAGAGATCGTCGGGCCAGACGGGGTAGGCGACCTCGGGCCAGGGAGGCCAGCGAACCGGCTCCGAGGAAGGAGCAGGAACAAGGGAGCGGGCAGCTTCGGCGGCCATGAGGAAAGGCGATAGCAGAAGCCCAGAGGGAGGGCGAGGGGACCTCACCCCCCCCGGCCCCCCTCTCCCTGAAGGGCAGAGGGGGGAGCACCTTGCCCCTCGCCCACACTTCCAACCACGGTTGGCCTGGGATCGGAACATGATCCCTTGCGGGCCGTGGTAGCTTTCCACCTCACTCTCGATGTCCTGGCTCGTTCGTGCTCGCCCGCCCGCGCCCTCGCCGCCCTCATGCCTCCGGGAGAAAGGACGGGAGCCTTGATCGATCTGGTCTCGCTGGCGACGCTGGTGGGCGGTCGCGTCGAGGGGGAGGCGAACCGCCGTGTGCTGGGGGTGAGCACCGACTCGCGGCACCTCGCCCCGGGGGCGCTCTTCGTGGCGCTCGCGGGGGGGAAGACCGATGGACACCGCTTCGTCGGGGAGGCCGCCCGGCGCGGCGCCGCCGCGGCCCTGGTGGCGGAAGGAGCGCAGGTCGAGGCGGAAGGGCTCCCGCTGCTGCGGGTCGCCTCGCCGCTGGCGGCGCTCCAGGGGCTGGCCGCCTGGTACCGGAGGGAGCACCTCGGGAGCGTGGTGGCCATCACCGGCTCCAACGGCAAGACGGTGACCAAGGACGCGCTGGGCCGGCTGCTGCGGCGGGAGCGACCCGAGACGGAGGTGAGCCCCGGGAGCTACAACAGCCAGTTCGGCGTGGCCCTGGCCCTGGTCGGGGCCCGGGCAGGGTCACCCCTGGGGGTCTTCGAGGCGGGGATCTCCGCGCCGTCGGAGATGCGCTCGCTGCGGGCGATGCTGGCCCCCGATGCGGGGATCTTGACCAACATCGGTCTCTCCCACATCGCCGCGTTCCGGGATCAGAGGCACCTGGCCGAAGAGAAGCTCTCCCTGTTCGCAGGGATGAGAGGCTGGACGCTTCTGCCGGGGGATCCGCTGGTGAGGGAGCTGGCGGCGTCGCTGGGCCTGGAGGCGCGCTGGGTCCAGGAGGTGACCCCCCACGGTGAAGAGGCGAGGAGCGAGGAGGCAGGGACCAGGCTGAAGCTCCGCTTCGACGGAGGCGAGCGCCACGAGGTGCTGCTGAGGACGAGGTCACCGGAGCTGGTGGAGGACGCGCTGCTGGCGGCGAAGGCGGCGGCGCTGCTGGGGGCGAGCGCGGGCTCCATCGCCGGGGGGCTGGACGGGTACGCGCCGCCGCCGACCCGGCTGGAGGTGTGGAGGTCACCGGGAGGGGTGACGCTGGTGAACGACGCGCTGAGCAGCGACCCGCTGTCGGTGAGGGCGGCGCTCCGGACGACGGCGGCGCTCACCACGGGGGGTCGAAAGATCTTCGTTTTTGGCGGGATGGGTGAGCTGGGGTCGCTGGCGGAGGAGGAGCACCGGGCGGTGGGGGCGGCGGCGGCGGAGCTGGGGTTCCGGCACCTGCTGCTGCTGGACGGCGAGCAGATCGACCACACGGAGGCGGCCTTCCGGGAGCGGAACCCGGGGGGAACGACCGGGCGGGTCACCTCCCGGGGTGAGCTGTCGCGGCGCCTGGCGGAGCTGACCCGATCCGGTGACGTGGTGCTGCTCAAGGGGCGCCGCGCCCAGGGGATCGACGAGGTGGCCGGGGAGCTGTTCGGGGCGATGGCGCCGTCGCGGCTGCTGGTGGATCTGCGGGCGGTGGGGGAGAACGTGGCGAGGTTCCGGGCGAGGTACCCGGGGACAAAGATCCTGGCGGTGGTCAAGGCGCTGGCCTACGGCAGCGCGCTGGCGGAGGTGGCCCAGGCGGTGGGGCAGATCCCGGTGGATTTCCTCGGGGTCACCACGGCGGACGAGGGGGCGCAGCTCCGGGCCAGCGGGGCGACGCTGCCCATCCTGGTCACCCTTGTCACGCCAGACGAGGCTCCGAAGATCCCGCGGGACCGCCTCACGCCGGCCCTCACCTCCTTCTCGCTGGTGGAGCCGCTGGCCCGGGCCGCCCGCGAGGCCGGGTCCCCCCTGGACGTGCACCTCAAGGTGGACACCGGCATGGGTCGCCTCGGGGTGCTGCCCCACCAGGCGACGGAGCTGGCGCGGGCAGCCCGGGCGACCGGGTGGCTGCGGGTCACCGGGGCGATGACCCATTTTGCCTGCGCGGACGATCCGGCGATGGACGGCTTCACCCGCCAGCAGATCGCCCGCTTCGACGGCGTGCTCGGGGCGCTGGAGGCCGCGGGGTTCCGCGATCTTTTGACCCACGCCTCCGCCTCCGCCGGGGCCTCCCGGTTCCCGGAGGCGCGCTACGGGATGCTCCGCCTGGGCCTGGCGCTCCACGGCGTCGCCTCCTCGCCGGCGACCATCGAGGCCATGCCGCTGGAGCTCGCCGTGACGCTGGTGAGCACCGTGGCGCAGATCCGGGAGCTCCCCCGGGGCTGGACGCTGGGCTACGGGGCAACCTACACGGTGGAGCGGGAGCTGCTGCGGGTGGGGGTGATCCCGCTGGGGTACCACGACGGGCTCCCGAGGGCGGCGTCCAACCGGGGCTGGGTGAAGGTCGAGGGGAAGCGGGCGCCGATGATCGGCCGCGTCTCCATGGACTCGGTGCTGGTCGATCTGAGCGAGATCCCCGAGGCGCGGGAGGGCTCGGAGGTGCTCGTCTTCGGGCGGCTCCACGGGGCCGAGCTCCGACCCGAGGAGCTGGCCGAGGCCAGCGGCACCATCGCCTACGAGCTGCTGGCCCGCATCGGCCCCAGGGTGCAGCGGATCTACGTCGGGGGCTGAGTCAGAACTTGGCGCAGGCGCCGAAGACGGGCTGCGACGTGTTGTTGTCCTTGCGGCACTCCTCCACCGTCGAGGTGAAGGACACCACGCCGTAGACCTTCACCAGTCCCTGGAGCACGTCCGGGTCGTCCACCAGCGCGTAGAGGATCTCCGACTGGGCCGGGAACAGCGCCTGGGTGGTGAACTGCTCGTTGATGAGCTGCCCCCCCGGCGGCGTCCCCTTGAACAGGTCCACCACGACGCCGGGCGGCAGCACCGACTGGCCCAGGTTGCGGACGATCAGGGCGATGACGTTGCCCTTGGCGCAGTCGGGGCGCACCTCGATCACCACGTCGGGGGCCGCGAATTCCAGGCCGGGTTGCTTGTTCTGACGGAAGTTGTTGAGGCCGGGCTGCTTCCAGTTGGGCAGCTCCTTGGCGGGCACGGAGCCGTCCTCGTTGATGTTGGTGACGTGGTAGGCGTGCTGGTTCCAGACGCGGCGGGTGCGCACCCAGTCGTTGTTCTTGCTGCCGAAGACCCGGATGCCCGACGTCTTGGTGCCGTTGCAGTTGAAAGCGTAGGCGTTGGAGGCGACGACGATGTCCGCCTGGCCGTCGTTGTCCACGTCGGCCACGATGGGGTACTCGATGAGGGTGCCGGTGGTGTTGCAGGTCTCGAAGAGGACGTTGCCCGTGGGTCCGTCGTAGATGCGGAACTGGATCTCGTCGGAGTAGAGGACCTCCGCCTTGCCGTCGCCGTTGAAGTCGAAGATGGAGCTGCCGGTGGCGGCGCTGGAGCAGTCCTGGGTCTTCTTTGACCACAGGAAGGTCTGCGCATCGGGGATGGACGGGTCCATGATCTTCTTGCCGTCGAGGATCACGTAGCCGAGGCCGCCAGCCAGGGCCAGATCCGGGAAGCCGTCGCCGTTGAAGTCCGCGACGGTGGGGGGGCCGCCGCCCGGGTAGCCCTTGCCGGGGTTCGGCGAGGGGCCGCAGCCGTTGGGGTCGAGGGGGGTGTTGATGCTGAGCCCGGGCCGGATGACCTTGAATTTCCCCGGGGCATCCGGGTCGTAGTGCCAGATGGTGACGGCGTGGTTGCCCGGGTTGGCGCCGATGATCTCGGGGATCCCGTCCTTGTCGAGATCGCCGACGGCGTTCCACGATCCGGGGATCTGCGTGTCGGCGACGACGGTCCCGTCGGCCTTGAGGATGCGGCTGGACGAGATGATATCGAGGAATCCGTCGCCGTCCGCGTCGCTGACCACGAAGTAGCCTCCGCCGCCGGCCAGCTTGGCCTTGGTGGCGCCGGTCTTCCCGTCGAGCACGGCGGTGAGCGTGATCACCTCGGGAGACCCGTCCTGGTCGAGGTCGGCGATGGACGGGATGCGGCAGGGGGCCTCCTCCGCGCTCTTCCACAGCAGCGTGCCGTCGCCGCGGAAGGCCCGGGTGTGCTTGTCGGCGCCGCAGCCGACCACCTCGTTGCCGGGCTCGCCGTCGATGTTGCCCGCGGCCAGCTCGGCGGCGGCGTTGATCACCCCGGAAATTGACCATTTTTCCACGAATTTCCCGCCGACCAGCGAGATGGCTCGCACGGTCCCGGGCTGGGTGTAGGCGCCGCTGGCGAAGGTGGTGAAGACGATCTCGGGGATGTCCCGCTCGGTCACCTTCCCGTCGCAGTCGTCGTCGTCGAGCTGGATCACGATCGGCGTCATCATCACGTCGCTCGCCGTCGGGGAGACCACCTGGCCGCCCCAGGCGTACTTCAGCTCCGGGGTGAAGTCGACGAAGTCCGGCTTGACCTCGCACTTCTGGAGGCAGGTGATCTGACCGCCCGGCCCCACCCCGCTCTCCCCCTCGGCGCAGATGGGCGGCAGCGGCAGGCACACCCCCTCGGCGCCGCTGCCGCCGGAGCATTGCCCCCCGGAGCCTCCGCCCCCCGACGGCTCGCTCCCTCCCCGCTCGCAGTACTCGCTCTCCCCGCAGTCGCTCGAGTCAAAGCACGCCTTGCCCGG
>CAZSDX010000156.1:0-12744 GCA_964605685.1 uncultured Polyangiaceae bacterium
GGGGGGGGGGCCCGGGGGTGGGGGGGGGGGGGGGTCGGGCGGGGCTGGGGGGGGACCGGGATACCCTGCTGCTGGCAGATGGCGATCAGGTCGGCGTAGACCGAGTGGGCGTCGACGGGGCGCTGCTTGGGGTCCTTCTTGAGGAGCCTGTCGATCAGCTCCTCGACCGCCGGGGGGATCTGGGGGGCGAGGGCGCGGATTTTGGGGGGAGGCTCCTTGAGGTGCTTGACGAAGAAGGAGGGGATGTCCGGCGCGTCGAAGGGGAGCTGGCCGGTGAGCATCTCGAAGAGGATGATCCCCAGGGCGTAGAGGTCCGCGGGGGGGCCTGCGTCGATGCTGGTGATGCGCTCGGGAGCCATGTACTGGGGCGTCCCGAAGACCTCGCCGACGCCGGTGAGGCGTGTGTCGTGCATCGAGCGCGCGATGCCGAAGTCGAGGAGCTTGACCAACTCGGAGCCGTCCGGGGCGATGCTGATGAAGATGTTCTCCGGCTTGAGATCCCGGTGGACCACCTCGAAGTCGTGGGCGCGGGCCAGGGCGCGGGCGATCTGGATGCAGATGGGGAGCACCCGGGACAGCGGCAGCTTTCCGTGGTTGGCCAGGGCGTCCGCCAGGGACTCGCCGCGGAGCAGCTCCATGACGAGGAAGGAGGTGCCGTCGTCGGTGTCGCCGTGGTCAAAGATCTCGATGATGTTGGGGTGAGCCAGCTTCTGGGCGGCCTTGGCCTCCCTGCGGAAGCGCTCGCGCACCACCCGGTCGCGGGCGAGCGCCGGGTTCATGATCTTGATGGCGCAGGGGCGATCCACCAGCTTGTGGCGGGCCTTGTAGACCGTGGCCATGCCTCCTTCCCCGAGGACGCTCTCGATGAGGTAGCGCCCCGCGACGGTGGTGCCGATCCTGGGATCGGTCATCCGTTGCAGCGCGGTGCCGTCGACGAAGCACTGCTGACTCTCGTCGGGGTAGCGGAGGTTACACTGGGGGCAAACTTTCATACGGCCCTGGACTGGACTCTACGGGGGGGACTCGGGCAGGGTCAACCTCGCCGAGCGAACCTCAGGCTCCCTGCGCGTCGTTGACCCCGCAGGCGGTGGCGAAGCGGCCGACGATGGCGCCAAATTCTGCCCGAGACAGACGCCCCCTGGAGCCCCGGAACACCCACCTGGCCACCTGCTCGACAAATTGGACCCGAATCTTCTGCTGATCCCCCGTCGGCAGCTTGCTGCAGAACCCGCCCACCAGCTTCAGGGCCTGGGGCTCCCCCCCGGAGAGGGCCATCGCCGCCGGGGTGATCGCCAGGCACTCCACCGCGTCCTGATCCGGGGCGTTCCGGTCGACCACCGCCATGCACTCGCGGACCGCCTCCGGGAAATCCCCCCCGTCGAAGGCCTGGGTGGCCCGCTTCAGCCCCGGCGAGGGCCCTCCTGCGAGCTTCGCCTCCTGCTCGGCGCACCCGTACATGTCCACGTAGACGGTCACATCCCCCCCGGAGCAAGGGACCCGGTAGAGGTCGATGATGTGGCCCCCCGGGTGCTCCCGCGCGCCCTGCCGCGCCCGGGCCGCCTCCTGGAGCTGCCCCGCGAAGGGGTTGGTCCCGTCGTTGCATTGGAAGTCCCGGGCGACGTAGTGGTACGAGTCCCGGGGGCCGCAGCGCTGGATAGGCTGCGCGAAGGTGCCGGTCCCGAGGTTCTTCCCTCCGGCACCTCCCTTCGGCGGCTCGGCGGGGGTGGGGCGGGCGCAGCCGGCGAGCAGCGCGGCGGCAAGGAGCCAGGAGAGGCGCATCCCCCCCAGCGTAGCAGCATCCCCGGGGTGGGGAAGCCGGAGCCGTCCGGGGCGCCTCGCCCGCGGGGAGGCGCGGCCTGCGGTCATCCGGTCGGCTCCCGGGAAGCCGCCCGGTAGCAGGCCGCCAGCAGCGCGGTGCAGCTGGTCGCGGTGTCCTCGGAGAGAGAGAGCCCGGTGGGGATGTGGATCCACCGGGCAGACTCGTGGCGGAAGGTCACCCGGTCGAGCACGTCCGGCAGCGAGACATCCTCGCCCCGGTGGCGCTGGAGCAGGATGGCCTGGCGCCGCTCGTCGAGGTCGGCGATGAGGGCGTCGGGGTCGTCCCCTTCGAGGGCGTGTACCCGGATGACGCAGGGACTCTGGAGATCGCTGGAAGCCACGGCGAAGCCCGGGAAGGCGCTCACGAGGGGGCGCAGGGCGAAGCCCTCCAGCACGAGCCGTTGGCGGATGTGGATGCTGGACAGGTCCGTGTTTTCGGAGCTGGTCCAGCGGGTCTCGCCGTCCTGCTTCCGCTCGCAATCGTGACGGATCGTCGGGAGGAGAAAGGCCAGCCTCCTGACGAGGGTCGTGTAGTGGATGTCGCCGGGGCGGAAGCCGGGCATGGGCTCGAAGAGCAGGGTCCAGCGCTCAATGGCGTCGGCGGCGCCGGCCCGGGCCAGCAGGACGTCGGCGGAGTCCAGCAGCGGCACGAGCAGTTCCCGGGCTCGCTGGAGGATCATGGCGGGGGGGGCGTAGGTCGGGACCATCGTGTAGCCCGGCGTGGGGCGCGGCGGGTGGGCGCGGCGGTGGCGGCTGCGGTGCGCGTTGGCCAGCCTGGCGCGGCGTGTTTTGTCCTCCTGGGAGTCCTCCTCCTCGATGAAATCTTCCGTGAGGATTGGGTCCTCCTCCGCCCGCTGGACGCTCTGCTGGAATGCGCGGATCTCGTCGAGGAGGTAGGCCCGGGCCAGGTCGAGGCGCTCGTCGCCGGAGCCGACGGCCAGCAGCGGCATGAGCCGGGTCTTGAAGGTGTCGGCGATCTGGTCGAGCCGGTCGAAGGCTGCCTGGCAGTCCTGGGTCGTCTCGGGGATGGCGCGCTCGATGTCAGGGAGGCGGCGCTCGTGGAGCGCCCGGACCCGGAGCGCCATCCCGTCGCCCAGGCGCTGGAGCATCACCAGGGTCAAGTCGTCGTTCCGGCGTCGGACCAGGTGGTGGGCGAGAGGGACGGTGAGCTGGCGCTCCATCTCGCGCTTGAGAGGTCGGGCGCCGAAGCGAGGGTCGTAAGCCCGCTCCACCAGGGCATCGAGCATGGCCGGCTCCACCTCGACCAGCAGGTTGGCCCGGGTGATGCCGCGGCGGCCCAGCAGCTCGCCGAGCTGCTGCTCGACCACGCGGCGGAGGGCCTCCGGGTCGAGGGATCGGAAGGGGACGATGCGGTCGATACGGTTGAAGAACTCGGGGCGGAAGAAGCGCTGGGCCGCCGCCAGGTAGTGGGCCCGCGCGCCGTCGCCTCCTCCGCGGGCGAAGCCGGTCTGCGACGCTGCCTCCCGCACTCCGAGGTTGGAGGTCATCACCAGGACCGCCTGACGCGCGTCCGCTAGGCGGCCCGCGGCGTCGCTCAGCCGGCCCTCGCCCAGGAGCTGGAGCAGCGCGTCGAAGACCCGGGGGTGCGCCTTCTCGATCTCGTCGAAGAGGATCACGCAGAAGGGCTGCACCCGGAGCGCGGAGGTCAGCTCGCCGTCCGGATCCCCCGGGTGCCCGAGCAGCCTCGTGACCGACGAGGCTGCGGTGAACTCGCTCATGTCGAAGCGCACCAGCCGGTCCGGGCTCCCGAAGAGGACGCGAGCGAGGGCCCGTGCGCTCTCTGTCTTTCCCACGCCCGTCGGCCCCACGAAGAGGAAGGTTCCGAGGGGTTTGTCCGGGTCGCAGAGCCCCTGCTGGAGCGCTAGCACCAGGTCGGTCACCGCGTCGATGGCCTCCGGCTGCCCGGCGATTTGGTGGCGGAAGCGGGCGGCGATTTCATCGCGGGGGAGGGCCTGCTCTGGGTCGAGGACGAAGTCCGGCAGCCCGGTCCGCTGCTGGAACGTGGCCTGGACCTGCGGCGGCCCGTAGCGGCGCTCCTGGCCGCCGCCCCGGGCCGGGGTCGGCTCGACAAGGCGGTCGAGGGTGGCCCGGAGCAGCCGCACCGCCTTCCCCGGGAACGCCTCGTTGGGCAGGAAGCGCTCGGTGAGCCGGAGGGTCGTCTCCAGGGCGCCGGGGGTCATGCGCTGGGGGGCGCGCAGGCCCTCTGCTTCGCTCTCCAGGTCGCGCAGGGCTCCGATCAGCACCGGCAGGGAGGCCCGCGACGTCATCGGGTGGATCGGGATGGCCCGGAAGAGCTGGACGAAGCCCGGCTCCTGCTCCCGGGCCCAGGCGAGGCGCTCCGGCGTCGACTCGGCGAGGAGGGTCAGCGTCCCCCGGGCCAGCGCTGGCGCGAGGAACTGGGCGACGTTGGTGTCCGACTTGCCGGTGCGGCCTGCCTGCACCATCGACGCCAGGTCGTCGAGGAACAGGATGTCGCCGGTCTCCTGGAGCTCGGAGATCATCTCTCGTGCGCGCGCCTCCCACTGGCCGACGTACTTCATCCCGGCGATGAAGCGGTTGCCGTCGACGCGCCAGACGTCGCGGCGCAGCCCGTTCTTGCGGTTGAACCCGTGGAGCCTCCGGGTGAACTCGTGGACCACGGCGCTCTTGCCCACCCCCGGCGGGCCCACCAGCACCACCGCGGTGCCCTCCCGGGTGGCCAGGTCGTTGACCAGGGCGTCCACCAGGCCATCGCGGCCGAAGGCGCGGCCCAGGTTGTCGTCCTCCACGGCGTGGGAGAGGTTCCTCCCCACCTGCCGCAGCTCCCGCACCGTCAGCCGGGCGATGCGCCGCTTCTCCTCGACCTGGGGTCCGGTCAGCGGCTCCGGGGCGGGAGCATCCGGATCTTCCGGATCCAGCTCCTCCTGCGGGTCTTCTTCCGGCTCTTTCCCTGGCTCCTTGCCCTTCTCCGGGTCCTTCTTCCTGGGCCGGAGCTTCCGGGCTCCCGGGTGGGTGTGGGGCAGGATCGTCGGCGCGATGGCGTCCACCACCAGCAGGTCCAGGCGCTCGCGCCGCCGGCTCACCCAGGGCTCCAGGGTGAGCTGGTGGTGCTCCTGGCACCAGCGGGCGACCTGGGCCACGACCGACGCCTCCAGGTGATCCTCGTTGAGCACGGCGAAGCGAGGCACGGGGACGCGGGTCGGCGTCACCACCAGGAACCCGGCGTCTGGCCACCGCTCTACCAGCACCCCGATCTTCCCCTGGATTTCCCAGCGCTTCTTCCGCTCCGTGTCGTGGATGGTCCGCTCGACGTTCACCATCTCGACGCGGGCCGCCGGGGCGATCTGGTAGGCGCCGAGGCGGTGGGCGGCGTCCGTGTAGAAGCGCTCCATCACCGCCAGCGCCAGGTCGTCTCGCATCTCTGCCAGCGACGGGCCCACCCCCCGCACCTCGGGGAACAGAGGGACCCACGCCTCGATCAGCCGGCGCCCGTGCTGGAGCACCACCAGCGGGAGGGTAAGTTCCACCCCGGTTCTCCGTCGTTCATGCAGCTCTGCTCGATCCAGCGTGCGTGGAAGGCATCGAGGTCAAACGCCGCCAGAGGGAAGTCCTCATCGAGGCGGAGATCGCGCACGGTGTCCTTGCTGCGGCTGTACCGCCGGATCTCCGGGACGGTGCTCGCTTGGGGGAGCACGAACTTGAGCTCCCGGGGCTGTCCTCCGCCGCCGGGCTGCGGGTAGCAGCGCACCTTCACCACCATGTCGGAGCCCCCTCCGAAGCGGTGTCCTCCTTCCTCCGTCAGCAGCAGCTTCGCCTCCGGCGTGCCGTGGACCAGCAGCGCCACCGCCGCCGGGAGCGGCCCGGCCACGGAGTCCGGCGAGCCTGGCCTCCAGGTGAACAGCTTGTCCGGGTCTTCTTGCTTGGTGTTCGGGGGAAGATCCGGGATCGGCTCGGCGATGTAGGGTCGGACTTCCAGCATCCAGGCTTCGGCCCATTTTCGGTAGATCTTCCAGAGCAGGATCAGCTCGCTCCAGGCCCCCCGCGGCGCCACCAGGTAGATCATCACCGCGGAGACCTGCGCCCCTTGCCCCAGGTAGATGGCCCGGGGCATCCCCGCGAATCGCTCCCGCATCGCCGCCAGCTCCTCGCTCAGCGTCTCCACCACGTCGGCGCGCCGATCGTACCAGGCCTCCACCGCCAGATCCTCCGCGGCCTCCGACCCGCGGCGCAGCTCGGTCAGCGGCTCCACCAGCCCCCGGAGCAGGCTCGCCTCCCGGGCGATCTCCTCCGCCAGCGCCTTGTCCTCCCAGAAGCCCTTGCTGCGCAGGCTGTGCTCCAGCACGCCGAGCCTGGATCGGAGGTTCTGGACCGTGGCGCAGCGATCCCAGCGAGAGAGGAGGGCGCGCAGGTCCGCCGCTTCCTCCAGGAGCTGCTCTGCCTGCGCCCGGGACCCCTCCGCGTCCCGGCGCAGCCCCTCGGCCCGGAACAGTAGCCTTTCCTGGGCGGGGTCTTTCCTGACGTGGAGCCGGGTAGGGCCGACCTGGCGGTGAGAGGCGAGCCAGGTGGCCGCGGGGATGGAGAGGGAGCGCTCGATGGCGCGCTTGAGGGGGCGAGCGCCCAGGCGAGGGTCGAGCCCCTCGGCGGCGAGGGCGTCGAGGGCCTGGTCGGTGATCTGCAGGTCGATGTCGCGGCGGAGCAGCCCCTCGCGGCGGGCGACCTTCTGGACCTCCCGCCGGGCGATGTCGCGGATGGCCTCGGCGCCGAGGGGCCGGAAGACGATGAGGGAGTCGATGCGGTTGAAGAACTCGGGGCGGAAGAAGCGCTGGGCCTCGGCCAGGTAGTGGAGGCGGACGGCCTCCTGGCTGGTCGCCTCGTCGCCGCCGCCGAAGCCGACGCGGGCGCGGAGGGTGTCGGCGCCGAGGTTGGTGGTCATGACGAGGACGGCGTTGCGGAAGTCGGTGAAGCGGCCGTCGGCGTCGCTCAGCCGTCCCTCGCCGAGGACGCCGAGGAGCGCGTCGAAGACCACCGGGTGCGCCTTCTCCAGCTCGTCGAGCAGCAGCACGCAGAAGGGCTGGCGCCGGACCTGGGCGGGGAGCAGGCCGTCGCCGTCGCCGTCGCCCAGCAGGCGGGTCAGCGCGTCGGGGCCGAGGTACTCCCCCATGTCGACGCGGATCATCCGGTCGCGGCTGCCGAAGAGGAACTCGGCCAGGGCCTTGGCCAGCTCGGTCTTCCCCACGCCGGTGGGGCCCGCGAACAGCAGCACGGCGGCGGGTTTTTTCGGATCCTGGAGCGAGGTCTTGAGGGTGGACACCACCCGCACCACCTGCTCCACCGCGTGGGGCTGCGCCATCACCCGCGCCGCGAGGAAGGCCCGGACCTCCTCCGGGTCCAGGGTGAGGTCGTCGCGGAGCAGCGCCGCGGGGATGCCGGCCTCGGTGGAGAAGAACTCGATGGCGTCCAGCCGGTCCACCTGCTGGGCCCGCTCGTGGGCCCGGGCGGCCACCAGCCTCCGCAGGAAGGTCACCGTGTTCCCCACCAGCGAGCCGTAGGGCCAGAAGCGGCGGCAGAGCGCCAGCGCCTCCGTCACCGCGCCGGGGAGCACCCGCAGCGAGGCGCGCTCCGCCAGCGCCCCGGCCACCCGGTCCAGCACCCTCCGCACCGCCTCCGGGCCAAGCTCCTCGACGACCCAGGGCGCCCACACGCTGGCGAAGGAGGCGTTGCGCCGCTGCACCAGGGCCCAGTCCTCCGGCGTCGCCTCCGCCAGCACGGTGATCTCCCGGGAGGCCAGCACCGGCGCCAGCGCCTGCGCCACGTTGTTGTCGCTGTGGGCGCTCTTGCCCGCGTCGAGCAGGTCCAGAAGCCTCCCCAGCAGCAGGATCGCCCCGCTCCGCCTCGCCTCTTCCACGCACTCCTGGAGCTGCTGCTGCCACTCCCCGAACCCGCCCATCCCGGCGATCATCCGCGAGCCGTCCAGCAGGAAGATCGGCCTCGCTCGCCTCGCCCGGGGGCCCTTCGGATCCCCCATCCGGCACGCCAGCGCCTCCAACAGCGCCGTCTTGCCGGACCCCTGGGGCGCCACCAGCACCAGCGGCTGCGGCCGCTCTCGCTCCACGTACCCGAGGAGCCGCTCCACCTCCGCCTCCCGCTCCCAGGCCGGCTCCAGGCGGCCCCGAGCCGCCCGGGTGTGGAGCGCCAGCGCCGTCCTGCGCAGCACCGGCGTCTGCCTCCGCTGCCGCTCCCTCCGCTTCTTCTCCTGCTCCCGGGCCTTCTGCCGCCGCTTCCTCGCGCTCGCCTCCTCCTGATCCAGCTCGTCCTGCTCCTCCTTGGACCGGAAGGGACGGGCGTCCAGGTGCAGCTCCCCCGACCGTAGCGCGGAGAGTCGCAGGGGGTCACATTCGACCTCGATTGGCTCGAAGGAAGCGCGCCCCCCGACCGCGAGCGCCAGGCGCTCCTCGTTGTTCATCGCATCGAGGGTCTCGATCAGCGCGGGCTTGAGGGCGTCGAGGGGCTGGGCTTCCGGGTCGATCCAGAAGCGGAGGTCGAGCTGCGGGAGGTGGACCTCGCGCATCTTGTTGAGCCCCTGCCGCTGCCAGGAGAGCAGCGGGATGGGGACCCTGGAGCTGATCTCTCCATGCCACACCGGCAGCGCCGCGATGGGGAGGGTGGCGGGCTCCCCTTCTGCGCCGCCGGCGTAGCGCCACAGGTGCCGGGGGTGAGCGCGCCGGATGCGGTCGTCCAGGGCCAGGGAGAGGTCGAGCCGCGCGTCGTCGAGGGAATCCGAGTGGACCCCCAGCTCCGGGTGCTCGATCGGCGTCAGCGTCACCCGGCCACTGGCGTGGCGGATCACGACGCAGGGGAAGGAAAAATGCACCCCACCGGGATGGAGCAGAGGCTTCTTTTCGTCAAGTATTCTCGGGCTGGCTGGCGCGGCCTGGCTCCGCGAGGAATACTGTCCGCTACCAGCTCGTAGGAGTCCCTGTCATGAAGATCTCGCGCCTTGCCTCCTGGATCGGCCCCACCTACGTCGGGGCCATCGCCAGCTCCTGGGTCGCCGTCACCGCCTACCTCTTCCTGGCCAGGCCCAAGCCGGTGCTCGACAATCTCTGGCTGACCTGGTTGATCCTGGTCGCCCTCGCCACTCCTGTCGCCAGCACCCTGGCCACCACCATGCTGGCCCTGGACGTGATCCTCCTGAAGCTCAAGGTCCGCGCCCTGCCCACCGGCAGGCCTGCCTGGGGCATGGCCCTGCTGGCCCCGATCCCCGTCGCCGCGGCCCTCTGGTACCTCCTGCCCGGCTCCGCGGCCAGCGCGGCGGCCCTCGCCCTCTCCGTGGCGGTCCCGGTCCTCGCCAGCGCCCTGACGGTCCGGCTGACCCTCGGCTCCTCGATCAAGAGCGCCTGACCCCGGGCCGGTGGCGGCTCCCCGCGCCCTTGCGTGCGTGTAAAGGATTGTTGCGGGCGATACCCGGACCGCAAGGCGTGCATACTGGAGAGGATCACCTATCCTGCGAGGTCGTCATGATCCCCTCCCGTCCTGCGTCGGTCGCATCACCCTCTGCACAGCGCACCCTGGGCTACGAGGAGCCTGCCCGGGTTCTCCAGCGCACCCTCGCCTACGACGGCACACCGCCTGCGTCCCCGACCCCGGCGCGGGGGGGGGTGAGCGGCTTCGAGGCCACCGTCGTCGAGGGGATCAACCCACCGACGCCTCCGGCGGGGGGCGCGGCGGTGAGCGGCTTCGAGGCGACGGTCCTCGGGGGCACCGCGCCGCTCGCTCCTCTGGCCGAGACCCAGGCCGCCAGCAGCCTCGCCCCGGCCTCGGTCCCGCTAAGCGGGGGCAGAGCGGTGCCTCCTCGATCCACGGTGCTGCCCCGGGTCGAGCTCCTGGACGGCCAGCCCAGGATCTCGGTCCGGGATCGCCCTCGCTACCAGGAGACCCGCCCCCTGGGCGAGGGCGGCGTGGGCGAGGTGGTGATGGCTCGCGACAACGACATCGAGCGGCATGTGGCGGTCAAGCGCCTGCGCCCCGAGCTCCAGGGGACGACCGCGCTGGCCCGCTTCGTCGAGGAGATCCGGGTGGTGGGCCAGCTTGAACACCCCAGCATCGTGCCGATCCACGACGTGGGGCTGGACGAGAAGGGCCAGTTCTACTTCGTGATGAAGTACGTCAACGGGGAGACGCTGGAGAACATCATCGAAAAACTCGCCGCGGGCGATCCGGCGTACCACGAGCGGTACCCCTTCGAGCGCCGCCTGGAGATCTTCGTCGCCATCCTGGAGGCGATGGCGTACGCCCACGACAAGGGCTACGTCCACCGGGACATCAAGCCCGCCAACATCATGGTGGGGCCTTACGGCGAGGTGATGGTCATGGACTGGGGGCTCGCCAAGAAGGTCGGCAGCGGGCCGGATTTCGCCCTCGCCACCCCCGAGGGCGACGGGAACCCCAAACACAGCGGGCGCCTCCAGGAGACCCGGGTCGGCTCGCTCCTGGGGACGCCGCTCTACATGTCGCCGGAGCAGGCCCGTGGCCAGCACGACACCCTCGACCAGCGCAGCGACATCTACAGCCTGTGCATGCTCCTGCTGGAGCTGCTCACCACGCGCCACCCCTTCCACGACCGCACGGATCTGGCCCAGGTTCTCCACGGCGTCACCGCCGAGGCCCCCCCGACCGCCATGGACAAGCTCTGGGAGCTCTCTCCCGTCCAGGGGCCTGTCCCTGCGGACCTCCGCCACATCGTCGTCAAGGGGCTCCAGAAGGATCCTGCCCGGCGCTACCAGTCGGTCCAGGAGCTCCTCCAGCGTATCCATCTCCGGGCCCAGGGGTGCATCGACGTCGAGTGCCCCGTGACCTTCTGGATGAGCCTCACCGGCAAGGCGCGCCGCACCATCGAGCGCCACCCGATGGCCAGCGCGTCGCTGCTCTCCTTGCTGGTGCTCACCTCCGCCGCCAGCATGATCTACTCGCTGGTCCATATGATCCGGGCGTGAGCGGCGCCGGGCTGCCCCTTCCCGGCGCGGTCCCCTCGCGCCAAATCACTCGACTTTCCCTTCACACCCGGGGGAGCCTGCTCCTTCCGCAGCGTGACGTGGGGGGTCAGGGCTTGATGACCACCTCGGTGGTCTTGAACGCGTTGCCGCCGGCGGGGTAACCGTGCGAGGAGTAGGTATCGAGGCCCCAGACGATCAGGCCAAAGGACCCCTTGCTGGTGGCCCGCTGGCGGCCGTTCTGGCATGTCCCGCTGGCCTTGCCGGCGCGGAGCAGATCGACGCTGGTGTGCTCGTACTGCCCGTCCGAACCGACGGGCTTCCAGCCGCCGATGACGCCGAGGCAGTCGACCTCCACCTCCTCGAAGCCTGCGGCGCCGCGAGCGCGGATCACCGTGAGGTTGGTGGTCGCGTAGGTGAGGTCCGTCAGGAACACGTAGCTGGAGCGGAACTGGGCGGGCGGGAGCTGGGGCACGAACTCCTCATCGCCCAGCGGGTAAGGTGGGCTCAGGTACGGCACCAGCGCGCCTTCGCGGCTCCCGCCAGGCACGTTCGCGGTCATCATCATCTGCGCAAAGCCGAAGGGGTGATCGCTGCCCTGGCTCCTGACCCGGAACGCCTGGGTTGTCTTGAAATCCTTGACCTCGCCCCGACCCAGCTGGGACGGAGCCCCGGGGATCGCCGGATCAAAGGTCAGCGTCGTCCCGTCCACCGCGCCCACCAGCCGGTACTGGATCTCCTCGGGTTGCAGGTCCTTGCGCCGCGTCTCGTAGGGCGCCGCCACGTAATCGTTGCCCAGCGACGAGGCCGGCTGCTGGGCGTTGTGGGTTGCGTCCCCACCCGGCGCGTCCGACGGCTGGAGCCGGAGGAACCGGTTGCCCACCGACACGCTCACCCGCTGATCGCTCTCCAGGATGGTGCCCGCCAGATCGTGGGAGCCGCCCACCTCCCACTGCACGTACGTCCCCGCCTTCACCTCCAGGGTCGCCTTCGTCCCCTTCGGGATCGCCGGGACCCCGGGCAAGGCCGGCAGATCTTCCGACGGCGAGATCGTCACCTGCGTGTCGCCCCCCACCGCCAGCACCTGCAAGAAGCCTGGCCCGGGCGCCGCCGCCGTGCCTCGCGGCGGCCCGACCAGCACGTAGTTGGTCCCCAGCGCGGCCCGGGGGAACAGCAGCTGCGCCCCGGGGAAATGGGACCGCGCCCCGCCAAACGGGAAGATATCGTAGGCGCTCACCGGCGCGTCCGTCGCCAGCCGGAACCCCTGCGCCTCCCCGTTGCCCTCGACCCCGGAGGCCCCCGTCGCCGTCGCCACCGGGCAGGTGAGCGGCAGCCCCGTCTCCTGGAAGGTCGCCGCAGGATCGTGGGAGAGAAAGAGCACCGCGACCTGGTCCGGCGGAATCCCATCGCTCGTGAGCATGGGCCAGTCCTTCGGCTCCTTCCCCGCCTCCGGGATGCGCCCGAACGTCGTCGCATCGAACGAGACCCCGCCCCGCTCCACCTGCACCTTCGCTGCCTTCTTCGTCGTGTTCGCCAGCAGCACCGCGAAGCACGGCTGCAGCGAGGGCGTCGCGTACTTGGTCCCGATGGTCCGCGGCGTCGACACCCAGAACTCGCACCCCAGGTTGCTCCCCGACGCCTCCGTCGCCTCGCACAGATCCACACAAACCCCGGCCTTGCAGCCCTGATCCGCCCCGCAGGTCTCCACAACCTGCCCGCTCTCGTTCACCACCGCCCCCAGATCCTCGCTGCACTTCAGCACCGGCGCCCCCCCCCCCGCCCCCGCCTGTCCGGAACTTCCGGATGCACCGCCCCCACCCTGTCCGGAGCTTCCAGCATCACCTCCTGCCCCGGCCCCGGCCTCGCCGCCCCCGCCACCCATCCCGGCGCCGCCATCCCCCGCGGTGCCCCCCGCCCCGGCGCCGCCGACCCCGGC
>CAZSDX010000157.1:0-12712 GCA_964605685.1 uncultured Polyangiaceae bacterium
AGACTGCGGGCGGGACGTCCGCGCAGGGCGGCCAGGGCGTCGCTGGATCCGGCGGCAAGGGAGGCGCCGGGGCGGCGGGGAAGAAAGGCTTCACGCTGGCGCCCGCGGAGAGCGAGCAGGAGGGCGGGTGCCAGTGCCGGTACGGGGCGACGCGGTCGCCGTGGGGAGCCTCCCTGACGCTGGCGGCGCTGGCGGGGCTGTGCAGGCGCCGCCGGTCATGCTTTAAGGCGCCCCCGGCGTCGGAAAGGTGACGCCTGGAGAACAACCCTCATGCTGGTGATGAAGTTCGGCGGTAGCTCCGTCGCGGACCGGGTGCAGATCGAGAAAGTTCAGGAGATCGTCCGGGGCAGGCTCCCCAGGAAGCCGGTGGTGGTGTGCTCGGCGCACAAGGGGATCACCAACGCGCTCATCGCCGCCGGCAAGGCCGCCGCCTCCGGGAAGCAGGACGCCGAGCAGGACGTGATCGCTCGGCAGCGGGAGATCGCCCGCGGGTGCGGCTGCGACGACGCGCTCCTCGACCCCTTCTTCCAGGAGATCACCGACCTGCTCCGGGGGGTCCGGCTGGTGCGGGAGCTGAGCCCCCGTAGCCTCGACTACATCTCCAGCTTCGGCGAGCGCATGAGCGTCCGGGTCATCGCCGACCTCTTCGCTCGCCACGGCCTCCGCTGCCAGGCCTTCGACGTATGGGATCTGGGCTTCCTCACCGACGCCCGCTTCGGCGCCGCCAGGCCGCTCCCAGGCTACGAGGCCCGGATGAAGGAGGCCTTCGCCGCCCGGGTCCCGGAGGGCGTCACCCCCATCGTCACCGGCTTCGTCGGCAAGACCGAGGCGGGAGAGATCACCACCGTGGGCCGCAACGGCAGCGACCTGACCGCCACCCTCGTCGCCGCCGCCCTCGACGCCGAGGAGGCCGAGATCTGGAGCGACACGGACGGCGTGATGAGCGCCGACCCGCACCTGGTCCAGAGCGCCCGCAACATCCCCTCCATGAGCTTCGACGAGGCCGCCGAGCTCGCCTACTTCGGCAGCCGCGTCCTCCACCCGGAGACCCTGATCCCCGCCATCCGCAAGAACATCCCCGTGCGGGTCCTCAACACCAACCGCCCCGATCACCCCGGCACCGTGATCACCCGCACCCCCGGCGAGCGCCCTCGCGCGGTGACCAGCATCGCCTACAAGGAGAACCAGAGCATCCTCACGATCCGCTCCGAGCACATGTTCGCCCACCCCGGCTTCCTGGCGGAGCTCTTCGCGGCCACCACCCGCCGCGGCCTCGTCGTCGACATGGTCACCACCAGCGAGGTCAGCGTCTCCCTCAGCGCCGCCGACGCCGACCTGCTCCGCTCCGTCGCCGCCGACATCGGCCACCTGGGCGAGTGCCGCGTCGACACCGGGAAGACCATCCTCGCCGTCGTGGGTCACAACCTACCCACAAAGGCCGGGGCGGCGGCACACATCACCTCGGCGGTGGCGGACGCGGGGGTGAACATCGAGATGCTGAGCTACGCCTCGGGGAGCATCAACGTATCGATGGTGATCGACGACCGCGACGTGGACGTGGCTGTCCGGACGCTCCATACCAAGCTGTTCGAGTGACGAGGCCCCCCCGGGTGGGGGCGTTCTGGTGTACCCTGGGGGTTGATGGCGACCTGGTGGGAGAACCTGTACGACGATCTTCTGGCCGAGGTGCTCCTGCACCGGGGGAGCCCCCGGGAGACGGAAAGAACCCTGGACTTCGTGGTGGAGAAGCTGGGGATCGTGCCAGGGATGCGGGTGCTGGATCAGTGCTGCGGCATCGGGAGCCTGAGCATCCCGCTGGCGAGGCGGGGCTACGACGTGACGGGGGTCGATCTGATCGAGGGGTACATCGCGCGGGCGAAACGGGACGCAGAGAAGGCGCAGGTGCGGGTGGAGTTCCACGCGGCGGATGCCACGGAGTTCATCCCGGAACGGCCCGTCGACGGGGTGTTCAACTGGTGGACGAGCTTCGGCTACCACCTGGAGGACGAGGGGAACGCCCGGATGCTGCGCCGGGCCCACGACGCACTGCGACCCCGGGGCCTTTTTCTCCTGGATTTCATGAACGTTCCGGGGGTACTGCGGGGGCTCCAGAAGGACGTGGTGATCCGGCGAAACACGCCCCAGGGCGAGGTGGTGCTGCACCGGGAGAGCACGGTGAACCTGGCACGAGGGACGCTGGAGAAGCGGTGGATGTATTTCCTGCCGGACGGGCGGCGGAAGACCTGGCCCAGCTCGGTGCGGCTCTACATGCCCCACGAGGTCGCCCAGCTCCTCGCCTCCGTGGGGTTCATCGACGTGGAAATGTACGGGGACGATCGGGGCTCGCCGCTCCAGCTCGACAGCCCGCGGTTGATCCTGCGGGCCCGGAGGCCCGCGTGACTGCGCTGCTCCGCGCCGCACCGCCCCGGGGGGAGCTGCTGCCGCGGCTCTACGGCGGCGATCTGTTCCTGCTGCCACCGACGGCGGCCTCGCTCCGCCTCGTGGACGAGGTGCGCGACCTGCTCTCGGAGCGGCTGGGGAGCGATCCGAGGAAGGTCCACGAGCGGCTCTCCAACGACGAAATTTTCACCAGGGTCGGTGAGCTACGGCGGATCTTCTTCCTGGAGAGGCGGTTCCACGACGGGGTGCGGGCGGCGATGGAGGCGGTGGGGGTCGACCCGGAGCGCTGCGCCTTCGACCCGATCCGGATCCGGGTGGTGCTCCACGACGGCCACCAAAATCCGGCGTCCCGGGCGGTGTACTACCCCCACCGGGATACTTGGTACGCCCACCCGCGCTCCGTGATCGCCTTCTGGATCCCGCTGGATGACCTGGAGGAAGAGGAGACCTTCGTGTTCTACCCGGAGCGGCTCCGGGAGGTGATCCCCAACGACTCGGAGCGCTTCGACTACGACACCTGGGTCAAGCAAGGATGGGGGCTGAAGATCGGCTGGCAGGATCGCAAGGACGGCGAGCGCGCCCACTACCCGGGCACCCTCGGCCAGCCGGATCCGGGGCCAGCGCTGGGCTTCTCCTGCCGCCGGGGGGAGAACCTCCTCTTCGCCGGGGCTCACTACCACCGGACGCTCCCCCAGAGCACGGGGCGCACCCGCTTCAGCCTCGACTTCCGCTTCGTGGACCTCGATGACCTGGCCCACGACCGCGGGGCCCCCAGCGTTGACAGCCGCTGCACCGGCTCTGCGGTTGTCGACTACGTGCGCACCCCGCCACGCGGATGACTCTCCGCACGTCTCCCCCCTTCCTCCAGCGCCTCGACCAGGTCGCCCTCGCCCGCGGAGACGCTGTCGCCATCCAGGAGCCTACCCGCTCGGTCACCTACCGCCAGCTCCTCCACGCCATCGAGGAGGAAGCCACGCGGCTCCGGTCGGGAGGCTTCGGCCCCGGATCGCTCCGGTGCATCGAGCGGCCCCGCTCCGTCGCCTTCGTCGTCGAGGCGCTGGCCTGCTGGCGCGCGGGTGGCGCCTTCCTTCCTCTCGACCCGGCCACCCCGCCGCCGCGCCGGGCGGCGATCCGCGCCGAGATCGCCGCCCATCCACCGGGTCCGGTCGCCTACGTCATCTACACCTCCGGCTCCACCGGGCGACCGAAGGGGGTAAAAATGGGCCACGGCGGGCTCCTCCCGGTGATCGACGCGCAGATCACCGCCTTCGGTCTCGCCCCGGGGAAACGCGCCCTCTGGTTCCTCTCCCCTGGCTTCGACGCCTCCCTGTCGGACATCGGCACCACCCTGCTCTCCGGCGCCACCCTCTGCGTCCCCCCGTCGGATCTCTCCCCCCGCGCCCTGGTCGAGTTCCTGGCCGCCGAGCGCATCACCCACGCGGACCTCCCCCCTTCCCTCCTCCCGCTCCTCGGTCCCCTCCCCTCCTCCCTGGAGACGCTGGTGATCGGCGGCGAGGTCTGCCCGCCCGACGCGGTGCGCTTCCACGCCCGGCGCCTCCGGGTGCTGAGCGTCTACGGCCCCACCGAGGCCACCATCTGCACCCATATCGCCCCCTGCTCCCCGGATACCTGGAGCCGCCCGCTGCTGGGGCGTCCGCTCCCCCACGTGCGCTGCCGCGTGGAAGGAGCGAGGGGCAGCGAGGTGGCCGAGGGCGAGGAAGGAGAGCTCCTTCTCGGCGGCGTCGCCCTGGCCCTCGGCTACGTGGCCCAGCCCTCGCTGGAGGCCGAGCGCTTCGTCGAGATCGACGGAGCGCGCTGGTACCGCACCGGCGATCGGGTGCGCCGCCTCCCGGACGACGATCTGGAATTCCTGGGCCGTATCGACCGGCAGCTCAAGCTCCGCGGCCAGCTCGTGGCCCCGGAGGAGATCGAAGCCTGCCTCCAGGCGCACCCGGCGGTGGTCGAGGTCGCGGTGATCCCCCGGCAGCGCCCCCGATCCGGCAGGGCTCCCCGCCTGGAGCTCCTCGCCTTCGTGGTCACCCGCGGCGGTGACCGGCGGGATGAGCTGCGCGACCACGCTCGCCGTCACCTCCCCCGGTCTCTCTGCCCCCGGTTGATCCAGGTCGAGCGCCTCCCGCGGGGCCCCAGCGGCAAGGTCGATCCCGCGGCGCTGCTCGAACAGAACCCCGCTGCCTCGCCCCGCCCCCGCGCCGATCTCCCGGAGAAGGTCGCGCTGTTCTGCTCCCTGTTCGAGGAGATCCTGGGGCTCGATCTCGTGGACCCCGAGGAGGATTTTTTCACCCTCGGGGGTGACTCGATCTCCGGCCTGGAGCTGCTGGCCGAGGCGGAGCTGCGCGGGTGCCCCCTGCCGGAAGACGCGCTCTATACCGCTCCCCCGACCCCCCTGTCGCTGGCGAGCGCCTCTCCCCTCGGCCCGCGGTCCGTCGCTTGCAGAGCCTCACCCCCTGTCCCCCTCTCCGTCTCTCGCGGAGAGGGGGGATCCTCAGCAGTTCGTGAGGGTGCCTCACCCCCCGGCCCCCTCTCCGTCTCTCGCGGAGAGGGGGAGACCCCCAGCAGAGAGGGGGGGATTTCCGGCAGGGAGGGGCGGACGCAGCGGGCGGGCGTGGATCCGGGGGGGATCTTGCTCACCGGGGCAACCGGGTTCCTTGGGTCCTGGCTGCTGGCGACGTTGCTGGAGCGGGAGGATCGGCCCCTCCACGCGCTGGTGCGGGCGCCGGATCGGCTGAGCGCGCGGCGGCGGCTGGAGGCGGCGCTGGCGGCGCTGGGGAAGACGCTGCCCGAGCACCGGGTCGAGGTGTGGGCGGGGGACGCGGAGCGGGAGCGGCTGGGGCTGGCGCCAGGGGAGTGGCGAGACCTCGGCGAGCGAGTGGGCGTGGTGGTCCACGGGGCGGCGCGGGTGCACCTGATGGCTCCGCTGGAGGTGCTCCGCGGGCCCAACGTGGAGGCGACCCGGCAGGTGGCCCGGCTGCTGGACGAGGGGGCCCCGAAGGCCCTGCTCCACGTCTCGACCCTCTCGGTCTTCGTGGCCACGGATCACCCGGCGACCCTCCTCGACGAGGAGACCGATCCCGGTGAAATTTCGGCTATTTTTGGCGGATACGCCCGGAGCAAGCGGCAGGCGGAAGAGCTGCTCCGGGGGCGACCGCATGCGGTGATCCGGCCAGGGTTGCTGACCGGAGACACCCGGACCGGTGAAAGCGCGCCGCACTGCCAGCTCGCGCAGGTGCTCCGGGGGCTGGCGGTCCTGGGGTGCGTCCCGCGGGGCGACCACGAGGCGCTGCGGGTGGACGTGACGCCGGTGGACCACGCCGCCCGGGCCATCGCCGCGCTGATCGGCCAGGGGGTGCGGGAGGGGGTGTTCCACGTGGCGAGCCGGCGAGGAGCGACGCTGGCGCAGCTCGTGGAGGCGCTGCGGGCGGAGGGGTTCCGGTGCGACGAGGTGAGCCCCGAAGAATTCCTGGAGCGGGCGCGGGGGAGCGATCACCCCGCCCTCCCGGTGACGGTGCTGTCGCTGGGGAGGCTGCTGGGGGTGGAGCGACGGGCGACGGACCTGTTCCTGTTGACAGGGCGGGAGCTGAGGTGCGAACGAACGGAGGCAAGGACCGGGGAGCGGGCGCCGGAGGTGGATGGTGCCCTCCTGCGGCGGTACGTGCGGGCCTGTGTGTTAAGGTTGCCTTGCGGACGGCGAGCACGGCCTCCAGGACAGGCAGCTGAGCGATATCCTTGGGGCGGTTTGTGGCTCGTTTGCTGACGAGGATACGCTCCAGGGAGAGCAGGCGCAAAGGCACGCCCTGGAGCTCCAGCGCCAATGTCCCCGGGAATTCTTCGGCGAAGGAACCGAGACCATGCGCGTGCGTGACAACATCAAAGCGATCTCCAAGAGCACCGCCGAGGGTGGGTGGCATCATCCCGAAGGAACCCGACACAAAGATCCCCCCGACCGCACGGGCAGCCTCCGCGATCCGTGGATCGACGAGATCCTCGAACCACAGGTCGAGATCCTGGGTTACAGCCGTCGCCCCCTGGAGAACAGCGGCGCCCATGTCGATCAGCACGAAGCGTACACCGCGGCGATGCAGCTCCCGGAGGAACTGGACTTCAACCTCGGTGAGCGGAGCGAGTTCCACGGGCAAGCCCCCGGGCAAGCCGGGCTTCAGGGGTACGCTGGAGGTTCACGAGGGTGTGATAGACAAGGCTCACGTCGAGCTGAGGATGCTGCTTCGTGATCTCGTGGGCTCGCTGCCAGAGAGCCTCATTTTCAAGCACCCAGGCGAGCTCGTGCTCTTCCAAACTCTCGACCTTCACCCCACGAAGGTAACTCCCCCACGCCCACGCGACAACGCACGGGCATCGCCGCGCCCCGGGTCAAGCCCCGGGTACGGTGAGGACCAGCTTGCCGAAGACAAGGCGGCCCTCCAGCAGGGCGTGGGCCTCCCGGGCCTGCCAGAGCGGCAGCACACGGTCGACGACGGGGCGGATCTTGCCGGATTCGACCAGCGCCAGCGCCTCGTGCAGATCCCCCTTGCTCCCCATGGTGGAGCCCAGCACCTCGACCTGACGGAAGAAGATCTGGCGGAGATCCAGGGAAGCAGCGTGGCCCGTGGTGGCGCCGACGGTGACCACGCGCCCCCCCCACCGGGCGGCAAGGATGCTCCGGACAAAGACCTCGCCGCCGACGTGCTCCAGGACGACGTCGACGCCGGTCTTGCCGGTGAGCTTCCGGACCTCCGCGACAAAATCCTGCGTGGAGTAGTTGATGACCTCGTCGGCGCCGAGCTGGCGGGCGCGGGCGGCCTTCTCGTCGGTGCCGGTGGTGGCGATGACGCGGGCGCCGGCCAGCTTGCAGAGCTGGATGGCCAGGCTGGAGACGCCGCTGCCGGCGGCCTGCACCAGCACCGTCTGCCCCGGCGTCACCCGGGCCTTCTTGAAGACCATCTGCCAGGCGGTGAGCAGACAAAGGGGCAGCGAGGCCGCCTCCTCGGTCGAGAGGTTCGCAGGACAGGGGAGCAGGTTGGCGTCGGGCACGACGATCCGCTCGCCGTAGCCGCCCTGGGCGCTCTCGCCGAGGATGCCGTAGCCGCGGCAGAGGTTGTCGCGCCCGGCGAGGCAGGCGGAGCAGACCCCGCAGGAGACCCCGGGCTGGAGCAGCACCCGGTCGCCGACGCGAGCGCCGCGGGCGCCGGGGCCCAGCTCCTCGATCACGCCGACGATGTCGCAGCCCAGCCGGAAAGGATACGGCAGCTTCAGGTGAGGGAGCCCGCGGCGCACCCAGAGGTCCATGTGGTTCATCGCCACCGCCTGCACCCGCACCAGCACTTCCCGGGGGCCCGGCGGCGCGATCTCGACCGTCGCCCGCTCCAGCACCTCGGGTCCCCCGTGGGCGCGGAGCACCATCGCTTCCATCATCGGCATGGCCCCGGTGTAGAGCACCCCTCCGCCCGCAGCAACCGGCGCAAACGCCCCGGTTGGCCCGGGGGCCCGGGGGCTGTACCCTCGCCGCCACCATGGCTCACACCCTCGACCTGTACTGGGATTTCTCCTCTCCTTTCGCCTACCTGGGGAGCACCCAGGCCGACGCGCTGGCGGCGCGAACCGGGGCGACGCTCCGGTGGCGCCCGATGCTGCTGGGCGGCCTGTTCCGCGCCATCGGCCAGGCGGACGCCCCCATCCTCACCTTCTCGCAGGCGAAGCAGCGCCACGTGATGAAGGACCTGGAGCGGTGGGCCGAGTACCTGGAGGTTCCCTACAAGTTCCCGACGCGCTTCCCGATGGTGACGATCAAGCCGCTGCGGGTGTACCTGGCGCTGCCGGAGGAGCGGAAGGCCGGGTTCCGGGAGCGGACCTTCCGGGCCTACTGGGCCGAGGACAGGGACATCTCCGACGACGGCGAGCTGCGGGCGCTGATCGGCGAGGGCGCCGACGAGATCCTGGCGCGCACCGCGGACCCGGCCATCAAGGAGGAGCTCAAGGTCGCCACGGAGAAGGCCGCCGCCGCCGGGGTCTTCGGAGCCCCCACCTGGATCGTGGACGAGACCGAGCTGTTCTGGGGCCAGGACCGCATCCCGCTGGTGGAGCGCGCGCTGCGGAAATAATCCCCCCGAAGTTGGCCTGCCCTCCGGAAAAAGCGAAGGGGAAGGGGCATGAGCGAGCGTGGGGCCGAGGTCACACTGGACCGGGTGGTGCGGCGCTTCGAGGCCGGGCGTGCGGTGCTGGGCGGTGTGTCGCTCCGGGTCGCCCCGGGGGAGCTGCTGGTGCTGGTGGGCCCCTCGGGGTGCGGAAAATCCACCACGCTCCGGCTGATCGCCGGGCTGGATGACCCGGACGAGGGACGGGTGCTCATCGACGGAGCCCCCATGGCCGGGGTGGCCCCCCAGGACCGGGACGTGGCCATGGTGTTCCAGGGGTACGCCCTCTATCCCCACATGACCTCCCGGGAGATCCTGGAGTTTCCCCTGAAGATGCGCCGCGTCGCCCCGGCGGAGCGAGCCCGCGCCGTGGACGAGGTGGCCGCCCTGCTCAGCATCGGCAAGCTCCTAGACCGGCGCCCCGATCAGCTCAGCGGCGGCGAGCGGCAGCGGGTGGCGATGGGCAGGGCGATGGTGCGGCGTCCCCGGGTCTTCCTCTTCGACGAGCCGCTGGCCAACCTGGATGCGGCGCTCCGGGGCGACATCCGTCTGGAGATCGGCTCGCTGGTCCGTCGCCTGGGGGCCACCGCCCTCTACGTCACCCACGACCACACCGAGGCCATGACCCTCGCCGACCGGATCGCCGTCCTGGATCAGGGCGAGGTGCTCCAGGTCGCCTCCCCCCGGGAGATCTACGAGCGCCCCGCCACCCGCTTTGTCGCCACCTTCGTCGGCTCTCCCCGGATGAACTTGCTCCCCTGCCGACGGGACGGCGACCTGCTCCGCTGCGGACCGCTAGCCCTGCCGGTTCCGGTCCCTTCCGCCGCGCTCCCGGGGGCGGTGGACGTCGGGGTCCGCCCGGAGCACGTCCGCCTGGCTACGGATCCGGACGCACGCGGCCCTTCCCTGACGCGGGGTGAGGTGCTGGCGGCGGAGCCCCTCGGCGCCGAGACGCACCTGACGGTCCTCGTCGGGGAAGAGCGGATCCAGGCACGGCTCCCGGGCTTTGTCGCCCATCGACCCGGAGAGCAGGTCACCCTGAACCTGACGGGCGCCCCGCTCCACCTCTTCGATCACACCTCCGGGGCTCGTCTCGGGTGATCCAAGGCCCCTCAGGGCGACAGCACCACCGAGCCTCCAGCACCCGCCGGCACCCGGACCCACACGCTCCGGGAGGCGTCGTCGCGGCGGAACCCCTGACCCTTCTGCGCCAGCTCGCTGTTCGACGCGACCTCCGCGAGGGGCTGCCCCCCGAGGGCGACCGAGCCGTAGGCCCCCCGGACCCGGAACTGGAGCGGCTTCGGGGCTCGCTCGAAGGTCACCGTCGCAGCGCCTCCGCTCAGGGAAGCCTCGATGGCGAAGGGGCCGCCCTCCTCCCCGTGGACCACGAAGCGGGAGGGCTGCGGCCCCGGGTACACCAGCGACGAGAGCGCCCCGGCGAAGGAAGCGTCGCCCAGGCCCGTCACGTCGTTGGCGATCTCCAGCGGCAGGATCGCTCCCTCCCGGATGTACACCGGGATCCGACTCACGTCCGGCAGGTCCACCTCGACGGTGGTGCCTCCTTCGAGGTAATCGGAGGCCGGCTGCCACCAGTCCAGGTAGCGGGCGCCTGCGGGCAGCAGCACCGAGCGCTTGTTGCCGGCCTCCAGGATCGGCGCCACCAGCAGCGCGTCGCCCACGTGAAAGCGGTAGTCGCCCTCCCAGCTCGCCTCACTCCCTTCGAGGCGCATCAGGTTCTTGCCCCCCGCGTAGGCTTCCTCCGCGAGGCTGTAGAAGAACGGGATCATCTCCCGGTGGAGCGTCGCCCAGTAGCGCCAGGCGGCGACGGACTCCTCCTGGCGGTCGGGCACGGTCCAGGGGGTCGCGTTGGCGCGGCCGTGGAGCTGCATGAACGGGGTGAGCGCGCCCAGGGCGGTCCAGCGGAGGAAGACCTCCGTGTCGGCGGGGATCAGCTTGGAGAGATTGAGGTCGTCCCGGTCCAGGTAGCCGCCGATGTCCGAGCCGACCACCACGTAGCCCGCGGCGACGGAGCGGAACATGTGATCCAGCGCGTCGCGGAGCCCCACCCAGTCCCGGCGGTTGTCCCCCACCCAGCCCACGGGGGCGTGCTCCTTCCGGGCAAAGAAGCGGCCCTCGAAGTCGTAGGACTTGTCGTAAGGCCGCACCATGGTCACGTACTCCTCCGGCCCCTTGATGGCGACGCCGTGGTCGTAAAAATCACGGTAGTATGCCTCGGAAAATTCCTGGTGGGAGATGGTCCCCTGGGCGGTCTTCACCGGATCCACCCGCACGTAGCTGTCGCCGAAGTCCAGCTTGAAGCCGGCGACCCCCGCGTCGAGCAGCTTGTCGAGCTGCCAGTGCCACCAGGCGGTCGCCTTCGGGTTCGAGAAATCGAGGTGCGCCCCGAAGCCCTTCCACCAGCTAAACTGCCGCCCCTCCTCCGCGAAGAAGCCGCAGGTCGCCGCCTCCTCGTAGTTCGGCGACGGTCCGTCGTACTTGTCGCCGCCTTCCTCCAGGTCGAGGGACTTGGTGTTGAGGAAGGCCGTCAGCCACAGCACCGTCCGGATGTTCTTCGCCCGAAGATCCGCTACCATGCCCGGGAAATCCCGGTAGCGGACCGGGTGCGGGATCAGGCTATTGTAGCTGGTCTCCCAGGGGCTATCGAGCACCACCACCCCCACCGGGATCCCTCGCTGCTCGAAGCCCTCCACGAAGGCGTAGGTGTCCTCCCGGTTGGAGATGTCCTTGGAGATCCAGGGCTCGAAGGCCCACCGGGGCGTGTGGATCTTCGCCGGAGGATCCGGCGTCGTCGGCAGCCCCTGCCCGCAGGGCCCCGTCGGCTCGGGGCGCTTCGGGGTCGACGGGCCCGGAGCGGTCGGGGCCGGATCGTCGGAGGAGCAGGCCAGCAGCAGGGCAAGCACAGGGAGAAAGCGGCGCATCCCGGACACGATAGACGGAATCGCTTGCGTGCTGGAACCCGCGTGGTTGGATACCGCAGGTCATGAACGCCTCGGGCCGGCTCCTGGTCCCTCCCTGGATCGTTCGGCGGGTCATCAAGCACCAGCTCCAGATCTCCGGCTTTGGCCTCCACATCCCCCACGACCACTGCGCCGCCGTCCGCCGCGACGCGCTGCTCCGGCTGGTGTCGCCCAAGGACCTCCCCTCCTCCGCCGATCTCCCCGACGAGCTGATCCTCATCGCCCGCGACGGCGACCTCTCCCCCCGCGACCTCTGGCGGCGCCACTTCCACGGGCTCGTCCACCTCACCCTCGAGCACCTCCGGCGCCGCGGCGACCTGACCGACGCCGCCCTCCGCGCCCGCATCCACGCCGTCGGACAGACCGAATTCGACGAGATCCGCTCCGTCCTCCGCCTCGAAGACCTCATCCTCTCCAGCCGCGACGACGCGACCGTCTACACCGAATTCGCCGCCACCTACCTGGAGCACCGCTTCTTCGACCCGGACAGGCTTGTCCAGATCTTCCCCACCATCCACGACCACGACCGGATCCTGGAGACCATCCGGGTCGAAGTTGACCCCGATGCGCTCCTCGAATCCTGCCGCCCCGAGGGCGAGGCGCCGCTGGTGCTCCCTCCGGTGGACACCTCCCTCGACGAGGACCACCAGATCGAGACCCACCCCCCTGAAACGCAGCCGCCCAACGCCGCCGAACGGGCGCTGCTCCTGGCCCGGGGCGAGCAGGCCGAGCGCCAGGGGAACCTGGTCCGGGCCGCGATCTGCTGGAGGCGCGCCGCCCTCGGCGAGGACACCCCGGATCGCTCCCCGGGGGCCGTCGACGCCCTGGCCCGGCGCCTGACCCGGGCGCTGGACGGGGATGATGCGGAGCAGCAGGCGTGGCGCGAGGTTCTGGGGTCGCTGGTGGACGCTGCGGCGGCGAGATCCAGGCTGGCGATGGGGCGAGAGGCCCGGCTGCTGTTCGATCTGCTCAAGACCTGCGTGGCCCACGAGGAGGTGCGGCGCACCGTCGACGTGGTCGGGTGGATCCTCTCGCGGGGGAAGCTCCCAGCGGTGCGCGAGCTGCCTGCGGCCCGGAGGATCAACGTGGCGCGGCACCTGCGCTCGGCGCAGCTCCGGGCCGGCAGGGCGCGGCTCGATCAGCAGGCGCGGCTGCGGCTGGTGGCGATGCTGGTGGCTGCGCGCCGCC
>CAZSDX010000158.1:0-12633 GCA_964605685.1 uncultured Polyangiaceae bacterium
ACGGCGCGCTTCTGCTTTTTGGCCCCCTCAAAAAGTGCAAAACTCGAACTCAGCCATCCTCAAGCTCGACGATCCCTCGCGCCGCAGCATCCGGGAGGGACGGTTCCTGGACCCGGACCTGCGCCGTTCTTCCTTCCGCTGCGACGGGATCGACGAGGTGATCGCCCGGGCCACCGCCGCCAAGCCCGAGCATCGTCCCCGCTCGGCCCGGGAACTGGCCAGCCTCCTGCGCCCTCACCTGACCTCCGACAGCAGCCGCTTCTCCAGCCGTCGCGCGCCGGTGGTGCTCCCGGAGGACGACACGATGCTGGCAGGGCCGCTCTGGGGCGTCCTCCACGAGCCGGGGGAGGACCGGGTGATCCGCCACGTCTCCTGGAACGGCGATGGAACGGCGCTGGTGGTCACCACCGAGGGGCTGGCCTACTGGACAGGGACCGGCTGGCAAAAAATACCGCTCTCCGGCTACCCGGACCCGACCGGACTACGATTTGTCCACAAGACCGACGCCAACCACTGGTTGCTCGGCGGCGACGGCGCCACCCTGGCCACCCTCACGGCCCACGGGCTGACGGAGGTGATCCAGGGGCAGGATCCCAGCATGATCATGGAGCACGCCAGCGGGGACATCTCCGATCTGGCGCTGATGGCGGCCTCGCTCCCCGGCTCGCCGCCGCTGCTCCTGGGGATGTCCGCCCGGCGCTGGTTGCGACCGATGCCTCTGGAGGGCGTGAGCGTGGTGACCTCCCTGGCGCGGGTGGGGGACGAGCACTGGCTGGTGGTGGGGCGCACCATCGACGACCGGGGATTTGCGGCGTTCTACGAGCCGACCCAGTGGCGCCTGACGCCGTTGCCGGTGCCCGACATCACCGCCTTCCTTGCCTGCGCGGGGCTGCCTGCGCTGGGGGCGGGGGTCGCCGTGGGCACCGCCGGAGCCGTGTTCATCTACCAGGACGGGCAGTTCTTCACCGAGACCGTCCCCGGGGGAGATTACCTGTCGGCGGTCGCTTTTTCCCCGACGAAGCAGCTCTGGGCGTGCTCCGCGGGGCGGATCTACCACCGCCGTCTGGGCAGCCGTCACCCCTGGGTCTGCCTGTGGCACCACGCCGACTGGTGGAGCCCGTTGATCTCGTTGCAGGCGGACGTCGGGTTGATCCGGGCCATGTCCGTCGACGGTGGCCTGCTGGAGAGCCGGGTGGCGTTTGGAGGGGGGGCTTCCATGCCACCCCCGGCTTGAGGGTCCTCACCCCCCGGCCCCCTCTCCGTCTCTCGCGGAGAGGGGGGGACTCCCAGCAGTGGGAGTGGGAACGCAGAGCAGGTCACGGCTACGCCGACGGAGATAGGGACGGGGATGGGGTAAGATGGGCCAGCGCTTGTGCTGCTTCAACGCCGTGCGGAGCTGGCGCAATCCGGTCAGGTCCAGCGTGGTTAGCTCGCGGCGACGCTCTTCCGTCACCTCGATGGTCAGCAGCTCGCACAGGTCGGCAATGGCTTGCCGTGCTTCTTCCAACGCTTCCTTTGCCTTCTCTTCCGCCGCTTGGCGCGCTTGCTCTGCGGCTTGCTCCACCTCCCTCTTCGCGTTCTCCCACACCGCTTCTTCCTTCAGCTTGAACAGCTCATCCTCCGAGGCGTTTCCCTTCTCGATCTCCTCGATCACCTCCCTCATCAGCGGGTCGCTGTACCTCGTCTCGTCCATCTCTTCGTCCAGGCTGTCTTCGATCAGCTCCATCCACCTCCTCACTCCCTCCGGCGTCCCTTCCTTCTTCACCCGCGCGTTCACGAACACCAACCGGTGCCCAAAATCCTTCAGCTCTTCTCCTTGCAGCGTACTCAGCTTGCTGTCCAGCACCCCTACATCGAACTGCAACGCTTCCTTCGATGGCAACCGGGTCAGTACCACCACCGTATAGACCTTCCGCTGGAATCGGTACGTATCCGAACCCTGCACCTGCTCCACCTGCCCGATCAGGTGGTAATACAGAAAGCGGTCGAAGGTATCGTCGTCGCGGATATGCTGCATCTCCACGATGGCGCGGCGGGCGGGGTCCTCGGCGAAGAGGTCGTAACGGATGTTGACACGACCCACCGGGGGTTGAAAGGCGTATTCCTCGAAGACTTCCTTCGCCTCGAACTCGATCCCGAGAATATCCCGGACGAAGGCGCTGTAGATGTGCGGCTTGCGGAAGGCTTTTTTGAACGCCGTTCCGTAGCGGAGAGGGATAACTTTGCGCATGAAAAAGGAGGGTAGCATGGGGAGGGAGAGGGAGGCAAGGGACCTCCCCCCCCCCAGCCCCCCTCTCCCTGAAGGGCGAGGGGGGAGGCAGACCGCCTCGCGCCCTCCCGCTCGTCCCCGTCCTCGTCCTCGTCCCCGTTCCCGTGCTCGTCCTCGTCGCCGTCTCCGTGCTCGTGGACGTGGCCGTGGCCGTGGACGAAGAAGCTGCGAAGGCTTTGGTGTTCCCTCTTCGTTGAACCATCGTGAGGAGTTCGGAATCCTCCCACCGGAGCAAGAACCCAGGAGAATGACTCGTTTACGTCCACGGCCACGGCCACGGCCACGGCCACGGCCACGAGCACGGGGACGGGAACGGGGACGGGAACGGGGACGGGGACGGGGACGGGGACGGGGGCGTGGTAAGCCGGGCCAGCGTTTTTGCTGCTTGAGGGCGGCGCGCAGCTCGCGCAACGCGGGCAGGTCCAGCGTGGTTAGCTCGCGGCGACGCTCTTCCGTCACCTCGATGGTCAGCAGCTCGCACAGGTCGAGGATGGCTTCCCGCAGGGCTCCCACTTCCGCTTCCTTCGCCTTCTCTTCCGCCTGCTGGCGCGCCTCCGCCTCTTCCTTCGCCTTCTCTTCTGCTTCCTTCGCCTTCTCCTCCGCTACCTGGCGCGCTTGCGCCTCCTCCTTCGCCTTCTCTTCCGCCGCCTGGCGCGCTTGCTCTGCGGCCTGCTCCGCCTCCCTCTTCGCGTTCTCCCACACCGCTTCTTCCTTCAGCTTGAATAGCTCATCCTCCGAGGCGTTTCCCTTCTCGATCTCCTCGATCACCTCCTTCATCAAAGGGTCGCCGTACCTCGTCTCGTCGATTTCCGCGTCCAGGCTGTCTTCGATCAGCTCCATCCAACGCCTCACTCCCTCCGGCGTTCCCTCCTTCTTCACTCGCGCGTTCACGAACACCAGCCGGTGCCCGAAGTCCTTCAGTTCTTCTCCTTGCAGTGTACTCAGCTTGCTGTCCAGCACACCCACATCGAACTGCAACGCCTCCTTCGACGGAAACCTCGTCAATACCACCACCGTGTACACCCGCCGCTGGAACCGGTACGTGTCCGAACCCTGCACCTGCTCCACCTGCCCGATCAGGTGGTAATACAGAAAGCGGTCGAAGGTATCGTCGTCGCGGATGTGTTGCATCTCCACGATGGCGCGGCGGGCGGGGTCCTCGGCGAACAGGTCGTAACGGATGTTGACACGACCCACCGGAGGTTGAAAGGCGTATTCCTCGAAGACCTCTTTTGCCTCGAACTCGATGCCGAGGATATCCCGGACGAAGGCGCTGTAGATGTGCGGCTTGCGGAAGGCTTTTTTGAACGCCGTTCCGTAGCGGAGAGGGATGACTTTGCGCATCATGGAGGAAGGTATCATAGGAAAGAGGATGGTGGCAAAGGGCCTCCTCCGGCCCGCTCCGCTGGTCGACAGAAACCGTGGAGGTGGACATGCCCGTGGGCGGCCCTGGGAACAAGGACCGCAGGGTGGGGGAGGTGGCGGCCAGGGTGGCCTCATGGAAGACTGGGTAGGGTGAAGGCACGCACCGAGGCACTCCAGGCGACCCGGGATGTTCGACCCGGGGACGTGGTGGCAGGGAAATTTCGCGTGGAACGGATCCTCGGGGAAGGCGGGATGGGGGTCGTGCTCGCGGCGAAGCACCTCCAGCTCGGGCAGCCGGTGGCCATCAAGATGCTCCTCCCCCACGCCCTGCGGAACCCGGAGCTGGTCGCCCGCTTCGAGCAGGAAGCGCGGGCCACGGTGCGCATCCAGAGCGAGCACGTCGTCAAGGTGCTCGACGTGGGGCAGGAGCAAGGGAGCCCCTACATGGTCATGGAATACCTCGAAGGGCAGGACCTGGCGGCGACGCTCAAGCGCCGGGGTCCGCTGCCGCTGGGGGACGCGGTGACCTACGTGCTCCAGGCCTGCGAGGCGCTGGCCGAGGCCCACAAGCAGGGGATCGTCCACCGGGATCTGAAGCCCGCCAACCTCTTCCTCACCGCTCGCGCCGACGGTTCCCCGCTGATCAAGGTCCTCGATTTTGGCATCTCCAAGGCGACGCTCTCCAGCGGGCTCGGGCCGGTCGGCGGGCTCACCATGGACTCCTCGGTGATGGGCTCGCCCAACTACATGTCCCCCGAGCAGCTCAAGAACAGCAAGGACGTGGATCAGCGCGCCGACGTATGGTCCCTGGGCCTGGTCCTCTACGAGCTGCTCGCGGGCGCCGTCGCCTTCCAGGCCGATACGCTGGCGGAGCTGCACGTGGCGATCCTCCAGAGCTTCCCCGGCTCGCTGGCGAGCAAGCGCCCCGACCTCCCCCCAGGGGTGGAGGCGATCATCCTCCAGTGCCTGCAAAAAGACCGGAACTTCCGCTACGCCAACGTGGGCGAGCTGGCGGTCGCCCTGGCCGGCTTCGCCCCCGCGGCGGCCCAGGTCTCCGTCGAGCGGATCACCCGGCTCCTCGGGCTCCCGCCGCCGACCCGCGGAGCCCCACCGCCGGAGTCGACCGGGTGGCAAGCCCCGGGGAGCGCCCCGAGCTGGCAGCCCGCCAGCAGCGCCGCCAGCGTGTCGAGCTGGCAAGCCCCGAGCAGCGTCGGCCCCACGGTGACGATGCAGCCAGGGTACGCCCCGGCAGGCGCCACCGCCTGGTCCTCTCCCCAGCCCTCGATGCCCATGGTCCCTCAGGGGTCTCTGATGACCCCCGCCGGGCAGCCAGCGCCGATCTGGGTGGGGCCGCCGCAGCAGGCCATCAAGCAACGAAGCGGCCCCCCGTTGGCGCTGATCATCCTGGCGGTGCTGGTGGGGATGGTGGCGCTGGGCGGGGCGGGCTGCGTGGCGCTGGTGGTGTTGCTGGGCGCCTGACGGCGGGGTCACCCGGGGGAGGCAGCGCGCTGGAGGGCCTCGCGGAGCCGGGCGATCACCTCCTCGTGGGAGAAGCCGAGGGAGAGGCCCAGGGCAACGAAAAATTCCCCGTCGTGTTCCAGGCGGAAGGCGTCGTTGGCCAGGAGCACCTCGGCGCCGAGTTCGAGGGCGACGCGCCGCTGGGCGGGCGCCGGGAGCTGGCGCAGGATGGCATCGAGGCGGGCGTCGTAGCCCTCGACCTCTAGGGCCTCGCGGCAGGCCTCCAGCAGGACGACGATCTCGCCTTCCCTGGGCTCCAGATCGAGGAGGAGGGCGATCATCCTGGCCAGCTCGTCGACCTCGGGATCGGAGAGCGTGTGACCGGCGCAGGCGACCAGGAAGGCCACCTCGGTGATCCCCGCGAGAGCCCCCCCGAGGAGGTCGCCGCGAGCCAGGCGGCCCTTGTGGTTTTTCTGCGGCGCCTTCAGCATGTCCGGGCAAAGCCAAGCACGAGACCCCCTCCGCAAGCAACGGGGACGGCCAGAGGACGCGACGGGAGCGAGGAATTTTCATGACCAGCGGAGACCGCAAGCCACTGCCACCGGGGAGCTCGGGGCTCCCCCTGCTCGGGGAGACGCTCCCCTTCCTGCGCGACATCTTTGGCTTCGTTCACCGGCGCATCGGCGACGGTATTTTCCGGACCCACCTCCTCGGCCAGCCCACGGTGGTGATGGCGGGCCCCGACGCCTGCTCCCTCTGGCTGGATGAGTCCATCATCCAACGGGAAGGCGCCTTCCCCAAGCCGGTCCGGGAGCTGTTCGGCGGCGTCAGCCTGCCGCTGCTCGATGGCCCGGCGCACCGGCTCCGCAAGCGGTTGATCATGGAGGCCTTCACCCCGGAGGCGCTCGTCGCCTACCTCCCGGTGCTGGATCGCAGCCTGGAGAACGCCATCGAGCGCTGGTCCCGGGAGGGGGAGCTTCGCTGGCTCGACGAGCTGAAGCGCCTCGCCATCGAGGGGATCTGCGGCGCCGTGTTCGGCCTCACCCCGGGCAGCGAGATGGATGCCCTGCTCACGGACTACCAGGCTCTGCTCAAGGGCTTCACCGGGCTCCCGGTCAACCTCCCCGGGACCGACTTTGCCGCCGCGCTCCGGGCCCGCGACCGCATCCTGGAGCGCCTGGACGCGCTGGCCCAGGCCCGCAAGGAGACCCCCGGAGACGACGGCGTATCGAGGCTCCTGGCGGCCCGGGGCCCCGGGGGCGAGGCCATCGACCGCGCCGCCCTCTGCCTGGAGCTGCACCACCTAGTGCTGGCCGGGTTGATCATCTTCGCCGAGTTCGTCGAGATCCTCCTGGCTCTGGAGCAGGAGCCCGCGCTCCACGAGCGGCTCCGGGCCGAGATCTTGCGGGTCGTCCCCGCCGGCCCCCTGACCCGCGAGCACCTCGCCGCGCTCCCTTCCCTGGTCCACTTTCTGCTGGAGGTGAAGCGCCACTGCAAGAACGTCCCCGTCAGCTTCGGCAAGGCGCGGCGCTCCTTTGAATTCAAGGGCTACCTGGTGCCGGAGGGGTGGCTGGTGTTCCTGGCGGTGGGCGAGAACAACCACTGGAGCGGCGTCTACCGAGAGCCGGAGCGCTTCGACCCGGAGCGCTTCGCCCCGGGCCGCGAGGAGCACCTGGCGCACCCCCACGCCTACGTCCCCCAGGGCCCCGGAACCTACGAGGGGCACAAGTGCGCCGGCTTCGATTTCTCGACCCTGTTCATGGAAGTCTTCACCGTCCGGCTGCTGCGGGATACGACCTGGAAGCTCAGCCAGCAGGATCTCTCGTTCCGGACGGATGTGGTCCCGCCGGAGCCCCGCGAAGGACTCAGGGCGGTGATCAACCGGCGGTGAAGGCTCCCTTCACCCCCGGGAGACGATCTCGCGGGCAATGGTCGAGAGGCTCCGGGGAGGCTCGTCGTCGTCGATGGAGAAGCTGGAGAGGCCCGCGGCGGCGGAGGTGGCCAGCGCTCGCTCCTCGGCGCTGAGCCCCAGCACCCGGGCCAGCTTCCCCACCGCCTCGCTCTCGTCCTCGGTGACCACCCCGTCGGCGCGCACCAGCCAAAGACCGACGCCGTAGACAAAGAGCCGATCGTCCCCCTCGATCCGTAGTCCGTCGAGCCGGTCGATGGAGACCGGCTCCCGGAGCGCCTCCTCCACCGCGTCCAGTTCCTCCGGCAGGAGCCCGGAGGCCGCGGCAGCGCCCATCAACGCCTCGACTTCCTCCGGCGCCACCGAACCATCCGCCCAGGCCAGCGCCGCCAGGGCCACGAACACATCTTTGCCGAGCTCCATGCGCTCCATCTTCCCCCGCACACGGCGGCCCGTCGAGGGGACAGCTTCGGGTATCGTGGACCCATGGGCCCGGAACAGGATCTCGGAGGACAGGAATACGCCCGGTGGTGCGAGGCGCTGGGGGACACGCCGCTGCCGGCGGCCTTGCTCGACCTGGACGCGGTGGATCGGAACATCGAGACGCTGCTGCACGCCGTGCGTCGCTCCGGAAAGACCCTCCGGGTGGCGACGAAATCGCTCCGGTGCGTCGAGCTGCTACGCCACATCCAGCGCCGGGGCGGGGCCGCCGTGCAGGGGTGGATGACCTACGACGCCTCCGAGACCGCCTTCCTCGCGGAGCGCGGCTTCGACGACCTGCTCCTCGCCTACCCGACCACCCAGCGGCAGGACGCCGAGGCGCTGGCGTCCCTCGCCGCCCGGGGCGTGAAGGTCGCCGCGGTGGTCGACGCCGTGGAGCACCTGGAGCTGCTCCACCGGGCCGCCGCCGAGCGGACCACCCGCCTCGACGTGGTGATCGAGATCGACATGGCGCTGCGCCTCGGACCGGCGCACCTCGGGGTGCTCCGTAGCCCCCTTCGCTCCGTCGAGGACGTGGTGCGCCTGGCGGAGGCGACGCGCCGCTTCTCCGGGGTCCGCCTGGCGGGGCTGATGGGCTACGAGGCCCAGGTGGCGGGGCTCCCGGATCGAGACCCGTCGGCCCCCGCAGCCCAGGGCGCCGCCCAGCGGCTCCTCAAGACCCTCTCGCGGCGTTCCATCCCGGAGCGCCGCGCCCGCGCCGCCGAGGAGCTGCGTCGCCGCGGCTTCGAGTTCCGCCTCTTCAACGGTGGAGGCACCGGAAGCATCGGATGGACCACCAACGAACCTCACCTCACCGAGGTGACCGCGGGCTCGGGCTTCGTCACCAGCCACCTCTTCGACCACTACGACCAGCTCCCCCTCGTGCCCGCACTGTTCTTCGCGCTGCGGGTGGCGAGGGCGCCGAGGCCGGGCGTGGTGACCTGCTCCGGCGGGGGCTACGTGGCCTCCGGAGCGGCGGGCCCCGGGAAGCTCCCCCGACCGTGGTGGCCCCGGGGGCTCAGGCTGGTCGAGATGGAAGGAGCTGGCGAGGTGCAGACGCCGCTGCGGCTGCCCCCCGGGGTCCACTTGCACCTGGGTGCCCCGGTGTTCTTCCGCCACGCCAAGGCGGGGGAGCTGGCGGAGCGTTTTTTGCGCTACCACTTCGTCCGCGGCAGGAGCATCGAGGCAGTTCACCCCACCTACCGCGGAGAAGGAGCCTGCTTTCTCTAGCCTCAGGTACCGCTTTGCAGGTGCTCGACGAGGATCCGGGCGCCGAGCCCGACGAGGATCAACCCTCCGACGATGTCGATGCGCTTGCCCAGCATGGCCCCGAAACACCGCCCGGCGTAGACGCCGAGCCAGCTCATCAGCGCGGTGACCAGGCCCATGGACAGGAGCGCTGGCACCAGGCTGGCCCCGAGCAGCGGCAGGGTGAAGCCGATGGCGAAAGCGTCGAGGCTGATGCCGACCGCCAGTGGGAGTACGAGGCCCAGGCGGAAGGGGTCCGGCAGAGGCGCCTCGTCCTCCTGCTCCGGGTCGTGGGTCATCGCCTCGTGGATCATCTTCCCGCCGAGGAACCCGAGGATCAGGAAGGCAACCCAGTGATCATAAGCCTGGATCTTCTTCCCGACCTGGGCGCCGACGGCCCACCCGAGGAGCGGCATCAGCACATGGAAGACGCCAAAGAGGAGCGCCATACGGAGGGCAGGGCCCGCCGGGATTTGGGGGACCGCGAGGCCCCTGGCGGCGGACACCGCGGTGGCATCCGCCGCGAGCCCCACGGACATCAGCAGGAGGGAGGCGAGGTTCACGAGGGTCCAGGAGAGAAGGGTGCTATGTGCCCGCAGGTCTACCATGCCCAGCGACCCCGCGCGTCCCCCGTTGCACCTCCCTTCGCCGCCGCCGTTGACCCCGCCGCCGACCTTCGCCGAGGGGCTGGCGGGGCTCGGCGTCTCCCTTGACGAACGTCAAGCCGCGCAGCTCGGCGACTACCTCGCGCGGCTGCTGGCGATGAACGAGCAGATGAATTTGACCTCCATCACCGACCCGCGGGAGGCCTGGTCCCGGCACCTGCTGGACGCGCTCTCCCTGGCGCCGCACCTGGGCGCGCTCCCGGCGGAGGCGCGGGTGCTGGATGTGGGCTCGGGAGGAGGCGTGCCGGGGATCCCCCTGGCCATCGCGCGGCCTGATCTCCGGATCACGCTCCTGGAGGCGACGCAGAAGAAGGCCGCCTTCCTCGCCGCGGTGGTCGAGGCGCTCGGGCTCCCCCGGGTGACGGTGGCGACCGGGCGGGCCGAGCAGCTCGCGGCGACCGCGCTGCGAGGCAGCTTCGACGCGGTGACCGCCCGCGCCGTGGCCCGCCTGGACGCGCTGCTCCCCTGGACGGTGCCCTTCGTGAAGCCCGGAGGACGGCTGCTGCTGATCAAGGGGCAACGCGCCGACGAGGAGCTGAACGAGGCCCGGAAAGCCCTCGCCCGGCGCCGCTGCATCCACGAACAAACGCAGGAGACCCCCACCGGGCGCGTGGTGGTCATCCGGGTGGGGTCGCCCCCCGCCGACCCCGCCCCCGTCAGTAAAGAACGCCGCGGACCGGCTGGACACCGGGGGGCAACTCGGTCTCACCGAGGCGCTGGCGGAGGTTGATCTCGATCGCCGTGGACATCTGCAGCAGCGGGAGGTCGTTGGTGTCCATCCCGAAGGGATCCTCGATCTCGTCGCCGATGGCGTCGAGGCCGAAGAGCGCGTAGGAGACCATGGCCACCGCGAGGGGCGTGTACTGGTGGAGCGTGTCGATGAGCCCCAGCGGCAGCACAAAGCAGTAGACGGCGACGATCCGGTGGATGAGCGCGATGTACGAGAAGGGAACCGGGGTCGACCGGATCCGCTCGCAGGCCCCGTGGATGTCCGTCAGCGTGGTGAGGGTGCCCTCGAAGATCGACAGGTGCCAGGGGTGAATCCACCCACGCTTCCAGGCGCCGTGGAGCATCTGCCCCGTGCGGAAGGTGATGGCGGTGGTGATGTTCCTCTCCTGGCGGAGCTGCTTCACCTCGGCGGCCTCCAGGAAAGGCTCCAGCTGCTCCACGTCCTCCCCGCGCAACGCGATCCGGAGCGCGTGGACAAAGGCGATGGTGCGCATCACCAGCGTCTTGCGCAGCGTCTCCAGCTCCGCCAGCTCCTGCGGGTTCTGCGGCTGGACGGGCACCCCGTCCCGCTGCGGACCGATGTAGAGCAGGTACTGGCGCGCGGCGGTCCGCGAGGTGTTGACAAGCGCTCCCCAGAGCTTTCGCCCCTCCCAGAAGCGGTCGTAGCTCGCGCTGTTACGGAACCCGAGGAAGATGCTGAGCGGCAGGCCGATCAGCGTGAACGGCGTGGGCGTCAGGGTCACCAGGCCCTTGATCTTCCACTCATGCAGCAGCGTGAGCACCACCGCGACCGCCGTGACCGTGAGGACACGAGGCCAGATCCTCGGCAGCACCGTCCCGTGGATCTTGAAGACCAGGTGGAGCCAGACGTTCTTCTTTTCGTCGAGCACGTACATGGGAACAGCATAGAGGATGCGCCTGCAAAGAGGTCCCAAAGAGCAGGGTTTACTTTGACCTCATACGGTCAAATTCTTCCTAAAGGAAGGGGCGCGAAGCTGGCGCCGGCGGGGTACTGGTAGCTGGCGTAGGGGGCATAGCCGGCGATCTGGAGGCCGACCGGGGCGCTCGCCTCCAGGACGTGAGCGCTGGTGGAGCTGCTGTCGATGAGCAGCCGGAAGACGCGGTACCCGGTGCCGGAGATGGGCTCGGAGGCGTTGTTGACGGGGGCACCGTCAAGGGAGAGCGAGGCGCCGTCCGGGGCGATGACGTCGGCGTAGGTGACATCGTAGTCCGCCGGGGTGAGGAAGGCGTAGCGGGAGCGGAACTGCTCGACGGCGACGGCGACGGTGAGGGAAGGGTCGCCCTTGGCCTTGTCCTGGGTGGTGGGGTCGAGGACCGTGGCGCCCGGCAAGAACAGGCCGACCAGGAAGGGCTTGTCGCCCTCCACCTCGAAGGCGCCGGTGACCAGCCCCAGGTCGACGAGCTGGCCGGCGTCGAGGGTGGCGGGGGCGTTGGCGGGCTTCTGCCCCTTGTAGGCGAGCTTGGTGCCGTTGACGTGGCCCACCATCCGGATCGCCTGCCCCGGCTTGTTCCCCAGGGGACCAGTGGGCGGCGCGATCAGGTAGCGGCGGCCGAGGGACTCCGCGGGGGGCAGGGACTCCTCCTGGTGGTCGCAGGCCAGCGTCGATGGATCCGGGACGTTGGCGCACTGGATCCCGCTGATGACCTGCACCGGTTTGTCCGCCTCCACGAGCGTGCCGGAGAGATCCGCCTCCGGCTTCCCGAGGAGCTGCACCACCTCGCCGGCCCCCATGGCAAGGGTGAGCTGCTGCCCCCCCGAGGCCGCCGGGAGCCCGCCGCCCGCCATCGTGGCCGCGCCGGGGGGCAAGGAGACCTTCACCGTGGTGCCGGGCTTGGTGGCGGCGATGGAGAGGTAAGCCCCGATGCCGGCGAAGTTCGAGGAGGTCAGGCTCCGCGGGGCGACCACCCGGTAGGTGCCCGTCAGCGCGCTCGTGGGGAGCAGCAGCGAGGCGTCGTTGCTGAAGGAGAAGCAGCCCAGCGGCGCGAGCAGGGAGGGGCAGGTGGAGTCCCCCGGGCAGCCCGCCCAGGACTTCCCCGGGAGCCCCCCGACCCCCTTCGCCTCCAGCGCGTTGAACTGGTAGACCGCGACGGGGCGATCGCTGGTCAACCGGTAAGCACCGTCCGCCACCCGGACGGTGGCGCTCAGCGGCGTGGGGCTGCCGCAGTTGTCCGCGTCGGGCCCCTTCAGCTCCGGCACCCACGGCAGGAACACCTGCTCCTGGACGCCAGGCTGGATCGTCGCCGTCCCCAGCGTCAACGCCCCCCGCGTCACCTGGATCGTCGCCGGATCGGGCCCCGGATTCGCCACGATCACCGCGTAGTCGAAGAGGCTCCAGACCACGTTGGCGACCACCGTCGGCCAGAACTCGCACCCCAGGTTCGACCGCTGCGCCGCCGCCCCCTCGCAGGTGTTCGGGTTCCCGCCCGCCCCCCCCGCGCCACCGCCCCCCGCGCCGCCTCCGCCCTGCCCCCCGTGCCGCTGGCACCTC
>CAZSDX010000159.1:0-3981 GCA_964605685.1 uncultured Polyangiaceae bacterium
CGGGCGTCACCGGGGGGGCCGCGGGGGTGCATCCGACCAACAGCAACAGGAACGTGCCGACAAGAGCGCTTCGCATGCTTCCTCCGTAGAACAGCTTGCTCCCTGCCGGAAGAGGGGGCCGCGAAGGGGAGGGGGCGGTGCTACAAGGGCGGGATGAGCGTCGCTGTCGCGGTCTCCTGGGCACCGACCAGCGCGTTGAAGCCGATAGCCCTGACGGCCTTCCGCCGTCGTCGCTCCGCCAGACCCTCGACCCCATTCCCGCTCTCTGCTAGCGTCCTTGGCCATGGCCGCCGAAGCTGCCCGCTCCCTTTCCGACGTGCCTTCCTCGGAGCCAGTGCGTTGGCCTTCCTGGCCGGAGGTCGCCTATCCCGTTTGGCCTGACGATCTTTCCCGCTGGTTCATCCCCGAGGACGACGACATGACCTGGACGACGCTGCTCATCGCCTTGCAGCGCCATCTCTTTGCCTCCCTTCGCAAGCTCCTGGCCGAACAGAACCGCGATTGGTTCGTCGGCTACGAGCAAAAGATGCTCCTGGACCCCAACGATCACCGCGTGGGCGTCGTCCCCGATCTTTACGTACTCCCTTGCCAGCCGAAGGATACAAATTTCTCCCAGTGGCCCGCCTACCTTCCCGACGTTCCGGTGCCGGTGTTTGCCTTGGAGGTGGTGTCCGGCTCGAACTGGGACAAGGATTACCAGGGGTCGCCGCAGAGGTACGCCAAGCTGGGGGTGGAGGAGCTGCTGATCTTCGATCCCCTGGCGCTGGAAGGAAAGAGCCCCGCGTCGCCGCCTCACGTGCTTCAGCTCTACCGGCGAGGAAAGAAGGGGGAGCTGAAGCGCGTGTACGCCGGGGAAGGACCGGTGTGGAGCGAGGAGATGCAGGCGTGGTTCCGCGTGGAAGGTAGCCGGGTGACGGTGACGAGGGATCGCGAGGGGAAGAGCCCTGTGCTGAAGGAGGAAGAGACGGAGCAGTGGTGGGAGAAGCTGGAAGAAGAGAGGGAAGGGAGGAGAGAAGCGGAAGAGCAAGCGGCCCAAGCCCACCGAGGGAAAGAAGAAGCGGAGAAGGCGAGGGAAGCGGCGCAAGCCAAGGCGGAGCAAGAACGTCTGGCCAGGGAAAAGGCGCAAGCTAACGCCGAGCAAGAACGGCTCGCTAGGCAAGAGGCGGACAAGGCCAGAAAAGCCGCCCAGGATAAGGCCGAGCAAGAACGTCTGGCCAGGGAAGCCGCGCAAGCGAAGGCGGAGCAAGAACGCCTCGCCAGGGAAGAAGCGCAAGCGAAGGCGGAGCAAGAACGCCTCGCCAGGGAAGAAGCGGACAAGGCCAGGAAAGCTGCCCAAGCCAACGCCGAGCAAGAACGCAAGGCCAAAGAAGAGGCAGAACGCAAGGCCCAGCAAGAACGGCGAGCTAGGGAAAGGGCCGAACAGGCCCACCTGGACGCCCAGACCAACGCCGAGCAAGAACGGTTGGCCAAGCAAGAGGCCGAACGCAAGGCTACCCATGAAGCCCTCGCTCGCCAGCAAGCTGACCAAGCCCGCCAGGCTGCCGAGCAAGCCCACCAGCAAGCCGAACGAGCCCGTCAGGCCGCCGAGCAAGAGGCACTCCACGACGCTCGTCTCGCCCTCTCTGAACTCTGCGAGGCCCTCGCGCTGGAGTGCAACGAGGCTCGCCGCCAGCAGGTCGATTCCCTCGACTTGCCCGCTCTGCGCCAGCTCCGAGCCTTCCTCAAGCAGCACAAGCGCTGGCCCGACTGACCTCGTGGGGGCAGCTTCGGGGCTGATCCGCAGCGTCCAGGAACAGAAGGGAAGCACCTTCGAGGGCGCTCCCTGCCGGAAGAGGGGGCCGCGGAGGGGAGGGGGCGGTGCTACAAGGGCGGGATGAGCGTCGCCGTCGCCGTGCTCCACCGGAAGACCGCGCGGACCTCCTTCAACGCGCTGGTCGGTGCCCAGGAAACCGCGCCGGATCTGGCGTCGATCCCGGTGCATTTCGCGCCGGATGCGGCGGCCCTGGAGGGCGCCATTGCCGGAGAGCGCGCCGCCGGGAGGCGGGTGCTGGTGGGCTGGTCCTTCTACTCGCCGGAGGTCTTCGAGATCGACGAGATCTTCCGCCAGGTCCTCGCGTCCTGCGGGCGCGACGGGGTGATCCACGTGGCCGGCGGGGTCCACGCCTCCGCGGAGCCGCTGGCCACCCTGCGCATGGGCTTCGATCTGGTGGCCATCGGGGAGGGGGAGACCACCTGGATCCGCCTGCTCCGGGCGCTGCTCGCAGGCGACGACCCGCGGTCCGTGCCCGGCCTCGCCTGGGAAGAGGACGGCCTGCTCCGGGACCGGGGCCGCGCCGAGGCCCGCGACCTCGACGCCTTCCCGTCGTTTGCCATGGCCCACGGGCGCTGGGGGGCCATCGAGATCACCCGGGGTTGCGTCTACGCCTGCCGCTTCTGCCAGACGCCGTACTTCTTCAAGGCGCGCTTCCGCCACCGCTCGGTGGAGAGCGTCCAGGAGCATGCGCGCTACCTGCGCCGCCAGGGCCAGCGGGACGTGCGCTTCCTGACGCCGACCTCCCTCTCCTACGGCGCCGAGGGGGAGGAGCCTCGCCTGGACCGGGTGGAGGCGCTGCTGCGGGGGGTGCGGGACGCCATCGGCCCCGAGGGGCGCATCTTCTTCGGCTCCTTTCCGTCGGAGGTGCGCCCGGAGCACGTCACCCCGGAGGCGATCCGGCTGCTGCGTCCGCTGGTGGCCAACGAGGCCCTGCTGATCGGAGGCCAGTCCGGGTCGCAGCGGGTGCTGGACGCCACGCGCCGGGGGCACTCGGTGGCCTCCATCCTGGAGGCCGCCCGCCTCGCCCGGGAGGGAGGCTTCGAGCCCCACGTCGATTTCCTCTTCGGCATGCCCGGCGAGGAGCCGGAAGACGCCGCCGCCTCCCGGGACTTGATGCGGGAGCTGGTCGCGCTGGGCGCCAAGGTCCACGCCCACACCTTCCTCCCCCTGCCCGGCACGCCGCTCCGGGATGCGGAGGCAGGCACCCTCGACCCCACCACCACGCTGCACCTGGAGCGCCTCGCCTCCCGGCGGCTCGCCTACGGCCAGTGGCGCCGCCAGGGGGAGGTGGCCGCGCGGCTGGTCCGGCTCCGTCGCCCTCGCTGAGCCGTCCTGGCGTGGTACCGTGATCCCGTGACGTGGTGGCGTTGGAGCAACGCGGCGCTGCTCTTGGTGGTGCTCCTTGCCGGATGCAACCGGGAGCGCCCCAAGCGGCTGAGAACCTTCCTTGCCTCCTCGGCTCCTGCCGCCCCATCGGCCCCGGTGGTGGCCGCGATCTCCCGCCTATCCCCCGCGGAGGCCCGGGCGCTGCCCGGGGCCCTCTGGCTCGACGTGCGGACCCGCGCCGAGCGCAGCCAGGGCTACCTCCCGGCCTCGCGGCTCCTCCCCCTCGATGAGCTTCCCCGGCGCCTCCCGGAGCTGGACGGCGCCCGTTCCCGGGACATCCTCCTCGTCTGCGCCTCCGGGCACCGGGCCACGGAGGCCGCCTCGACGCTCCAGCAGGCTGGATTCTCGAAAATTCACGTCCTCGACGGCGGCATGCTGGCCTGGGATCAGCCCGTGACGGCGCCCCGGCTGGACCCGGATGGTCCCGGGTTCGTCGAGCGCTTCCGGGTGGGCGCCAGCTTCGTCGTGGTGCAGCAGCCGGACGACGAGCACCCCCGCGCCGGGCTCGAGGTCCACGCGGTGTACCCGGGCGGCGCCGCCCAGGGAAAGCTCCGGCCAGGGGATGTGGTGGTCGGGGAGACCTCACCCCCCCCGGCCCCCCTCTCCCTGAAGGGCAGAGGGGGGAGTGGGAGCAGAGATTCCACCGGGGAAAGGGATCCAGAGCCCGCCCCTCTTCTCCCCCCTCTGCCCTTGAGGGAGAGGGGGGCCGGGGGGGATGAGGTCCCTTCCGTGGACGTCCCGTTCAAGCTCCCCCCTCTGCCCTTGAGGGAGAGGGGGGCCGG
>CAZSDX010000159.1:4072-12616 GCA_964605685.1 uncultured Polyangiaceae bacterium
CCTGGAGCCTCCTCCGCCTGCGCCCGCGCTCGCTCCGCCGCCGCTCCTCGCGGGGCCCCTGGCGGAGCGGTGGCGGCAAGAAGCTGCCCCGGCGCTGGGGTCACCGGCAGGGCTGGCGCTGCGCCGCGCGTTCCAGGCGCAGACCTTGGCGTGGGCGCCCGCAGCGCTTCCGCTCCCGGCGAGCCTCTTGCTGGACCCGGCTCGTCTTACCTCGCTGCTGGCCTCGCCTCCGGGGGATTTCCGGGAGCGAGAGCCCCGGGCGCTGTTGCTCCGGGCGCTGGCGGAGAGCGAATCGCTGCTGGGTGTCAAGATTTACCCTCATCGGTCCGTGCAGAAAACGGGGGAGTCGGGGTGCTGTGGTTCCGCGGAGGCGCTGCTGGGCTGGGTGGCAGGGCTGGCGCGGGAGAGCCGCCGGGAGGCGGCCCGGTCGCTGGATGGGTTCGTGGGCGGAGAGCGGGAGCGGTTCGTGGAGCGCGCCGGGAAGCTCCGGAGCGCGGTGGAGCGGCAGGTGTTCTTGCACGACGCTCGGGGGCGAGGGGAGGCGAGGGAACTGGCGGCGCTGGCGGAGGAAGGGAGGAGGTTCCGGGTCGGGGCGTGCGTGGCGGGGGTCCGGCGGCTGGCGGGGGCGCTGGATCCGTCGGTGGCGGAGGCGCTGCGGGGAGCGTCGTGGCCGGAGCGGGAGGCGCCAGCCGGGTCAGGCGTGGAGGGGCTGGTGCAGGGGTGGCTGGACACGGAGGAGGGGCCCGTGGTGCTGGGGGGAAGAGGGGCGAACCGGTACCGGGGGAGGTTTTTGGCGATCGTGGATGCAGGGGGGGAGGATCGCTACGAGCTGAGGTCCGGCGAGGAGCCGTCGCTGGTGCTGGATCTGGCCGGAGACGACGAGTACGCGGTGGAGGAGGGCCCGGCGTGGGCGCCCGGGCGAGCGCTGTTGCTGGCGGATCTGGGGGGGAACGATCGGTACCGGAGCGCGGGGGCGGGGCTGGCGTCGGGGTATTTTTCCGCGTCGGTGCTGGTGGATGCGGCGGGGGACGACCGCTACGAGGCGGGGCACGGGGGGCTGGGGGCGGGGCGTTTTGGGGCGGGGGTGCTGGTGGATGGGGCGGGGAACGATCGGTACCGGGGAGGGCGAGCGACGCAGGGGTTCGGCGGTCCCGGGGGCGTGGGGGTGCTGGTGGACGCGGCGGGAGACGATCGGTACGAGAGCGCGGAGACGGAGGGGGTCGATCACCGGGAGGCCCAGCTCGCCCAGGGCTGCGGGATGGGGATCCGGGAGATGGCCTACGGAGGCGTGGGGATGCTGGTCGACCTCGCCGGAGACGACCGGTACCAGGCCCGGGAGTACGCCCAAGGGGTCGGGTATTTCGGCGGGCTCGGCATGCTGCGTGATCGAGGAGGAAACGACGCGTACCGGGGGCGGAAGTACAGCCAGGGGGCGGGGGTCCACGGCGCGGTGGGGCTGCTCCTCGACGAGGGGGGCGACGACCGGTACGTGATGGAGGGCGCCGAGCGGGGGCAGGGGATGGCGTGGGACCTGGCCGTGGCCGCGCTGATCGACCTCGCCGGGGAGGATCGCTACGAAGCGTCCGGGCTGGCGCAGGGGTACGGGGCGCAGAACGGGCTGGCGCTGCTGGTCGACCTGGGCGGAGGGGCGCTCCGGGGGTGCAGGGACGAGGGGGGCTGCGGCGGAAAGACCGGGAGGAACGACTACGCGGGGGGGCGCGGCGCCGGCAGCCTCGCCTGGTTCTGGGGGAATTGAGGGGTCAGTCGCAGGGAGCGGCGGTGCAGGCGTCGATGGCGTCCTTGCAGGCCTCCGACAGGCAGCCGAAGCAGTCGCCGCCGTCGCCCTCGCACTCCTTGGTGCATTTCCCGTGGCCGCTGGAGAGCTGGCACTTGAGCAGGGTGGAGACCTGGGGGCCGGCCTTCTCGCAGGAGTTGACGATGCACTCGAAGAAGCCTTCCGCGGTGTTGCCCTTGCTGACGACGCAGCCGAGGGTCTGGCCGCAGGTGGCGTTGCCGGCGCCGTGCCACACCCCCGCGAAGGCGCCGTTGCTGGCCTCGCAGACCTCGAAGCGCTCGTTCTTGGGGTAGTAGGCGCCGATGAGCATGCACATCTCGTCGGTGGTCTTGAGCCCCTGGATGACGGCGCGATCTTCCTTGTTGGCGAAGTCGCAGCGGTAGTCGAGCCACGAGCCCGCCTGGATGGCCTTGCCGCCCGCCCACTCCTGCACCGGCACGTCCTCCCACTTCGTGTTGGTGTAGAGGGTCTCGCGGCTGCCCGCGTCGGAGGACACTAGGTCGGCGACGTAACCGACCCCGCGCTTGTGCATGTGAGACTGGAGGTTGAGCAGGGTGATGTCCTGGGGGACAGGGCAGCTCATCCGGGCGCTGTGCTTGCCGTGGGCAGGGACGTGGATGAACGGGTTGTAGAAGAAGATCACCCCGGCCTCGTGCTTCACCTGCGCGTCCGGGATGGTGTGGAGGTTGAAGCGCACCTCCACGTCGAGGTCGGCGCCGGTGGGGTTGAGGTAGTGGGTGTTGATCAGTACGATGGCGCCGCCGGGAACCTTGAGGGCCACGTCCGGAGGCAGCCCGCCGAGGAGGTTGGGTCCGCTGGCGGTCTGGGAGCCTCCGATCACCCGATCCACGGCGAAATCCGCCGGAGCGCCGTCGGGGCAGTCGATGACCTCACCCGGGGCCACCGCCTTGCCGTGGAGATCCTTGGTCGGCATCTCCTTGTAGCTGGTGGAGTAGAGCAGCACGTGGTGGCTCCCCTCGGAGAAGCGCACCTCTTGCCGGTTGATGTTCAACCCCCCCGGCGGGAGCTGGACGAGCTGGCAGCGCTCGGTCTCCACCCCCGGAGCGATCACCGTCCGCATCCGGAGCTGGATCCCCTTGCCTTCCTCGGGGGGTTCGAGCTGACCCCCAGTGGCTCCAGCGCCCAGGGCGGAGGGGGCGGGCTCCTGGTCGTTGCAGCCGGCGAGCAGGGCGAGGGAGAGCGCGGGGAGCAGGAAGAGCAGCTTCTTCATCGTGGGGGTTCCGGGGGTGGAATCGGTGCGGTGGGTGATAGGAGGCGGAGGGCGCTGGCGCAACCCTGGCGGGTGTGTTCCCGGGAGGCGCAAGAAAGTTTCCCGGCGGAGGGAGGGGAGGGCGCTGGCTGGGGGGGAGGGCGGGGTGTAGAAGCGGAGGGCATTGTCCTTCTGGCAGCGGCTCACCTGGTGGTTGCTGGGCGCCCTGGCGCCGGTGATGATCGGCCACGGCGCGTTCGTGTACCTGCGGGAGCGAGAGCTCCAGATCAAGGCGGTGACGAGCGAGCTTGAGCTGTACGCGCAGATCGTCCAGCGGGCGGTGGAGCAGACGCAGCGGGAGAGGGGCTGGGAGGCGGCGCTGGAGCTGGGGAAGGCGCTGGAGCCGAGGGAGCTCTCGTTCGCGGCGGCGCACCGGTTTCTGTGGGTGAGGAGGCCGGCGGGGGCGCCGGAGCTGGGCGAGGCCCCCGGGGGGCTGGCGTCCGAGATGGAGCGGGGAGTGGTGATCCGGAGGGGAGATCCGGATCACCGGTGGCGCGTCTACCGGCTGCTCCGGGGGACGGACGGCGGAGTGGTGGCGATCGAGGTGTCCCACGACGCGGGGGACGTGGAGAGCTTCATCCGGAACACGGCGCTGGAGGAGGTGCTGACGGTGGTGCTGGTGGCGCTGGCGTGCGCGGTGGCGGTGGCGCTGGTGAACCGGCTCCAGGTCAGGCCGGTGCTGCTGCGGCTGATCGCCCAGGCGAGGCGCATCGACGCGGTGGAGGCGGGGCAGGAGCACCAGGGGGCCGCGGGGGACGAGGTAGCGCTGCTGGGGGAGGAGATGGACCGGATGGAGAGGAGGATCCAGGAGGCGAGGGAGGCGCTGGAGCGGGCGACGGCGGCGAAGCTGGCGATGGCGGCGCAGCTGCGCCACGCGGATCGGCTGGCGACGGTGGGGAGGCTGGCGGCGGGGGTGGCGCACGAGTTCGGGACGCCGCTGGCGGTGGTGAGGGGGCAGGCGAGGTTGATCCAGGAGTGCCCCGGGCTACCGGAGGGAGAGCAGAGGGGAGCGCGGACGATCGTGGAGCAGGTGGATCGGATGTCGAAGATCATCCGCCAGCTCCTGGATCTGGCGAGGAGGCGCGGGTCCCCCCGGGGGCCCTGCGATCTGGGGCAGCTGCTGGCGCAGACGGCGAGGTTGCTGGAGCACGAGGCAGGGAAGGCCGGGGTGGCGCTGGTGGTGGAGGAGCCGTCGGAGGTGGTCACGGGGCGAGGGGATTTCCAGCAGCTGGAGCAGGTGGCGCTGAACCTGGTGATGAACGCGATCCAGGCGCTCGACGGCGGGGGGAAGGTGACGCTGCGGTGCGGCCAGGAGGGGATGCAGGCGCCGCCGGGGGAGGTGGGGGGAGAGGCCGGCCCGATGGTGTGGTTCGAGGTGGAGGACGACGGACCAGGGATCCCAGAGGATCTGCGGGCGATCCTCTTCGAACCCTTCGTGACGACCAAGGAGGCAGGGCAGGGGACCGGGCTGGGGCTGCCGCTGTCGATGGGGATCGTCCAGGATCACGGGGGCTGGATCGACGCCTGGTCGCGGCCGGGGGAGGGGGCGCGCTTCCGGGTGTGGCTGCGGCCGCCGGGGTGAGCGCTTCAGCCCTCGGCGTGGAGGATCTGCTGTCGCTTGTGGAGGCCGAGGACGCGGTAGAGGACCGCGTAGAGGATCATGGCAGAGAGCACCCCGGTGAGGAAGTCGGTCAGGGGGACCATGATGGCGGTGTAGATGAGCATGCTCAGCTCGAAGCGGTTGTGCTGCGCGACCTCCTTGATCTCGGCGGGCTTGACCATGTTGGTGGCCACCCAGAGCAGGATGCCGCCGATGCAGGCCATCGGGACGCTCTCCAGGGTGGGGGCGATGAAGTAGGCCATGGCCAGCTTGAGGAAGCCCTTGAAGTAGCCGGCCAGGGGCGTGACGGCGCCGGCCTTGATGCTGGTGGCGGTGCGGGCGAGCGCCCCGGTGCAGGGGAACCCGTTGACCAGCGGGGTGATGATCTGCACCAGCCCTTGGCCCCAGAATTCCTTGTCGGGGTTGAAGGGCGTTCCCTTGTTGTTGGCCAGGCGATCCGCCATGGAGGAGCAGAGCAGGCTCTCGACGCCGCTGACGAAGACGATGGCGACGGCGTAGTAAACGATGTCGATAACGACCCCCCCGGTGAGCGCCGGCATGCGGGGGGGGGTGAAGAGGAAGCAGTCGTTGGGGATGGCGCCGAACTTGTCGCGCACCAGGGTGATCCCCTTGTCAGCGAGCACCGTGGAGGAGAGCAGGGTGGCGGCGCCGATGGCGAGGAGGGGGGCGGGGATGAAGACCGAGATCCGCAGCAGCCCCTTGGTGAGGGCGAAGGTGAGGAGCGCCAGGAGCAACGCCCAGGCGTTCACCTCGCCGATGTGCTCGGCGACGCCCTGGAGCTTGGCGAGGAGGTTCCCCTTCAGCTCGTGCTTGAGGCCCAGCACCTCGCCCAGGTTGGAGGCGGCGATGGCGACGGCGATGCCGACGGTGAAGCCGACGACGATGGAGTTGGGGACCAGCTTGGCGTAGCGGCCGAGCCCCGCGGCGCCGAGGAGCATCAGCACCACGCCCGCCAGCAGCGAGACCAGCACCAGGAAGCCGTGGCCCTGGGCGAAGGTGCCTCCGCCGTCGGGGCCGTACTTGGCCATCAGCCCGGCGATCAGGGGGATGAAGGCCGCTGTGGGGCCGTACACCTGGTACTTGGAGCCGCCGAAGGTGCGGCCCACGACGCAGGCCAGGGCGCCGGCGATGATCCCCTGCTCGGGGCGCAGGCCCATGGCCATCGCGAACCCCATGGCCATCGGGATCGCCGTCATCGCCACGATGAGACCAGCGCTGAAGTCCCGGTAAACTATGGTCTTCCAGGAGTCGGCCTTCAGATCCTCGAAGCGGCTGTCCCAGAAGGTGAAGAAGAGGCGGAGGCGCTCCCCGAAGGAGGCCGGTTGTTCGTGGTGCATGGAGGCTCGTGGGGTCAGATGGTTTCCAGGGCGCTGCTCGCGAGGGGCACCGGGAGGGCGGGCTTCTCCCCGAGGCGACTGAACTGCCCCGCCTCGGGGCTGTAGGCGAAGACCTCGCCGGTCTCGATCTTGTAGACCCAGCCGTGGAGGTGGATGCGGTTGCTCTTCAGCGCCGAGGCCACCGAGGGCAGGGTCCGGAGGTTCTCCAGCTGCACCAGCACGTTCTCCTCCACCGTGGCGGTCAGCTTCGCCTGCTCGTCGAGGTGCCCGTAGTTGTCCTCGATGATCCGCCGGGTCGCCTCCGCATGCCTGAGCCAATCGCGCACCGCAGGCATCCTGTCCATGTCCCGGGGCCTGAGCAGCGCCTTCATCGCCCCGCAGTGGGAGTGGCCGCAGATCACGATGTCCCGGACCCCCAGCCCGGCGATCGCGTACTCGATCGTCGCCGCCTCCCCGCTGGAGAACGTCCCGTTGGGGATGAGGTTGCCCGCGTTACGCAGGATGAACAGCTCCCCCGGACGGGTCTGGGTCAGCAGGTTGGGGTTGATGCGGGAATCCGAGCAGGTGATGAACAGCGTCTCGGGCTTCTGGCCGCGAGAGAGTTGCTCGAAGAACTCCTTGTGGGACAGGAAGTAGTCGTTCTGGAACTGGTGGAGGCCCCGGATCAGCTTCTGCACGGCGCCTGCGGGTTGCAGGGGTCATGCCTGCCCCTCCCTCTCTTCTGCGGGGCGTTGCTGCGGGATCCAAAGAGGTCTTTTTTTGCCCCCGGTAGGGGCAAAATGCCCCACCGGGGCATTTTGCCCGCGGGGCGGGGTTATTTTCCTCCGTCGGGGGCGTAGCGGGAGAGCTTGCGGTAGAGGGTCTTGCGGTCGAGGCCGAGGATGCTGGCGGCCTCGGCTTTCTTTCCGCCGACGACGGCGAGGACGTGGAGGATGTAGCGGCGCTCGATCTCCTCGAGGGGGACGAGCTCGGAGGGCTCGTCGCCGACGATCATGGAGGCGCGCTCGCGGGGCTGGAGGAGGCGTTCGGGGAGGTCCGCGGGGGTGAGGTGGTCGTGGCGCGTGAGGATGACGGCGCGTTCGATGACGTTGTGCAGCTCGCGGACGTTGCCGGGCCAGGGGTAGGCGAGGAGGCGCTCGGCGGCGTTGGGGTCGATGCCGCGGACGGGGCGGCCCGTGCGGCTGGCGACGCGGGCGAGGAAGTGCTGGGCGAGGAGGAGGACGTCGTTGCCGCGGGCGCGCAGCGGGGGGAGGGAGAGCTGGAGGACGTTGAGGCGGAAGAAGAGGTCCTGGCGGAAGCGGCCGGCCTCGACCTCCTCCTCGAGATCCTTGTTGGTGGCGGCGAGCACGCGGGCGCGCAGCGGGATCTCGTTGCCGCCGCCGACGGGGCGGGCTCTACGCTCCTGGAGGACGCGGAGCAGCTTGCCCTGCATGACGGGGGGGAGGTCCCCGATCTCGTCGAGGAAGATGGTGCCCTCGCCGGCCTGGACCAGCAGCCCCTCGCGGTCCGCGCGGGCGTCGGTGAAGGCGCCGCGCTTGTGGCCGAAGAGCTCACTCTCCAGCAGCGCCTCGGGGATGGCCCCGCAGTTGATCGCCACGAAGGGGTGGTGGCCGCGGGCGGCGGCGTGGAGGGCCTGGGCGACGAGTTCCTTGCCGGTGCCGCTCTCCCCGGTGATCAGCACCGTGGTGTCGACGTCGGCGATCCGCTGCACCATGTCGACGACGCGGCGCATGGCGGGGCTGTCGCCCAGCAGCATGCCCGCGCCGGGGGAGGTGTGGACGAGATCCCGGAGCCTGCGGACCTCCCGGGTCAGCTCCCGGTTGCGGAGCGCCCGCTCGATGGAGAACTGGAGCTGCTCCAACTCGAAGGGCTTGGGGAGGAAATCCTCGGCTCCGGCGCGGATCGCCTCGATGGCCGCCTCCAGGCTACCGAAGGCGGTCACGACCAGCACCGGGAGGTCCGGGGCCGAGGAGGCGAGGCGACGGCAGAGATCGATGCCGCTGTCGCGGCCCATGCGCAGGTCCGTGACCACCAGGTCGAAGGCGGTCTGCTCCACCACGTCCAGGGCGCGGGCCACCGAGTCGGCGGCGGTCACCTGGTAGCCAGCCCGGCCGAGGGCCACGGCGATGTAGTCGGCCATGGCGCGGTCGTCGTCGACGAACAGGATCTTCTTCACCCGGGTAAGGATGCACCGGGCTCCGGTCAAAAGCAGCTACAGAGGGGGTCGCCCTTGGGGCAGACGCAGCGGCCCGAGGGGGCCGTGTCGGAGGTGAGGCGCCCGGGGTTGACCTTGCCGAAGCGGGACGCGCCCTGGGGAGCAGAGGGGGGAGGAGCGGGCGGGGGGAGAGGCAAGGAGGGGGTCGCCTTGCGGCGGGCCTCCTGGACGTCAGGGCGGCGGTCGCCCTCGGGGTCGAGGGCAGCGGCCTGGTCGAGGCCGTCGAGGCAATCCCGGTGAGCCCCGGCGGAGCAGCGGTCGAGGGCCTGGCGCCGGAGCCGCTCGGCCCGGTGCGCGGGGGCCTCG
>CAZSDX010000160.1:0-12547 GCA_964605685.1 uncultured Polyangiaceae bacterium
TCCATCGCGCGCTCGTCGTCTTCCCCGTCTGCCTGCCGGCGCGCAGCACGAAGTACTTTTCTTGCTCGATGAGCTTCAGCGCCCGGGCAAGCCTGCGCTGCGGGGGCAGCATGTGATGTTTGCCCGGGATGCAGGGCCCCGCCGTGTTGAAGAACGGTCGCATGACGGCGACGCTAGCACAGAGGCCCAGGAGTCAGCAGCCCAGGACGATCACACGCGTATCGCCCCGACGGTGCTCTCGCTCGAAGACTTTCTCCTCCCATCCCACGCTCGTTCGCCTGTCGAACAGCACCACCCACCCCTCCTTCAATCCCAGGCTTTCCATATACCTCCCCACCTGCTCCACCGCCTTCCCCTCCGTTCGCTCGTCTCTCCGCACCTTCACCTCGACCGCGTGGCGCTCGCCCTTCCACGTCACCAGCAGATCGAGGGCGCCGCGGCCCAGGGCGTACTCCCGGTCGATGCGACCGCCGCCGTTGATGACGCGCTGGAAGAAGGCCATGAGCATGAGGTGGGGGCCGGCCTCGCGGTAGTTGAATCCCTCGGCAGCCAGGTGGCCATCCTCGCGCCAGAACTCCTGCCAGGCGGCCATCAGTCGGGGCATGTCGAGCTTCCCGTCCGCCTTCACGTACCACGATGCCTGGTTCGGGATCTGGAGCTGCTGATCGTGGGTCAAGACGCGAGGGATGACCTCACGATAGATCGGGTTGGCGACCTGGTAAGACCCCTCGCGCCTGGTCAGGAGGCCAAGGCCCAGGACGTAAGCGAAGTCGTCGTCCACCACGTCCCCGGAGGTTGTTTCCCCGGCGATCATGGGGGCCACGATGCGCTTCACGCGCTCTTCTCGTAGCCGAGCGATGAGCGAATCGATGTGCGTCCGCCGCTCCTGGATCATGATCTCCTTCGCCTCCTCCACATGCCGGCTCTTGATCAGCTTGCGGCGGTCCTCCACCAGCCTCTCGACGCAGATCTCGGCGAGCGCGTTGGTCAACCAGGGGTGACCTTGACCCAGCTCGTACACCAGCGCCGTCGCCTTCTTGCTCCACTTCTGCCCCGTCTCCTTCGTGTGCTTGAGCAGCAGCTCGCGCACCTCCTTCTGCGAGAAGGGTTCCAGCGTCTGGGTCTCGGCGGTGATGTTGAAGGGCGACGTCGTCCCCAGCCAGGCGACGGCGTTGCGCTCCTCTTGGGCCAGGATGTAGTCGCGTACGCTGCGCTGGCCGACCAGCACCAGGCTGTGGGGCGCGGGCCGCTGGGGCCTGCCGATGTAGAGGTCACGGAGCTGGGTGAGAAAGGAGACCATGGTCTGACCCACCAGGCCGTCGGCCTCGTCGAGAAACAGCACCAGCGGCTTCTTGCTCTTGCTGCTCAGCCAGGCGAGCAGCTCGACAAGCGAAGATCCTGGGGTCTTGAGCCACGAAGCTCCTTTCTTTTCGGGCAGTGCGGGCAGCGATGGGTGGACCTTCAGGGAACGGACGAAGGCGTTGAAGATCAGAGGGAAGGCGTCAGCGGGAGAGGAGAGTTCGCGGGCAGTCTGGAGATCGACCCAGAGGGCCTCGTAGCGTCCGGTCTTGCGCAGGTGCTCGACCATCCATCGCGCGCTCGTCGTCTTCCCCGTCTGCCTGCCGGCGCGCAGCACGAAGTATTTCTTCTGCTCGATGAGCTTCAGCGCCCGGGCAAGCCTGCGCTGCGGGGGCAGCATGTGGTGTTCGCCCGGGATGCAGGGCCCTGCCGTGTTGAAGAACGGTCGCATGACTCCGAACCTAGCATACGGAAATCGCTACCCCGCCGGGTGCCGCAGCAGCGCGAGGAGATCCCGGGCGATCTCGCCTTCCGCCCCGGGACGACCGCGGCTCCGGGCGGCGTCGGCCATCGCCTTGCGCCTAGGCGCGGACAGGAGCAGCGCGATCAGCTCCTGGGCCAGCCGCTCCGGGGAGGCTTGCTCTTGCCGCACGCACACCCCGGCCTCCGCCTCCGCGAGCGCCTCGGCGTTCTTGCGCTGGTGGTCGTCCGCCGCGTGAGGGTAAGGGACGTAGATCGCCGCCCGACCCACCAGGCACACCTCGCAGATGGCCCCGGCGCCCGCCCGGGTCACCACCACGTCCGCAGCGAACAGCTCCGCGGGGACGTCGTCCACGAAGTCGCGCACCTCCACGGAGGCGCCGACCCCGACCTCGTCGTAGCGCCGCCGCACCTCGTCTCCCCTGCCCTTGCCCGCCTGATGGAGCACCGTGAGCCAGGGGATCTCCTTCTGTACCCGGGCCACCGCCGCCGGCATCGCCTCGTTGAGCGCCGCCGCCCCCTGGCTGCCACCGAGGAGCACCACCCGGGCCTTGCCTTCCTGCGGGGCGTAGTCCGACGGAGCGAAGCCGGGGCGAAGGGGGAGCCCGAAGCCCCGCACCGTCGAGGGCCGGAACCTCCGCTCCGCCTCGGGGAACACGGTGTACGCCCGGCGGACGAAGGGCGACAGCAGCCGGTTGGAGAGCCCAGGGACGCTGTTGGGCTCCAGGAGCGCCACCGGCACGCCAAGGGAGGAAGCCCCCACGCCCACCGGCCCCGCCGCGTAGCCGCCGATGGAGAGCACCACGCCGGGGTCCAGGCGACGCACCAGCGCCCGGGCCTCCGGGAGCACCGCCGCCGCCCGGGTGACGCCCCGGACAGCCCCCCGGAGCCCGCCGCCCTTGATGGGCAGGATCTCCAGCAGTTCGAGCCGCTCTCCGCGCTTTGGTAGCAGCGTGGCCTCCATCCCGGAGGCGGTGCCGACGAAGGTGATCTCCACGCCGGGGGCCTCCCTGCGCAGGGCTTCGGCCACGGCCACCAGCGGGAAGACGTGCCCTCCGGAGCCTCCGCCGGCCAGCAGCACCCGCAGGCTCACGACCGCCCCTCCGCGGTGTCCAGCATGGAGGCGTCGAATTCGGGGGTGGCCTCCTTGCGGCGGACCGGCTTGACCACCGTCACCAGCGCGCGCCGGCGGGAGATGGAGAGCAGCAGGCCCACCGCCGCCGCGTTCACCAGCAGCGAGGAGCCGCCGTAGCTGAGGAACGGCAGGGTCAGCCCCTTGGTGGGGACGATGGCCATGGCCACCGAGAGGTTGACCAGCACCTGGATACCGAAGAGCGTGGAAATCCCGAAGGCGATGAAGCTCCCGTAGTCGTCGTCCGCCCGGAGCGCCGTGCGGATCCCCCGGGAGACCAGCAGCAGGTAGGCCGCCACCAGGCCGCAGATCCCCAGAAACCCGAGCTCCTCGCCGATGATGGCGGCGATGAAGTCCGTGTGGGCCTCCGGGAGGTAGAGCACCTGGAGCCCCCGCCCGAGCCCCAGCCCCGTCCACCCCCCGGAGCCGAAGCTCATCACCGACTGGAACGGCTGGTAAGCCACGTCTTGCCGGTGGTGATCCATGTCGATGAAGGCCATCAACCGGGCCAGCCGGTACGCCTTCGACAGGATGAGCACCGTCACCCCGCCCCCCGCCAGCAGCGCCGCCCCCAGCAGGTACCCCAGCTTGGCCCCGGCGGAGAACAGCAGCGAGAAGGTGATCAGCAGGAGCACCACCGACGACCCCAGATCCGGCTGCTTGAGCAGCAGCACGATCATCAGCCCGGTCCCCAGCAAATGGGGCACAAAACCCACGGAAAAACTCTTGATTTTATCGCCCTTCTTCGCGAGCGAATACGCCAGCCACAGCACCAGCGCCAGCTTCGCCATCTCCGCGGGCTGCACCCGGATGGGCCCCAGGTCGATCCACCGCGCCGCGCCGCCCACCCGCTTCCCCAGCCCCGCCACGCACGCCACCAGCAGCGCCGTCACCCCCCCGTAGATCAGGTACGTCACCGCCCCCCGCTGGAGCCTCCGGTAATCGAAGCGGCTGGTCAGCCACATCACCCCCAGGGACAGCACCGCGAAGATCGCCTGCCGCTTGAGGAAATACTGGGGGTCTTTGTGACCCACCGTCGCCTCGACGGCGGAGGCGCTGTAGACCATCACGACCCCGAAGCCGACGAGGGCGATGGCGACGGCGGCCAGCACCGGGTCGACCCCGCCGACCTCCTCGCGGGGGCCGGTATTTTGAGGGAAAATTCGGCCAAACAGGCTCATGGCGGGCGCTCACCGCCCACAAAGCACCAGGACCTGCGGCCGGGCCAACTTCCTCGCGGAGCGGCTAGACCCCGTGGCCGCCGCGGCGCTTGATCTCGTCGACGACCAGGCGCACGTCCTGGGCGCGGTCGCGGGGCAGGATCAGCAGCGCGTCGTCGGTCTCGACCACCACCAGGTCGTCGACGCCGACGAGGGCGACGATCCGGTGCTTGCCGTCGGTGCGCAGGTCGCGGACGAGGTTGTTCCGGGCCTGGATCAGCAGGGCGCCGGGGGCCTCGGCGTTGCCGGCGGCGTCCTTGGGGGCCAGCTCCCAGGCGCTCTGCCAGGAGCCGACGTCGCTCCACCCGAAGTCGCCCCGGACCACCGCGAGGCGGGGGGCCTTCTCGATGACGCCGTGGTCGATGCTGATGGAAGGGAGGATGGGGAAGATGTCCGCGAGGGCGTCCTCCTCGTTGCCCTGGCGGGCCGCCTCGTCGATGCGGTCGAGGCCGTCCGCCAGCAGCGGCAGGGCGGAGCGGAGGTCCTCGTTGAGCCGGCGGACACGGTAGAAAAACATCCCGCCGTTCCAGAGGTGCTGCCCTCCCTCGACGAACCGGCGGGCGCGCTCCATGTCGGGTTTTTCGACGAAGCGCCGCACCTGGAACGACTGATGGCCGATGGGGTCGCCGACCTCGATGTAACCGTAGCCGGTCTCGGGGCGCGTCGGCTGGAGGCCGATGGTGGCGATGGCGTCCTGGTGAGCGAGGCTGATGGCCTCGGAGATGGCGTCGCGGAAGCTATCCTCGTCGACGACCGCGTGGTCCGCGGGGAAGACCATCACCGTGGCCTCCGGATCACGGCGGCCGATGACGCGGGTGGCCCAGCCAATGCAGGGCGCGGTGTTGCGGGCCACCGGCTCCGCCAGGATGTTCTGGGGGGGAAGCTCGGGCAGGAGCGCCCGGGTCGCGGCGGCAAGGTGGGCCCCGGTGGAGATAAGGACGCGCTCCGGAGGGCAGATGGGGAGGATGCGCCGGACCGTGGCCCGGAGCAGCGGCTCCTCTGGATCCGGGCCGAGGGGGAGGAACTGCTTGGGCCGGAGCTGGCGGGAGGCAGGCCAGAAGCGGGTGCCCGCGCCACCGGCCAGGATGATGGCGTAGGTGTGCTCCATGGCGATCAGGCCGCGGATTTGCGGGCGGGGCGGGCGACGAGCTTGCGTTTCTTCGGGGCCTTGCGGCCGCCGTCGCCGGCGAAGAAGCGGCGGTCGATCAGCTCCGTGAGGGGAGCCGCGACGTAGATGGAGGAGTAGGTCCCGGCGAGGACGCCGACGACGAGGGCCAGGGCGAAATCCTTGAGGACGCCGGTGCCCCAGACGAAGAACATCGTCATCGACAGGAGCACCGATCCGGAGGTGAGGATGGTGCGGGAGATGGTCTCGCTGATGGAGATGTTGATGATCTCGGCGAAGGTCTTGTTCCGGTACTTGCCGAGGTTCTCCCGGATGCGGTCGTAGACGATGACGGTGTCGGCGATGGAGTAGCCGACGATGGTGAGGATGGCGGCGATGGTGGAGAGGGTGATCTCCTTGCGCAGCGCGATGAAGACGCCGATGACCACCATCGAGTCGTGGACGAGGGCGAGGATGCCGCCGGGGGCGAAGCGCACGTCGAAGCGGAGCGCGACGTAGGCCATGATGAAGACGATGGCGACGGCGACGGACTTGATCGCGGCGTCGCGGAGCTGCTTGCCGGCCTTGGGGCCGACCCACTCGACCCGGAGCGCGGCCTCCGGCACCACGTCGGCGCCGAGCTGCTTGCGGAGCCCGTCGACCAGCAGGTCACCCTTGGACTTGAGGGCCACCTCGACCTTGAAGTCCCGGGGGCTGGTGAGCAGCGGGTTCCTGTCGCTGCCGCGGAGCTCGACACCGCCGACCGACTGGACCTGCTTGCGGATCCGGTCGAGGTCCGGGCTGGCCTCGTAGCGCAGCGAGATCTTGTCGCCGCCGGGGCTGAACTTGGCCTCCACCGCGTGGGAGCTGGCCGGGCACTCCGCGGAGACCGGGGGCTCCGGGAGGTCGGAGAAGCAGAGCGCCGCGAGGAGCTGCTTCTTCTGCTCCTCGCTGATGGAGCTGACCTCCTGCACGCGGATGAGGAAGCGGTTGGGGTTGGCGGGATCCGCCACCTCGACCACATCCGGGTGCTGGAAGCCGGCGGCCTGGGTCGCCTCCCGGACCTTCCCCACGTCCACCGCCTTGAGGAAGCCGATCTCGACCTCGGTGCCGCCCTTGAAATCCGTGCCGTAGTTGGGCCCCGGCCACACCAGCGCACCGAAAGCAGACAGGAGGGTCAAGATCACGCTGAGCGACACCCAGAAGGTGCGCATGCCCATGAAGTCATAGACGCGCCCGGGTTTGAAGATTTCCATGGTGTCCCTCGCTAAGCCCACGTTCAAGGTCTTGACCCGGAGCCCGCGCACCCACCAGTCGAAGGCGAGGCGGGTGCAGACCACGGAGGTGAACAGGCTGACCACCATGCCGACCAGCAGCGTCACCGCGAAGCCCTTGATGGGCCCGGTGCCGTACTGGGCCAGGATCAGGCCCGAGATGAAGGTCGTCATGTGGCCGTCGATGATGGCGGAGAACGCCTTGTCGTAGCCCAGGTCCACGGCGGTCCGCGGGCTCTTGCCGGCCCGCAGCTCCTCGCGGATGCGCTCGTTGATCAGCACGTTGGCGTCCACCGCCATGCCGATGGTCAGCGCCAGCCCCGCGATCCCCGGCAGCGTCATCGCCGCCCCGAAGGTGGAGAGCACCGCGATCTGGATGAACAGGTTGAAGAGCACCGCGACGTCGGCGATGACCCCCGCCACGTTGTAGTAGATCGCCATGAAGACCAGCACCAGCACCGACCCCGCCAGGGCGCCGTAGATCCCCTGCTTGATGGCGTCGGTGCCCAGGCTGGCGCCGATGCGCTGCTCGTTCGAGGGGCTGATGGGCGCGGGCAGCGCCCCGGAGCGCAGCACCAGCTCCAGCTTGCGGCTGTCCTCGAGCTGCTTCTGTGGATCCCCCGAGCCCATGGTGATCGTGGCCCGACCGCCGCCGATCTTGGTGAGGATGCGCGGGGCGCTCTCCACGGTGTCGTCCAGGATGATGGCAAAGCGCTTCTGGATGTTGTCCCCGGTGATCTGCTCGAAGCGGGTCGCGCCGCTCTCGGTGAAGTTCAGGGCCACGTGCCAGCCGCCGGTGGCCCGCTGATCCTGGTCCGGGGTCGCCTGGGCGTCCCGGATCTGGTCGCCGGTCACCTCCGCCTTGGAGAACAGGTAATAGGTGCGCCAGCCCACCTCCTGGACCGTTCCGTTCTCATCCGGCTCCGAGAGCACGCCGAGGCCGATCTCGTGATCCGACGGCGGGTTGAGGGTGCTCAGCCACTCCCGGAAGCGATCCCGGGTCTGCTTCATCGTCTCGCCGGGGGCCCGGGCCATGCGCGCCTGGGTCACCCGGTTGGTCTTGCCGGGCCCCACCGGCGCTTCTTCCGCGAAGAAGCTGACGCCCTGGGGTAGCCCCTCGCCGCTCCCGGTCTGGATCGGCCGGAAGAAATCCACCGTGTCGTCGACCAGCTTGAACTCCAGCCGGGCGGTCTTGCTGATGATCTCCCGGATCTCGACGAACGTCTTCTCGTCCTGGCCGGGGACCTCGATGATGATGTCCTCGTCCCGGACCGTCACCGCCGCCTCCCGCAGGCCCAGCTCGTCCACCCGGCGGCCGATGGTCTCCTTCGCCTGGGAGACGGCTCGCTCCCGGATGTCCGTCTCGATGTTGCTCCGGATCTTGAGCTGGATCGTCTGCGGATCCGGCCCCGGCATGCGCAGCAGATCGTTCTGGAACTTCGCCACGATCGGCTCCAGCTTGGCCGCGTCGGCCTGATCCTTGAACTTCACCAGCAGCGCCGACACGCTGCTCCGCGACTTGTCGACGGTCACCTTCTCCGACAGCGTGACCAGCTCCTCCCGGGTGGCGGAGCGATCCGCCGGCTTCAGCCCGAAGGCGCCCGCCAGCTCCTGCCGCAGGTCGTCGTAGTAGCGGTTGCGCTTGTCCTTGATCGCCTCCTCCACGTCCACCGTGTAGACCAGCCGCAGGCCGCCCCGCAGATCCAGCCCCGCCACCAGCCGGAAGTCGATCTTCTCCTTGATGTAGGCCGGGCACGGGATCTTCCCCTGCGATAGCCCCTCCAGCGTGGGCCACACGCACAGGAACGACCCCGCCGCCACCACCGCCGTCAGCCCCGCCCGGACTCGCCAGCCCAGATCCACGGAGTTGAACGCGCAGATCAGCGCCCAGAGCGCCGTCAGCGCCCCGACCACGATCATCCAGAAGGAGTCGTAGTGCACCGAGAGCCCCGCCACGGCCATGCCAGCCGCCGCCGTCCACCACGAGTACCGGTGCCCGCGGACGAGGTACCCGGCCGCCGCAAACACGACCACAAGGGCCCCAAAAAGCCCCTTGAAATGCATCTCGGTCATGGTGCCCTGTTCACTTCTCTTCCTTCTTCGGTGCCTCGTCCCCCCCGTCGAGCCCCACCACCGAAGAACGCAGCATCTGGGCCTTCACCCCGGGCGCGATCTCGATCTTGATGAACCGCTCCCCCTTCTCCACCAGCTTCCCCACCAACCCCGACTGGGTCAGCACCCGATCCCCCACCTTCAGCTTTTCCTCCAGCTCTTTCTGGCGCTTCTGCTGGCTCCGGTTCGAGTACCACATCAGCGCGATCATCGGCACCAGCAGCAGCAGCGGGAACACCGCGCCCAGCATCCCTCCTGGGGGCGCGGCAGGGGCAGCCCCCGGCGGGGGGACCGCCGGGGCAGGGCCACCTCCGTGTCCAGGGGTGGGGGGGATGGCTTGTAGAAACGCTTCCAATTTCACGGATCCTCCGGGGTCGGGGGCGTATAGCGGCAGATGCCCCGAGGGGCAACCGGCGCCTCACCCCACGGCCCGCTGCTCATCTCCTGTGAGGGCCGGGGGGGGAGGCCCTCAGAGCAGAACCTTGACACAATAAACTGCAACGGTTACAAGAGTTACCATCTGAGGTGTTGCACTCCTCCTGGGGGGAGGGCGCGCGGTCCGAGGCAGGGCCGAGCGCGCGGGGGAGGGGTGCGCCTTGAGAGGAGGTCACGATGACGGAACTGGTTGCCACGGCCCCGAGGCCGTCGATGTGGGAGCGGGTGCTTGGGTCGAGGCTGGCGGCGAGGCTGGCGTACCCGAGGAGCGCGGATCGGTACGTGGAGCTGGCGGATCCCCTCTGGTCGTCGGTGGAGGTCCGGGCCGAGGTGGTGGAGGTGCGGCGGGAGACGAGGGACACGGCGACGCTGGTGCTCCGGCCCAACCGCCCGTGGAGGGGCCACCTGGCGGGGCAACACGCGGCGCTGACGGTGGAGCTGGGCGGAGTCCGCCGGACCCGGACCTTCTCCCTGAGCAGCGCGCCCTCGCGGGGCGACGGCCTGGTGGAGGTGACCGTCAAGGCGCGGCCCGGGGGCGCGGTGACGCCGGGGCTGATCCGGGAGGTGCACCCCGGGCGCGTGGTGACGCTGTCGCAGGCCCAGGGGACGTTCGTGCTCCCGGAGCCCCTGCCGGAGAAGATCCTGCTGATCAGCGGCGGGAGCGGGGTCACCCCGGTGATGGCGATGCTGCGGGAGCTGCTGCTCACCGGCTTCCGCGGGGAGGTGGTCTTCCTGCACCACGCGCGCTCCCCGGAGGACGTGATCTTCGGCGAGGAGCTGCGGGGGCTGGCCCGCTCCGGGCCCGGGTGGCTCCGGGTGGTGATCGAGGAGGGCGAGGTGTCGCCGGAGCGCCCGGGTCTGACGGGATCCTCGCTGGAGGCGCTGGTGCCGGGCTACGAGCGGTGGGATGCCTGGGTCTGCGGCCCGGAGCCGCTGATGGCGGCGGCGCAGCGGGCCTTCGAGGACCGGGGGGCGGCGGAGCGCGTGCGCACCGAGCGCTTCTGCGTCGGCCCGGGGGGCGGCGAGGGGACGGTGAGCTTCCGCCGGTCCGGGCGGGAGGCGAAGGGCCAGGGGAAGGCGCTGCTGGTGCTGGCGGAGCAGGCAGGGCTGAAGCCGAAGAGCGGGTGCCGGTCCGGGATCTGCCACCTGTGCACGTGCCGGAAGGTATCCGGCGTGACCCGGGACCTGCGCACCGGCGCGCTGTCGACGGAGGAAGGCGTGGAGATCCAGCTCTGCGTGAGCGAACCGCTGGGGGCGGTGACGCTGGACCTGTGAGGCGAGGAGAAGAGGCATGACGACGGCAAAGAATTTCTGGCTCCCTGCGGAGAAGCTCGAGGCGTTCGGCGCGGAGATCGGCGCGCTCCATGACCGGGTGAGGTCGGAGCTCGGCGAGCGGGACGCGCGCTACATCCGGCGGGCGGTGAGGCTCCAGCGGCGGGCGGAGGTGGCGGGGCGGGCGCTGCTGTTCTTCGGGGTCTTCCCGCCGGCCTGGCTCGCCGGGACCGCGCTGCTCTCCTGGTCGAAGGTCGTGGAGAACATGGAGATCGGCCACAACGTGCTCCACGGGCAGTACGACTGGATGAACGATCCGGACCTGTCGTCGGCGAGCTACGAGTGGGACAACGTCTGCCCAGCGGACCAGTGGAAGCACTCCCACAACTACCTGCACCACACCTTCACCAACGTGCGGGGCATGGACCATGACCTCGGCTACCGGCTGCTGCGGGTGACCGAGGAGCAGCCCTGGTCCCCCCGGTACCTGCCGCAGCTCGCCTACATGTTCACGCTGGGGACGCTGTTCCAGTGGGGCGTGGGCGTCCACGACGTGGACCTGGAGCGGTACCTGAGGACACCGGTGGCGGAGCGGGATCCGGAGGAGACGGCCAAGGTCCAGGAGATCGTGAGGAAGGCGAAGCGCCAGCTGCTGAAGGACTACGTGCTGTTCCCGCTGCTTTCGGGGCCCTTCGCGCCGCTGGTGTTCCTGGGGAACCTGACCGCCAACCTGGTGCGGAACCTCTGGTCCTTCGCGGTGATCTTCTGCGGTCACTTCCCGGAAGGGACCGACACCTTCCCCCCCGAGGCGCTGGAGCAGGAGACCCGGGCCGGCTGGTACCTGAGGCAGCTCCTTGGCTCGGCGAACTTCGAGGGCTCCCGGGCGCTCCATTTCCTCAGCGGGCACCTGAGCCACCAGATCGAGCACCACATGTTCCCGGACATCCCCGCGCACCGGTACCCGGAGATGTCCCGGGAGGTGCGCGCCATCTGCCGGAAGTACGGCGTGCCCTACCACACCGGCAAGCTCGGCGCGCAGTTTCTCAGCGTGATCCGCCGCGTCGCCCGCCTCTCGCTGCCGCCCCGCAGGAGCCCTCGGGCGGTCCCCGACGCGCTCCCCGAGGTCGGCTTACCGCCCGCGCCCAACCCTCCAGCACCAACGCCGACCAGGGAAGGAACTCGCTACTGCCCGCCGCTCAGCAGGAAGTGAGCGTTGGCGGTGGCCACGGGGCGCGCCGGATCGTCCTGCCAGGCGACGGCGCGCACGGAGGCGACCCGGCGCCCCTGGCGGGTGACCTCCGCGCGGGCCAGCGTGTCGACGGGGCGCGCCGAGCGGAGGTAGTCCACGGTGAGGGTGATGATCTTCGGGACGCCCTCGGACTCCTGGGACCAGAGGAGCTGGAAGATGGCCGCGGACTCCAGCAGCGCGCCCATGGTACCGCCGTGGAGGGCGGGCAGCGCCGGGTTCCCGATCAGGTGCTCGGCAAAGGCGAGGCGGCAGACCACCGCCGGCCCGTCGAGGGAGGCGGTCAGCCCGAGGAAGCGAGCGTAGGGGATGGCGGTGAGCAGCGGGGCCAGATCGCCCTGGCGCCGGGCCTCCGCGAGGAGATCGGCCACCTGGCTCATGCGCCCTCTTTCTCCTTCGACCCGCGGAAGGCCCACGCCCCCCGGGTGCCCACCATGAACGAGCCCGCCGACGCGGCGATGGGTCGCTCCTCGTCTCCCTGGTGGTACGCCTGCGCCCGGACGAAGGCCACGTTCCCGGTCAGGCGGTAGCAGGTCGCCCGGGCGACCACGTCGCGCCCCGGAGTCGCTGGCCGCAGGTAGTCGATGCGCAGGTCGAGGGTGGCGATGGGCACCGGCTCGCTCATCGCCAGAAACACCGCCGCCCCGGAAGTTGCGTCCAGCAGCGCCGTGATCGCTCCCCCGTGGAGCACCCCGCTCGACGGGTCCCCCACCAGGTCCTCCCGGTAGGGGAGCAGCATCACCGCCTCTCCCGGCCCCTGCTCCGTGAACCGCAGCCCCAGCGCCCGGTTGTGGGGGATGAAGTCGCTGAAGGCCCGATCCAGGCGCTCCAGGCGCTCGTCGTACCCGCTCGCCTCAGCCATCGCCGCGCCGCCGCCGCCGGAGAAGCGCCGCCAGGCCCAGCGCCGCCAGCGCTGCGCCGCCTCCTCGCCGGAGATTCGCAGAATGTCGTGCGGAACCAAGGGCCCGTCAA
>CAZSDX010000161.1:0-12502 GCA_964605685.1 uncultured Polyangiaceae bacterium
TCGGCGAGCGCGGGCTCGCCGCCAGGTCGCCGAACCGGTGGAGCAGCGCGAACGCCGCCAGCCCCAGCCCCGCCGCCCCCATCAGCGCCCAGGCCCAGTGGCTCGCCGGGAGCCGCTCCCAGTCCGCGAGCAGCGCCACCTCCCGGTCGTGCAAGGCGGCGAGCAGGCGCCCCCGGCTCTCGAAGGAGAGCGCGCCGAAGGGGATGCATCGGGGTCGTTCTTCCTCGGCGCCTTCTCGGTAGGTCATGGCATCAGCGGAGCGCCTCGATGGCCTGGAGCGCCGCCAGGGCCCCGCTGGCGACGCCCACGTGGCCCTGGGGAACCTGCGGCTCGCGCGGGTTGATCCGGACAAGGAGCGCCCCCGGGAAGTTCCCCACCAGCCGCTCCCCGAAGGAGCGCACCGACGGGATCGCCGTCCCCGCCCCGCACTCGATCACCACCAGCCTGGCCCCGCGGGCCTCCGCGAGCCACCGGGCCAGCCGCTGCTCCTGCTCCTCGGCCCGGGCCTCGTCCCAGCCGCCGTCGCCGAACATCAGGATGTTGGGCCTCGCCATCGACCCGCACCGGGGGCACGACGGCAGCGGCTCCCGCGCCCGGAAGGTCTCCGCGTCGACCTCCACGCTCACCCCGTCCGCCGGGAAGATGCCGACCCCGCACCCCGCCAGGCACTGGAGGAACTCGATGGCCCCGTGGCACTCGTAGATCCGCCCCGGATCGAAGCCTGCCCGCTGGAACTGCCCGTCCACGTTCGACGTGAACACGAAGGAACCCAGCCGCATCCCCTCCCCCCACCGCAGCAGCAGCCCGAAGCCCCCGTGGGGCACCGTCCGCCGGTACAGCTCCAGCCGGTGCCCGTAGAACCCCCAGGCCAGCGCCGGGTCCTCCCGGAACCACCGCGGGTTCGCCAGGTTCGAGAACCCCAGCCCCAGCCTCGCGTAAGGGGGGTACGCCCTCCAGAACCCCTGATCCCCGCGGAAATCCGGGAGCCCCGAGTCCACCCCCATCCCCGCCCCCGCGGTCACCACCAGCCCCTCCGCCGCCCGCAGCGCCTCGACGACCCGCCGGAGATCCTCGCTCATCGGAGCATTTTACCTCGCACCGCCTTGACGGGGAGCGGAAACCGGGAAGAAACTTCGCGTACAAAAGTTTCGCCTGGCGAAATTCACAGACACCGACGGTAGCCCCGGGGCAGGTCTCCGGGGCGAAGGACAGCGAGGTCGAGGATGAGCAAGGAGCTGCGTTTCGACGGCAGGGTGGCGATCATCACCGGGGCGGGCAACGGGCTGGGGCGATCCCACGCGCTGCTGCTGGCGAGCCGGGGGGCGAGGGTGGTGGTGAACGATCTGGGGGGGAGCCACCGGGGCGAGGGGAAGAGCTCGGAGGCGGCGGACCGGGTGGTGGAGGAGATCAAGGCGGCGGGCGGGGAGGCGGTGGCGAACTACGACTCGGTGGAGGACGGGGACAAGATCGTCCAGTGCGCGCTGGATAGCTTCGGGCGGCTCGACATCCTGGTGAACAACGCGGGGATCCTGCGGGACACCAGCTTCCAGAAGATGACGGCGACGGACTGGGATCTGATCTACCGGGTCCACGTCGCGGGGGTCTTCAAGACGACGCATGCGGCCTGGGGGCACATGCGCGACCGGGAGTACGGGCGCATCGTGATGACGTCGTCCGCGGCAGGGATCTACGGCAACTTCGGCCAGGCGAACTACAGCATGGCGAAGCTGGGGGTCCACGGGCTGGCGCAGACGCTGGCCATCGAGGGGCGGAAGAAGAACGTGCTGGTGAACACCATCGCGCCCATCGCCGGCTCCCGCATGACGGAGACGGTGCTCCCGCCGGATCTGATCGAGGCGCTCAAGCCCGAGTACGTGAGCCCGCTGGTGGCTTATTTGTGCAGCGAGGGCTGCTCGGAGACCGGGGGCCTCTTCGAGGTGGGCGGCGGCTTCATCGGCAAGCTGCGCTGGGAGCGGACCCAGGGCAAGAGCTTCCGTCTGTCGCGCAAGCTCACCCCGGAGGCGGTGGCGGACGCCTGGGGGGAGATCACCGACTTCCGCAAGTCGACGCACCCGTCGGACATCAACTCGTCCATGGCCCCGGTGATGGACAACCTTGGCACCGCCAAGGGGAAGGGAGGCAACGAGTTCATCGACGTGGACGAGGCCCTCGGCTACGAGTTCCCCGAGTCGAGGGACAGCTACACCGAGAAGGATCTCGCGCTCTACGCCCTCGCCATCGGCGCCGCGCGGGACGCCCTCGACGAGGGGGAGCTGCGGGCCGTCTACGAGGGGCACTCCCGGGGCTTCGTGGCGCTTCCGACCTTCGGCGTCATCCCGGCGCTCAACGCGATGATGAAGGCGGGCCAGGCCCCGGGGATGAACTATGGCTTCGACCGCATCCTCCACGGCGAGCAGCTCCTGGAGCTGAGGCGTCCCCTTCCTTCCAGCGGGACCCTCACCCACAAGGCGCGTATCAAGGACATCTTCGACAAGGGCAAGAACGCCGTCGTCGTCACCGAGGTCCGCAGCTTCGACGGGGCGGGCAACGAGGTCATGCGCAACGAGATCACCGCGGTGATCCGGGGCGCCGGGGGCTGGGGCGGCGACCGCGGCCCGTCCGCCGAGCAGGCGCCCCTGCCCGACCGGGCCCCGGACGTGGTCATCACCGAGCAGACCCACGAGAACCAGGCGCTGCTCTACCGCCTCACCGGCGACATCAACCCGCTCCACGCGGACCCTTCCTTTGCCGGTGCCATGGGCTTCAAGCGCCCCATCCTCCACGGGCTCTGCACCTACGGGTTCTCCGCCCGCCACGCCATCAAGGCCGCCGCCAAGGACGGCGACCCGCGCTACCTTCGCAGCATCCGTGGCCGCTTCGCCGACAGCGTCTTCCCCGGGGAGACCCTGCGCACCGAGATCTGGAAGGAGCCTGGCAACCGCGTGCTCTTCCGCACCAAGGTCGTCGAGCGCGACGCGGTGGTGATCTCCGGCGGTGTGGCCGAATTCTTCGAGGAGCTCCCCTCTGCGAAGCCCGCCGCCGCGCCCGCCCAGGCCGCCGCGGCCCCCGCGCAGCCGGAGGCGACGACGCGCAACAGCTTCCTCGTCCTCCAGCACTACGTCGAGAAGAACCCGGACCTCGCCCAGAAGATCCAGACCGTCTTCCAGTTCAAGATCACCAACCCGGACGCGAACTGGGTCATCGATCTCAAGCAGGGCAAGGTCTACGAGGGCACCGACCCCAAGGCCGACACCACCCTGGAGATCGCCGACGCCGACTACCTCGCCATGGCGTCCGGCAAGGCCAACCCCATGGCCCTCTTCAGCGGAGGCAAGCTGAAGATCAGCGGCAACGTGATGGCCTCGCAGAAGCTCTCCTTCATGCAGAAGATGGACCGCGACGCCGCCCTGCGCGACGCCATCGCCGCGGGGAAGCTCGGCCCCGCTCCCGCCACGGCCCCCGCCCCCTCCGCCAGCAGCGCCCAGCCGGAGGCGACGACGCGCAACAGCTTCCTCGTCCTCCAGCACTACGTCGAGAAGAACCCGGACCTCGCCCAGAAGATCCAGACCGTCTTCCAGTTCAAGATCACCAACCCGGACGCGAACTGGGTCATCGATCTCAAGCAGGGCAAGGTCTACGAGGGCACCGACCCCAAGGCCGACACCACCCTGGAGATCGCCGACGCCGACTACCTCGCCATGGCGTCCGGCAAGGCCAACCCCATGGCCCTCTTCAGCGGAGGCAAGCTGAAGATCAGCGGCAACGTGATGGCCTCGCAGAAGCTCTCCTTCATGCAGAAGATGGACCGCGACGCCGCCCTGCGCGACGCCATCGCCGCGGGGAAGCTCGGCGGCGCGGCGCCTCCGGCAGCGGCGGCCCCTGTGGCGGCCCCTGCCCCCGCGAAGGCGAAGGAAGCGAAGGCGCCGGGGTTGTTCCGGGCGCTCCGGGAGCGGTTCGAGAAGAACCCGGGGCTGGCGGGGGAGCTGGGCGGCGCGGTGCAGTTCAAGATCAGGGAGCCCGACGGCGCCTGGTTCATCGACGGGAGCGGCGCGGTGAAAGAGGGAACGGGAGAGGCGGTTACCACCGTGACGCTGAGCGACGACGACCTGGCGGCGCTGGTGGGCGGGTTGGAGAGCGTGCAATCGCTCTACCAGCACGGCAAGCTACGGATTGACGGAGACGTGGGGCCGGCGCGCAAGCTGGCGGTCCTCCGGGCCTGAAGGTGGAAGGAGCAAGACCATGCGGCGAGTGAACGTGATCGGCGTCGGGATGACCAAGTTTGCCAAGCCCGGGGCCAGCGAGGATTACCACGAGATGGCGTCGAAGGCGGCGAGGGCCGCGCTCCAGGACGCCGGGGTGAAGTACGAGGAGGTGGAGCAGGCGTACGCGGGCTACGTGTACGGCGACAGCACCTGCGGGCAGCGGGCGGTGTACGAGGTGGGGCTGACCGGCATCCCGGTGTTCAACGTGAACAACAACTGCTCGACGGGCTCGACGGCGCTGATGCTCGGGAGGCAGGCGGTGGCCGGCGGCCTCGCGGAGTGCGTGCTGGTGGTGGGCTTCGAGAAGATGGAGAAGGGGGCGCTCAGCAACAAGTACGACGACCGGACGAACCCGCTGGAGCACCACGCCAACACCATGTCCCGGGCCCAGGGCTTCAGCCAGGCGCCGCCGGCGGCGCAGATGTTCGGCGGGGCCGGGCGCGAGTACCGCTGGCGCCACGGGACGAAGCGGGAGACCTTCGGAAAGATCTCCGAGAAGGCCCGCAAGCACGCCAGCAAGAACCCCTACGCGATCTTCAACGAGGTGCTCTCGCTGGACGAGATCATGAGCGCGCCGGAGGTCTTCGACCCGCTGACCCGCTACCAGTGCTGCCCCCCCACCTGCGGGGCAGCGGCGGCCATCCTGTGCTCGGACGATTTCGCCCGGAAGCACGGCATCACCGACCCGGTCTACATCGCCGCCCAGGCCATGCGCACCGACTACCCGACCAGCTTCGGCGACAGCATGATCAAGATGTGCGGCTACGACATGGCGGTCAACGCGGCGAAGGCGGTCTACGAGCAGTCCGGCATCGGCCCCGAGGACCTGGACGTGATCGAGCTCCACGACTGCTTCACCGCCAACGAGCTGCTCACCTACGAGGCGCTGGGGCTCTGCAAGGAGGGCGAGGCGGAGAAGTTCATCTGGGAGGGGCAGAACACCTACGGCGGCAAGTTCGTGACCAACCCGTCCGGCGGGCTGCTGTCCAAGGGGCACCCGCTGGGGGCGACGGGGCTGGCCCAGTGCACCGAGCTGGTGTGGCAGCTCCGGGGCCAGGCGGACGCCCGCCAGGTGGCGGACGCTCGCATCGCCCTCCAGCACAACCTGGGCCTCGGCGGCGCCTGCGTCGTCACCATGTACCGCCGCGACTGACCCCCGGATGGCGGCGAGGATCGCCCCCTCAGCGGTGCTCGCCGCCGCTCCCTGACCCCTGAGCGCAGCGCAGGCGCCAGGATTTCCCCCAGTGGGGCTAGAGATCGGTGAAGGCGAGGGAGCTCTTGCCCAGCGTCGCGTAGACCTCCACACGCTCGCTCAGCGGGATCTTCCTGTCCAATTCAGCCATCAACGAAGCGGATAGCGCGGGGCTGTACCGGGGTTTTGCGCGGCAGGCATCCTCGGCCTTCGTGGCATCCGTGGGGGTCACCTTGCGGTCGCCAGAGCCCGCGCAGCAGGCGCTCGCGCCGAGGCACACCAGCACCGCAAGGACCAGGGCGCTCCCGCAGCTTCGCATGGATCAAGGATGCCCCGGAGCCGGGGAAGGATCCACCCGGACCAGGTCACCCGGCAACCCGCGTGCCCTTCGGGGCCGCGAACCTGGCCAGCATCAGCCGGGTGATCGCCTTGAGAAAAAGCTCGCGCGTCGGCGTGTTCGTGAACGCCATGACGATACCTCTCCGCGATCACCTGGACGAGAGCACATGCACCGCCGCGATGACGCCCTGGAGCGTCGCCTCGCGTCCGTTGCCGTGCTTCACCAGGCCAGCGTTGATCTCGATCAGCTCGCGGACCGCGCTTGAGGCCGTGTCGTCCCGGGCAAGCTCGTGGAGCGCCGGGTTCAGCCGGGACGGCGGGTCGAGGCAGGCCAGCGCGGAGAGCGCCCGCAGCGCCGCGTCCTCCTGGCCCGCCGCCACCGCCGCCCTTGTCTGCCGGAGCAACGCCAGCGCCAGGGCCCCGTGGACCGCCTCCCGGAACCCCGCAGGGGTTTCCTGGCCGGGGAGACCTGCGGCCTCGCCGCCCTCCGGCGCGCGTCGATCCCCCTCGCCAGCGGCGCTCCAGCTCTGGGCGCACAGCTCCGCCAGCTCGGAGCAAGCCCCCCGCTCCAGCAGCACCGACAGGATCCCCACGCCGTGCTGCTCCCACGAGGAGCGCGTCGCCAGCCGGGAGGCCACCCAGGCGAGCAGGTCGTTGCCCAGCACCCCGCGGCGCAGCGCCCGACCAGCCACCTCCATCAGCTGCCGCCTCGGCGTGTCGTGTCGCTCCAGCCAGCCGAGCAGATCCGCGCACACCCCGCCGTCTTGCGTCTCCTCCGCCAGCGCCACCACCGCCTCGCGCTGCCCCTTGGGGCTGTCCGCGGCGATCCCCGCGAGGATCTGCTGCTCCGTGATCTCCGCGGGGAGCAGGCCCCGGAGCGCCTGGACGTCTTCCTGGAGGACGCGCCCACGGAGCCCCGAGGCGCGGGGCCAGATCGCCCGCAGCGCCGAGGGGCAAAGCTCGGCCAGCAACGAGCGTAGCGGGGCGCCCCGGGCCAGCGCCTCCTCGACCTGACGCGTCAGCCAGTCCAGCCCCTCCTCCCCCAGCAGGTGAGCAGCGACCCACCGGAGCGCTGCATCCCGCTCCGCCGCTTCTCCCGGCGCGCCGTGCTCGCAGGAGAAGCGGATCGCCCCGGGGAGCGCCCGGAGGAGCGCCTCCCGACAGGCACGCTCGTCGTTGCGGACAGGGTAGAGGCGCCAGGCCAGATCCAGGAGCGCGTCCGGGCGGGGAGCGGGGCGCGAGGAGGCGAAGGGAGCGAAGAGATCGACCGCGTGGGGGAGGAGGCAGAGGTCCCCAGGAGAAGCCCCCTGCGGCGAGGACAGCAGCGCCCGGTACGCCGAGGAACCCGAGGTGCGGGCGAGGACAAGCCGGGCCAGCGAGCGCGGCGCGGACGGGCCGAGCCGGTCGTGGAGCTCGGCCCAGTCGTCGTCGGTCATGCAGTCGAGCCGGGCTCCGAGGATCTCGGCCTCGAAGCGGGGAGGGTCTCGCCTCGCCTCCTCGGCGAGACAGGCCACGATGCGAGCCCGCGGCCCCTCGGCGGGGCATCGGGCGAGCCAGCGGAGCAGATCGATGGAGTGGAGCGTGGGCGCCGCAGCGACGAGGAAGGCGTGATCGTCCGCGTCGAGGGACGGCTGCGAGAGCACGTGGAGCGAGGCGACAAGGCGAGCCTGACCGCCCAGAGCCCTGGTGAGGGCCTCCAGATGAGCACGTTTCATGAGGACCTCCCGGATCCGATGGATCGTGGGGAGAGGAGAGCGTCGCCCGGAGAAACCGTGGCCCGTCTTGACTGCTCGACCGGTGGGAGAACGGACCCTTGCCCTGGCCGATAAGAACAAGACTACGGCCCCGCGTTGCCCTGTCAAGGCGGAGGAGCTTCGGGTTAACCTCGGGAGGTTGTGAGCCACGATCCCGCGCCGTCGTACCAGATCCACCGCCGCTTTTCCTCGCCCCCCGAGGGCGTCGAGCGGGTGGTGCGCGTCTACCAGCCGCCTGCCCCGCCCGGGACAGCGTTCCGGCTGCTGGTGATGCAGGACGGGCAGAACCTCCTGGATTTCGACCACGACCCCGCGCTGACCCCCTGGGGCGTGAACGAGGGGCTGGACCCGACGATTCTCCGCGGTAACGGCCCCCCCTGGCTGCTGGTCGCGGTGGATCACCGGGGCGCCGACCGGATCGGCGACTACTCGCCCTGGCCCGACCCGAGGGTCCCGGTGGAGGCCCGGGGCCAGCGCTACGGGGCCTTCGTCGCCGAGCACCTGATCCCCTGGGCGCGGGCCACGCTGCCGGTGCTGGACGGGCCCGAACACACGGCCGTCGCCGGATCCAGCCTCGGCGGCCTCGTCGCGCTCTTCATCGCCTGGCGCTACCCCGAGGTCGTCCGCCGTGTCGCCGCTTTTTCCCCCTCGGTGATGTGGTCGTCGCGCCAGCTCTTCCGCTACTGGTCCCGCCACCCGGGGGGGCTCCAGCGCGTCTACCTCGACGCCGGCTCCCGGGAGCACTTCGAGGCGGGCGACGTCGCCCTCGACTACGGCCTGGATGTCTCCGAATTTCACGGGCATCTCCAGGCCGTCGGCTACTCCGACCAGGAGCTGAGGCTGGTGCGAGACCCCCGCGGCCAGCACAGCGAGTACGACTGGCGCCGCCGCTTCCCCGCCGCCCTCCGCTGGATCTCCCGCGGGTGAGCTAACGCCCGCCGCTGCACGAGGGAGATCAGCCGCAGCAGCTCCCCCTCGTCCGCGTGGCGCAGCAGGAAGACCGGCGAGCCCATCACCCCCGCGATCCCCGGCGGCACCGGCGGCGACGCCATCAACGCGGACCCCAGGAGCCCCGGCAGTTCGTGGGCCGGGGTGCGGTAGCGGTGCTCCGGGCGGCGGGCGACGTGGGCGGCGTGGTAGCGGGTCTGGCAGGAGAAATCGCTCACGTCGTCGAAGGCGATGACCCGCGCCCAGAGCCGGTAGATGTCCGTGTCGCAGGCGTAGTTCATCAGGTCCGTGGTGAAGCCGCCCGGCGGGCGCAGGTTGATTTCCAGCGGGATGAACTCCCCGCTCCGGGTCTCGAAGAACTCCGCATGGAAGAACCGGGCCTGGAGACCGAACGCCTGCACCACCCGGGTCCCCAGCGCTCGCAGCGCCTCCGGGATCTCCCGCCGGGTGTAGTAGTACACATCGAGCCTGTCCCGGATCATCTCCATCACGCCGTCGCGGTAGAGGAAGGAGACCGCGAAGATGATGTTGCCGTCCCGGTCGGTGAGGCCGTCGAAGGTGGTCATCCTCCCCTCGATGAAGCGCTGGAGCACGAACCCCACGGGAAGCTTCTCCAGCGTCCGCTCCAGCTCCTTCCGATCATCCACCCGGCAGGTCATCTCCGCCCCCACGCCGATGTCTGGCTTGAAGATCAGCGGGAAACCGTGCTGCTCGGCAAACCGCTCGACCTGCTCCCGGGAGCGGACCAGCACCCCGGGAGGCCCCGGGATCCCTGCGGCCTCCAGCACCTCACCCATCCCCGATTTGCTCCGGTAGCGCTGGGTCTCTCTCGGCCTCATCCCGGGGACGTTGAAGTCCTCTCGCAGCCGGGCCTCCACGTCCAGCCAGTGCTCGTTGAGCGAGTCGATGTGATCGAGGCGTCCGTGGCGGTGCACCAGCAGCCCAAGCGCCCGGAGCAGGTCGTCGTACCGCTCCATGTCCGGGACGTGTACGTAGTCGTTCAGCGACCGGAGAAGCTCCCCCGGGAGCGCCCAAGAGGGCGTGTCCCCCACCCCGAGCACGGTGACCCCGCACTCCCGGAGCGCCCGACAAAAGAGCCAGTACTGCGGAGGATACTGCGGAGACAGGAAGACGACGTTCATGGATGGCCTTACCCTAGCCGACCATGCCCGCCCCCGAAACACAGCCACGCTCCAGCAAGCGCGCCCCCCGCTCCGCGCCGCCGTCTTCCCAGGTCCCCTCGTCCTCCCCGCGCTCCAGCAAGCGCGCCCCCGTCGACCTGGAGGCGCTGCTACCTTCGCTCCTGGCGCGCGTCGAGGACAGAGGGAGCCTCAGCAAGGCCGATCTGCGCGACCAGGGCATCCCCTCGGCGCAGCAAAAAGAGGCGCTAGAGCTGCTGAAAAAGAGAGGGTACGAGGTCACAGGGACGACGGCGCGCATCCCGTTGCTGCGCCAGCTCCAGACGCTGCTGGCGCAGCGGCAGGTGATCCCGGCGGAGCCCTCCAAGCTCAAGCCCCTCCTCACCGGCGTGAAACCCACCGAGCTGACCGCGGCCATCCGGCGGCTCCTCGCCGACCAGGAGGCCATCCTGGTCTTTCGCGGCAAAAAGCGGCTCTACCTGGCCCGGCCCGGAGCGAAGCAGGCGCTCGGCAAGGCGCAGGTGAAGGAGCTGCTGGCGAGGGCCAGCGAGCTGGTCGCCCTCTGCAAGGAGGCCCTGATCCAGAAACCCGCCCCCGCCCACCTCTTCGGCTACGACGTGATCGAGCAGATCGAGGCGCTCCGTCAGATCTCCAGCCCGGAGGCGTCCCCGACGGGACAGGCGAGTTCCCCGGCCTCGCTCCAGCCCACCGAGGCGGTCCTGGAGGCCCTCCGCAGGGCGTCGGGTCCGTCGAAGGAGCTGGCGTCGGTCCCGGCGGCGGTCGCCGCGCTGGAGACCACCTTCCCCCGGAGCACCCTCCACGAGACGCTGCTGGACCTCGACCGCTCCGGCCTCATCGAGTTGCAGGCAGAGGCCGGGCTGGGGCGCTTCTCCAGGGAAGACCTCGAGCGCTGCCCCCCCGGTCCCCGAGGCTTTTCCCTGGTGTGGGCCAGGATGAAGGAGGAAAAGAAATGACCAGCTACTTCCGCGAACAAGCCGACCCCTGGACCGTGAAAATCATCGATCTCGAGTCGCTTCACCAGGCCGTAACGGACGCCATCGTCCAGGAAATACGAGGGATCTGCGAGCAGGCCCGGCAAGGAGCCCCCCCCCCCACACGACCTGCCCGGTTGCTTCTCGGCCCTCCAGGGGTCGGGAAGACCCACCTCTTCGCCCGGCTCCGCAACCAGGCCCTCCAGCAGCAGCATCGGGTCTCGCTGGTCTACATCCGTCCCTCGCTGGGCGCGCCCCAGACGCCGCGGCTGCTCCTCGGCCAGCTCTTCGAGCAGCTCCGCCTCCCCCTGGGTGACTGGACCCAGATCGATCTGCTGGTGGGGGCCATCCTGGCGCTGACCAGCGGGCAGAAGCACAAGTTCCCCAACACCGCCCTGACGGATCTGGGGGTGCTGTCGGCCAGCGAACGAGAGCAAACCCTGGAGGAAGCCCTCGAACGGATCCTGGAGCGAAATCCCTCCCTGGAGGGGAGCGCCGACTACCTGGAGGCACTGCTGCACGTCCCCTTCCGGGAGAACCCCAGGGAGCGTCGCACCTGGATGAGCTGGCTCGAAGGGCGCGAGGTGGACCCGCAGCAAGCCGAGCGCTTCCGCCTGCCGCCTGCGCTCACCGAGGACCGGCTGCTCCCGGCCATCCAGGCGCTGGCCACCGTGGCCGCCCCCGCCTCGCCGCTGCTGCTGGTCTTCGATCAGCTCGAGAACCTCGTTGACCACTCGGAGCAGGAGCCTCGCATCAAGGCCTACGCCCGCCTGCTCATGGAGCTGGTCGACACCGTCCCCGGGATGGTGCTGGTGCAGATGGCCGTCGCCCAGGACTGGAACCAGTCCATCGCTCCCCACATCGACGGGGCCCCCCGCAGCCGGCTGAGCGTCGACGCCACCTCGCCGCGCCACACCGTCCTGGCGCTCCCCACCGCGGAGCAACGGCGCCAGCTCGTCGAACTCTGGCGCGGCCAGCTCGACCCGCGTCCGACCCGGCCTTTCCCCTGGCCCTTCTCCCCCAGGCACATGGACGAGCTGGCCGCACAGCCGGGCCTCACCCCTCGCATGCTGCTTCTCTTCTTCCAGGAGGCCCTCGCCGTCAGCGACGCGGAGGAGCCTCCCCCCCTGCCCTCTCCGGAGGATCTGGCCGCCGCCCGCGCCGAGCACCTGGAGGCCGCCTGGCGCGACCTGCTGGTCGAGGCCCGCCAGCGCCTCTTCTCCGCCGACGAGGAGAAGCAGGAGATCGCCCCCCAGTACTACCTCGACGGGCTCCTCGGCCTCGCCTCCCTCGACCCCTCCCTCAAGCTGGCCCAGGACCCGAAGGAGACCGAGATCGAGGAGAAGAACTCCGGGCGGCGCCTGGTGCTGGTCCTCGGCTCCAGCGGCCAGTCCGTCGCACCTCAGCTCAACCGCCTCCGGGAGCGCAAGCACCGGGCGCCGCTCCTGGCCCTGCGCGAGCGCTGGAGGCCCCTCCCCGATAGCTGGAGGAGGGCCATCGAGTACAGGAACGAGCTGGAGAAGAAGAAGATCCTCCGCTGGCGCTGGCTGGAGCGCGAGGAGGCCGCCCAGCTCCTCGCGCTCCGCTCCTTCCTGATGGCGCTCCGCTCCCACGACCTCAACGGCCCCGACGGGAGGCCCGTCCCCCAGGAAGAAGCCCTCGCCTGGATCAAGGTCTCGGAAGACCCTCCTCTGCGCTCGCTCCGCGCCTGGCTCCGCGGCGAGGAGGTGGCCGAGGCGACCGCGGCGACCCCCCCACCCCCGACCGCGAGCGCCACGGAGGCAACCCCGACGCCTCCCACGGCCACGGCAGCGCCGCCCCTGGCCTCGGCGGCGCTGTCTCCGGTGGCGGCGGCGATGGAGCGGCTGCGGGTGGC
>CAZSDX010000162.1:0-12409 GCA_964605685.1 uncultured Polyangiaceae bacterium
CCCTACCCCCGCGGACGTTCCGGAATAACTTCAACGGTGTGGTTGGCGCGGTATACCAATGCATCCGCGGGCTCACGAAGCTCTTGGCACGATCAGGGCCGAGAGCTTCCGCGGGGCGAGCACGGTGTAGAGGTCCTCGATCCGTCCCTGGTCGTCCACCTCGCAGCAGACCACCGACAGCGGAGCGTCCAGGGGAGAGCGCGTGGGGTGCTCGCTCACCAGCGCCGGCAGCCCGTTGAAGGTCCGCAGCTCGAACCTCACGGGAGGCCCCCGCAGCTCGACCACCTTCCGGAGGAACAGCGCCAGCTTCGCCGCCCCGAGCACCGGCCGCCGCGCCGCCGAGTAGACCCCGCCGCCGTCGTTGATCCCCCTCGCCTCCGGGTGGAGCGCGGCCACCATGGCGTCGTGATCCCCCCGCCGGAGCGCCTCGAACAGGGCCAGCATCGCCCCCAGGTTCCGCTGGCGTCGCTCCGCGGTCAGCGGGCGCCTCCGCCGATCGTAGGCCGCCATCGCCGCGCGGGCCCGGTGGAGCGTCGTCTTCACGCTGGCCTCCGAGATCCCCAGGGTCTCTCCGGTCTCCTTCACCGACGCGTCCAGCACGTCCCGCAGGATCAGCACCGCGCGCTGCGTCGGGGTCAGCTCCTCCAGCGCCAGCAGGAACGCGAACGACACGCTCTCCAGCAGGTCGTAGCGCCCCTCCGTCGACGGTAGCTCCACGTCCGGCAGCGGAGCCCCCTCCTCGTCGTGGGTCGGAACCGGCGAGGGAAGCCAGGTCCCCTTGTACCCTCTCACCTTCCGCTCCCGGAGCAGATCCCGCCCCAGGTTCACGGCCACGCGGGTCAACCAGGGTCGAATCGACCCCCTCTCGGACGGCGGCGAGGCGAGGGCACGGACGAAGGTCTCCTGCACCAGATCGTCCGCGTCCGCCGCGCAGCCGGTCATCCGGTAGCAGACCCCCCACAGGAAGCGCTCGTGCGCCTGCAATTGCCCTGGGAAATCGTCCATCGTCCTGGCCTCACGCCGCGGCCTTGCCTCGCGGGCTTCTGGTGTGCTCCAGGATAGCCTCGGCCGCCGCGCTCGCGCTGGCCATCGAGGCGTCCGCCAGGATCCCTTCCGCGCCCACCCAGTCCCCGGCGAGGAAGATCCCCGGCAGCCCCGGCAGGGAGACTCCCGGGCGTCCGGCCAGCCCCGCGCTCGCGTCCACGCGGGCGTGGCTGACGGTGAGGTTGGGCATCCAGCGCTGACGCACCACCCGGGAGCGCCACCCGGGCTGCATCCCGTCGAGGAGCTGCTCCAGCTCGGCCCGGTGCTCCGGGGCGGGGCGCTCGCCCTGGCGCAGGTACCGGATCAGGTGGATCACGCCCCCGCCCTCCGGGGCGAGCCGCACGGTCTCTGACTGGAGCGAGGCGAAGCAGGGCGTATCGATCCCCAGAAGCGTGCGGACCTCCGGCCTCGGGACGGAGGAGAGGGCCACATCCAGGCAGGCGCCCCGGAGCGGCTCGGCGCGGTCGGCAAAGGCAGCCAGCCCCGGGGCCCGGCTGCCCAGCAGCGCCGAGGCGACCCGGGGGCCGACGGTGAGCAGCACGGAGCGCGCACGGAGCCGCTCGCCCTCGCCGGTGCGGAGTTCCCAGGGGTCGCCGCCCTCGATCTCCTCGATCCCCGCGCCGCAGCGCAGGACGGCGCCCGCCTTCTGCGCCACGGAGGCGATGCGGTCGACCATCGTCTGCCAGCCGCCCTCGACGTAGAACACGCCGAGGCGCGCCGACCGCAGGAACGGGTCGAGGGCCGCGGCGCCGCAGTGAGCGCCGGTATCCTCGCAGTACGAGGAGAGGCGAAGGAACGCCCGCAGCAGCGCCCGGGCCCCGGGGTTGGCGGCCAGCGAGGCGACCACCTGATCGACGCTCTGCCCCTGGTAGCGAGCGGGATCGATCCGATCCAGGGAGCCGAGGATGCGCCCCAGCTCCCACTTGCCCGCGGGGGAGAGCAGCCCGCTGAGCAGCAGGGAGACCGGCCCCGCAGGGAGCGTGTGGAGCTGCCCTCCGGAGGCCGCGTACCCCACGACCCGGGGAGGGGCGCCGGGCAGCTCGATCCCGAGGGCACGGAGCGCGCGGAAGGCTGCCCCGCCTGGGTAGAGGGCGTGGGGGCCGAGGTTGAGGGAGAACCCCTCGGTGGAGTCGGTGGCGGCGCGCCCGCCCAGGTGGCTTTGCCGCTCGCACACGAGCACCCTCCGCCCGGCCTGCGCGGCGCTCGCCGCCGCCGTCAACCCCGCCAGTCCGCCGCCGAGTACGATGAGATCCCAGGTTTCCATGGTGTCCTCCGGGGGGCTCCGGGCCCCTCATGACGGCCTCCACGGACGAGGAGCCTGAAAGGTTACAAAAAAATAACTCCCCGGCCTCGACCCTCGCGGACAGACCCCCCGGCAGGGCGGGTCTGTCCGCGATTCGTGAGGCCGGGGAGCGCCTCACCCCCCTGTCCCCATAGATGAGAACTTAACGGACGGGCTCCTTGAGAGTTCCGAGCCGTTTTTTTCGAGGTTTTCTCTATCTTTGCCCCCTGCAACGTTTGTCCGTGGGGTCTCGCCGTTTCTTCATCTTTCCCAGGAAATTGCGGTTGCATGAGGTTTCTCAGGGTACACGGGGCACAAAGGACGACCTGAACCACCCTCAAGGCGCCGCGCCACCAACGCCAGCGCGAGGGCCGAAACGTCCCGTCTGCGTAACCCCAGCCCCAGCAAGGGGTAGCCCCAGGGGGAAAAAGAGCGCCCCAAGCGCTCGATCTTCTCCAACAACAGGGCCAGCAGCATCTTGGCCTGCACCCAGGCTTGAGCCGCGCCAGGGTCGTCGTGGGGGACACAGTCGAGCGCAACCCCCCGTTATTTGCGGCATGAAACAGGAGAAGGCGCAGCAAGACACTGGAGGACCGGAGCGCACGAGAACGATGAAATGCCTTGAAAATATACCGTCCCCACCGTACCTTCGAAGGTTCTCCAGGGTGGCCCGTGGTGACGTCGTAGGGGCGCAACAAGTTGCGCCCCTACCCCCGCGGACGTTCCGGAAAAACTTCAACGGTGTGGTTGGCGCGGTATAGCTGCGGCACGCTGCCATCCGGGATGGAAGCAGACGGCGCAACGTGAGCCATTCACCAGCAGAAGAGGACGCCACGAGAAGAAGATGGCGACACCCGGAAATCGGCCGCAAGTGCCTGTAAAATAGGCACTTCTACGGGTGAGCCTGCTCTGTTAAGTTCTCATCTATGGGGACAGGGGATGAGGTCTCCCTCGGCCTCACGGATCGCGGACAGACCCGGAGAGAGCTCCCTGTCACGGGCGGACGCCCGCCACTGCCTGCGAAAACAGCTCACGCTGCACCATGCCCTGGAGCTGGAAGCGGAGGCCCAGGTCCGCGAAGGCAAGGAGCGCGTGGTCGTGCCGCTGCCCTGGTTGTGGATGCTCATCTGGAGCCACCCTCGCGTGCTGAGGAACGCCTGGGGCATGACCGCCATCGAGGGCTGGCCCCGGGGCTTCTACGCGGCGCCCGAGGGGCTGTCGGTGGGTCTGGTGGTGCTGCCCGAGCTGCCCCGGGAGCGTTCCACGCTGCCGCTGCGGATGTTCGGCGACGAGGAGGTCCGGCGGGGATTGCGGCAGGAGTACGAGGCGCTGGCGGAGGACGACCCGATGCGACAGGCGCTGGGGCGGATGCTAACGTACTGGCAGCTGTGGGTGCTGGGTCAGCCCCAGGATGAGCGCGTGACGAGGTGGTTCATGGACTTCCATCAGGTGGTGCAACAGCAGCTCCAGAAGCCCAAGGACGAAGGAGAGGCCCGAGGGAAAGCGGAGGGGCTACGCGCGGCGGTGGCGGACCTGTGCGAGGTGCTTGGGATCGGGGTGACGGAGGCGCGGAAGGCGCATCTTGCGGGGCTGGACGTGGCGGGCCTGGAGGCGCTGCGCCAGCACCTCAAGCTGCACCGCTCCTGGCCCGCGTGAGGCGGGGTAGAAAGCTCCCGAGGGAGAGGGGCTGTGCGGGAGGCAGCCCAACCCAAAACGCGAAGGACTGTCTCTTCCGCAGTCATCACACCACCAGCTCGTGGATGCGGGTGGGGGTGGTGCGGCCAGGTAGCTTGCGCTCGCCCAGCACCCGGGTCTCGAACAGATCCCCGGTGAGCTGCGCCGTCTCCTCGCTCAGCAGCACCTGGTTGGGCGCCGCGATGGCCTCCAGCCGCGCCGCCACGTTCACCGTGTCCCCGATGGCCGTGAACTCCATGCGCTTGTCGGAGCCGATGTTCCCCACGATCGCGGTGCCGGAGTGAACCCCGATGCCTAGGCGCACCTCCAGGTCGTACTTGGCCTGCCAGCCGACGTTGGCGGTCTCCAGGAAGCGCAGCATGTCGCTGGCGGCTTCGAGGGCGCGCTCGGCGTGATCCTCCCGCCCGTCGGCGGCGCCCCACACCGCCATCACGCAGTCGCCGATGAATTTGTCCACCGAGCCCCCGTGCCGGAACACGATCTCGGTGAGCATAGAGAACAGCTCGTTGAGCAGCGCGACGACCTGCTCCGGGTCGCGGCTCTCCGCCAGCGGCGTGAAGGAGACTACGTCGGCGAAGAGCACGGAAATCTGCTGGCGGCGGCCTCCCAGCGCCAGCGAGTGCTCTCCCCGGACGATCTTCTCCACCAGCTCCCGGTCCAGGAATCGGCCAAGGTCGGATCGGACCCTCTCCTGGCGGGCGAGCTCCTCCTCGCTCTGCTGGAGGTCGCGGGCCGCCTGGCCGATGGCTGCCTCCAGGTCGCCCAGCTCGTCGCTCCGGGTGGGTTTTTGGGGGATCTCGCCCCAGGTACGCCTGCCCAGCAGCCTCGCCAGCTCCACCAGGCGCAGCACCGGGCGGGTGATGGCCCGCGACGCCACCAGGGCCACCAGGGCCGAGAGCGCGGACGCGAGGGCGGCGATGAGCCAGAGGCGCGAGCGGGTCTGGTGGAGGATCGCGTAGGCCTCCGCCTCGGGGCGCCAGAGAGCTACCGCCCAGCCCAGCCCGGGGACCGTCTGCACGCCGCCGACCACCGGGCGCCCCCCCTGGTCAAGGGAGCTGACCACGCTGAAGCGCTGGGACCAGGGGATGCCCGCCGGCAGCAGCCCGAACACCGGGAGCTTCCCCGCGTCCTCGCCCTCCGCCAGGGGCGCGGAGCCGGCGCTGGCGATCACCCGCCGCTGATCGTCCACCAGCACCAGGGTCACGTCGGCGCCCTCGAAGCGGGAGAGCACCGTCTGCGCCAGCTCCGAGCGCATCGTGTCCAGGCTCACCCCGACGGTGATGTAGCCCCGGGCTCCCTTCGCCTGGGCCCCCATCTCGATGGGCACCACCAGCGTCGCCAGGCTCGGCCCGGAGACGGCGAAGGTCGCCCCGCGGGCGTCGGCCCGGGCGCGCAGGTCGCCGGTGGAGCGGGGGGGATCGACCCCGGCGCCTTCCTTCTTCCGGAGCACCGTGTCCACCCCGGCGGACGGCACCTCGAAGCGCACCGCGTCGAAGGACGGGCGGGTGGCCAGCGTCGCCCGGACCCCGGAGAGGCCGTCGCCCTGGGGGCTCGGGTTGGCCGCGGCCTCCGCCATCGCCGCCGCCACCGCCATCGCGTCGCCCCGCACCGTCTCCACCAGCCCGTGGATCTGCGCCGCCGACTCCCCCAGCGTCGCCGACTGGGCCCGCTTCTCGCTGGCCACCACCGAGCTCCGGTTCAGCTCCACCAGCGCCGGAGCCGCCACCACCATCGGGGCCCCGGCCACCGCCCCCAGCACGAGCAGCGCCTTGACCGGGAGCGGGACGCCCCGGCTCACGGCCCCACGCTCCCCTCCTGCCAGCCGGCCTCCCCCCGGGGCGTGCGCCGCAGGATCTGGAACTCGACTCGCCGGTTCTTCGCACGACCCGCCTCCGTCTTGTTGTCCGCCACGGGGCGTTTGGGGCCGAAGCCCCGGGCCTCCAGCCTCCTCGCATCGACCCCGCGCTCGCTCATCCACCGCAGCACCGACACCGCGCGCCTCCGCGATAGCTCCACGTTGGCCTGGGCGTTCCCCTGGTCGTCGGTGTGGCCGTCGATGGCCACCCGCGCGATCTCCGGGTGCTGCTGGATCACCTCCATCACCTGCTGGAGAAGCCCGAAGCTCCCGGGATCGATCACGTCGCTGGCGGTCTTGAAGTTCACCTGCTGCAAGATCACGATCTGCTCCCCCTGCACCCGCACTGCCTTCGGGCACCCGTTCTCCGTCGGATCCTGCGAGGCCTCCCCCTTCTCCCGTGGACAGGCGTCCTGAGCGTCGGGGATCCCGTCTCCGTCCTGATCCGCCGGGCACCCGTTCTTCGCCGGATCCAGGCTCGCCACCCCGGCCACCGCCGGACATCGATCCTGCTCGTCCGCCACCCCGTCGCCGTCCTGATCCGGCTGCACAGAGGCCACCGGGGGCGGCTCCTCCGGCCGGGGGCCTGTCCCCACGCCGCTCGTCGCAGCCCCCGGATCGCCTGCCCCCGGAACGGTGTCTGTGGAGACTCCTTCCGGGGTCTGTGTCGACCCGGACAAAGGTGGAGGTGGAGGCTCCCGGAAGAGCAGCTCCGGGGCAAAAGAGACCCCTGCGACCACGCGGTAGGTGGGGACGCCGGGAGCGCCGCCAAGGCCCGGCCCGGCGCCTAGCGAGAACAGGAGGGGTCCGGTGCGGTAGCGCCCGGCCAGCAGGAGTTCTCCGCCGAAGTCGCGGGTGCGGGCGGCGAGGCCGAAGCCGTCGGCGGCCTGGGTGATCCACAGCTCGGGGCCGATCTGGAGCGGACCGAGGCGAGCGGCGGCGGCGGCCGACGCGGCGATCTCGCTGCGCTGGAGGCTGTCCGCGGAGGATTCCTGGAAGCGCCGGGCGAGGGAGGCCGACCAGACGAGGTAGGGAAGCTCCGCCCCGACGATCAGCGCGGGGGCGGCACGGAAGCCGGGGGCACCGCTGTAGGGGCCGGCGCTGGAGGTCGGCGCCCAGGCGGAGAAGGCCAGGGCCACGGAAGGGAAGAGGCCGTGCTGCTCGGCGACCTCGACGCGGCCCCCGAGACGGAGGTCGCCGAGGCCAGCGGCGCCGGGGGCCGCCAGGGAGATCCCGGCCTCGCTGGTGCCCGCGCCGTCCTGGGAGAGCGCCACCGGGAGCGCCGCCTCCAGCTTGAAACGCCGGGCGAATTCGACGGATCCGAGGGCGTGGGCGAAGAGTTGGTGGTCGACCAGGGTCCGGGTCTGCTCGGGCTCGCCAGGGCGGGCGAAGCGCTGGCGCAGGGGGGAGGCCGCGTAGGCGCCGAGGATCGCGAAGGATGGACGGAAGACGTCGCCCACGGACGCCGAGGGGACCCCGAGGAAGGCGTCCCCGGCGGGCGCCGGGTGGAAGCGATCCAGCGGCGTCGAGGTCTCGGCGGAAGCCGCCGTCGAGCGTAGCGCGATCGCGAATGCTAGCGGGCTGAAGCGGAAGAAAAGCGATTTGGGCTTCACGTTGGGGGGGAACTCTTGCAACCCTTGCGCGCGAACTTCAAGGACCAACGAACTTGCGCCACCTACGAAATCTTCTCTTGCTGTCCGGGGGGCTAGCGGTGCCAGGCGCGGCGCTGGCCGAGCAAGGGCCCACGCCCGGGTTCCCCGAGGCGGTCGTCCAGTGGGGAGCGCAGAAGGGCGAGACCTGCGCCGAGATCGCCAAGGCGCTCTACGGCTCGCCCAAGTACGCCCACCTGCTGCTGCGCTACAACCGCATCTCCTGCGCGGCGCCGATGCCGGAGGGCATCACCCTGATCGCCCCCGCCAAGGTGACCTCCCTCCCCACCGTGCGGCTGAAATCGATGCACCCGGACGTGCAGACCCGCCCCCCCGGGGGCGCCTGGTCTCCCGGAGCTTCCGGACAGCCGCTCGGGGCCAACCACAGCGTCCAGACTCAGGAGACGGGACGTGCCGACGTGGAGTTCGTCGATCGGACGCGGGTGTTCCTGGCGCCGAGGACGCTGGTGGTGATCTTCGACACGGCGAGCCAGACGAAGGTGAGCAAGGCGCAGCCGCCCCGGGTCGAGGTCCAGGAGGGCGAGGTGCGCGCCGGGCTCGCCGCGCTCCGGGGGGCGCCGGTGGAGGTCGCCGTCCCGGGGGGAGGGCAGGTGAGCGCCTCCTCCCGCGATACGGTCGTCGCCCGCAAGGGTGAGCGCACCACCGTCGCCGTCTTCGACGGGAAGGCGTCGGTCTCCTCCGCCGGGAAGAAGGTCGAGGTCCCCCTTAACCACGGGACGCGCTTCGTCCAGAAGCAGCCCCCCGAGCCCCCGCGCCCCTTGCCCCCCGCGCCGATCTTCCAGCAAGGTACCTCCGGCGCGCTCGCCTTGGACGAAGGCGGACTGCTCCGCGCCTCCTGGGAGCCGGTCCCCGGCGCCGCCAGCTACCGCATCGAGGTCGCCCGCGAGGAGGACTTCGGCGCCCCGCTGGTCCGCGAGGAGGTCCCCGCCGACGTCACCTCCTTCCGCGGCGAAAAACTCCCGCCTGGCCGTTATTTTCTCCGCGTCCGCGCCATCGACAAGGAGGACTTTTTGGGGGTCGCCTCCACCCGCTCCGTCACCCTCGTCACCCTCCGGGTCACCCGGGGGCGCTTCCAAGAGGGCAAGCTGATCCTGCGCCGCAAGCCCGGCGTCGAGATCCAGGCCCCCGCAGGCGTGGAGATCGCGGCGGACGATGGCCCCTTTGGGCCGATCCCCGAGGTCCTGTCGCTCCCCGACGCGCTGCCCCGCAGGCTCCGGCTCCGCGGCGCTCCGGACCAGCCCCCCCTCGACATCCCCGTGGAGATCGACGCCCTCCGGGCCACCGCCACCACCACCCCGGAGGGCGACGGAAAGCTCCGGATCCGCGTGCTTGTCGAGGGGCGCACCCCGGAGGAAGCCCTCGCCGAGGCCCACCCGCGAGCCCGCATCTCCGTCCGTGGAGAGTCCACGACGCTCCCCCTCGAACGCCTCGATGACCAGCACCTCGGTGCCCTCGTCACCACCCTCCCCGGCGAGGAGATGCGCATCGAGATCCTCGACGACGGCGGCTCCCTCTTCGGCACGGTGACCCACCGGGAGGCCGCCCCTCCGCAGGCTCCGCGGCCTGCCCCTCCGCCTCCGCTGCTGGGCGCGGTGGCTCCCCTCTGGGCTCACCAGGCGGACGCGGTCTCTCCCTGGCGTGCTCCCCGGGCCACCTCCGGCGCCTCGGCCTCGGCGCTGGCGATCCCGGGGGACAAGGTCGGCTTCCAGCTCGACGCCCGCGGCAGCGGCGCCGTCGGCCCCGTGGGGCTCGACCTGGCGCTGCGCTCCAGGATCTCCGGCGAGCGCGCCTCCGACGGGGTGATCTGGTCCGGGGCCCGACTGCCGCTCCACGTCGCCCCGGATCATCGCTTCGAGGTGGGGGCGATGCTCCACGGGTTCTTCCCGGCGGCGAGGGTCTCCGCTGACCCTGCCCTGGAGCCTGCGGTGGCGCTGGCGGGCCGACAGGGGAAGCTCTCCTGGGTGGTCAACGGCGGCGGGCGGGTGCGCCTGGGCAGCGAGGCGGAGCGGACGCCCACCGCGGCGGGCCAGGGATTTCTGGTGGCGGGGCTGGCGCTGCGGCTCGCGCCCTGGCTGCGGGGGTACCTGGCCGCGGACGGGCGTTACTTGTTCGATCCTGCGGAGGGCGAGGCGCTCCGGGCGGGCGGGGTTGTGGGGGTCGAGGCGGGGACCACCTGGTTCGCGGGGGCCGCGGCCCGGGCGGGGCTGCGGGAGCTTTCCCGGGAGGGAGCCACCACGATCCAGCTCACCCTGGGGCTGCGGGAACACTTCCTGTGACCCCTCGCGGCGCCGCGCTACGGTGGTCCGCATGACGGATACCGGCGAACAGCCCACGCTTCCAGCCGTTTCGGCGGTCGAGGAGGAGGAGCCAGAGCAGCGGAGCGGCCAGCTCATCGCGGGACGCTACCGGGTGGTGGAGCTGCTCGGGCGAGGAGGCATGGGCGAGGTCTACCTGGCGGAGCACGTCCTGCTGCGGCACCGGGTGGCCATCAAGTACATGCGCCCGGCGCTCGCCGCGGATCCGCAGCACTCCAGCCGCTTCATGCGGGAGGCCCACGCGCTCTCGATGCTACGCCACCCACACATCGTGGCCATCCACGATTTCGGCGCGTCCAGCAGCGATTTTTACCTGGTGATGGAGTACCTCGACGGCAAGCCCTTCTCCTCGTGGCTGGAAGGGCTCCCCGCGCTACCGCCGCTCCCGCTCGTCGGGGTCCTGATGGATCAGGCCCTCGACGCCCTCGATTTCGCCCACAACCACGGGATCATCCACCGGGATATCAAGCCGGACAACCTGTTCCTCTCGTTCCACGACGGGCAGCCGATCCTCAAGCTGGTCGACTTCGGGCTGGCGCACATCGACGAGTCCGTGGACCGGGTGGGCAAGCTCACCTCCACCGGGATGATCGCCGGGACGCCCCGCTACATGAGCCCGGAGCAGTGCCGCTCCCTCGCCGTGGGCCCCCCGGCGGACCTCTACTCCCTCGGCTGCGTTCTCACCGAGCTGCTCCAGGGCGAGCCTCCCTTCGCGGCCTCCTCCCCGGCGGAGCTGCTGGCCCAGCACATGTTTTTGCCGGTGCCTCCGCTCCGGCGCGACCCCGGGCTCCCGGCGGTCCCGGCGGCCCTGGAGAAGCTCCGCCTGGATCTCCTCCAGAAGACCGCCGACAAGCGTCCTGCCTCCGCTGCGGAGGCCCGGCGCTTGCTCCGGGAAGCCCTCGATCCCTCCCGGGACGAAGGCCGCCAGAGCGCTCCCGTGGATCGCTCCGCCCGCATCCCTCGCTGGGAGTCGCCATCGACCCCCCCCGCTCCTGCCTCGTCCGCGGCCGCGGTCCCTGGCCAGGAGGAGCGCATCGGCTGGTTGAGCCTGACCAGGACACCGCTCGCCTCCCCGGACGACCTGGCGCTGGGGCTGGCGACCCAGAACCTTCGCCTCCTCTCGCTCCCGGGGGCCGCGGACCTCCTCGCCCCTCCGCCGGGCGCGCCTGCCCTCGCCGCGGTGGTCCTCGACGCCGGAAACGACGAGGCCGCCGCCGCCGCTTTTCTGGAGAAGCTCCGCGCCGCGCCCCTCGCCAAGCGCGTGCTGGTGTGCATCCACACCCCGGATCTCCCGCTGGTCAACCGGCTGATCGCCGCCGGCGCCGCCGACGTGATGCTGGCCCCGGTCACCCCCGAGGGGCTCGCCCGCAAGCTCCAGCGGATCCTGCGCCGCAAGCGCTGAGCGGGGTTGTGAGACGCCTCTCCCCCGGCCCGTCGCCTGCGGAGACCTCACCCCCCGGCCCCCTCTCCGCGGGAGACGGAGAGGGGGCCGGGGGGTGAGGCACCCCGAGGCGCGCAACGATTTCTCTGGAAATCGCGGCAGCTGGTGTCTTCGCAAGGAGAAGACCCCGCCGGAAGGCGCCTCGGATTTCCTGTCAGAAGGGGCCGGAGGGGGGACTCTCCTTGTGCGAACGCTGCCTCCCCGGAGGAACCATGGCCGACCTGAACCCTTTGCTCCGTCCGTATTCGCTAAAACAGATCCTCCAGTACCTGCTTTCCCGGTTCTCCATGGAGGAAATTCTGGAGTTCCTGCGGGCTTCTGGCGAACAGAAGATCAGGGAGGAGGTCTACAGCATCCTGGGGAAGGATCTCGCCAGGCACCACAGGGAGCATGGTCGCCACTTCCCCGAGAAGGATCTCTCCTCAGCGGTGGCTACCCTCGTGGAGCTTCGTGAGCCCACGGAGAACGAGGCCTATCGATGGCTGCGGAGCGCTCTCCTGAAGATCACGGTCTCCTACAAGAAAGGGGCGAGCGGCTACGAACGGGAGATCCTCTGCTGGCTGAGGACCGACCACCCGAGCCATCCGGCCAGCAGGCACCGTTCCTCCGCGGTCATCCCGTGGGATGACATCCCCCAGGAAGCCCGGGCGCAATTGGTACGCGGGAGCGCCTGCGAGGAATTTCAACTTTTCCCTCCCTCTCTTCCGGAGCACTGACCATGGAACCCATCACCCTCATCACCCTTGCTGCCCTTGTCGCCGCCGTGGGGGCCGTCGCGCTCGTGTTCTGGGTCCGCATCATGGAGTGGGTCAGCGACTCCCTCTTGCCCTGGTTTGAGAAGCATTTGCCCGAGCTGGCCCCGCTCGTTCACGAGGGATTCGTCGCCCTGGACGGAGTGGCCGTGGAGATCCGGAGGAGGGCTCGCGAGGTCTGGTACCGGCTCCGACCGTTGCTGCTCAAGATCACGGTCACCTTCGAGAAAGAAGGCTCTCGGTGGATCCGTCGAACCACCTCGTACATCCGGAAGTCCATCGAGCACTCCGCGCCCGTTCACGGGACCGTTCAAGAAGGCCGCCTGAGATCGTGAGAAGGTTTTGCTGCACACAC
>CAZSDX010000163.1:0-12361 GCA_964605685.1 uncultured Polyangiaceae bacterium
GGGCAAGGCGGCTCCGACGCGGGCACCGGTGGGAGCGATGCGGGGGCAGGCGGCGACGCGGGGCAGGGGGGGGCCGGCCCCTCGCCGCTGTGCGAGGAGCTGGGGCTGCCGTCCCGGGCCTTCGACGGGGGGGCTCCGGGGAAGCTCCGGGGGCAGCTCGCCGGCGATTTTACCCTGCCGCTCCTGGGCGGGAGTTCCTGGACCTTCTCCTCCTCCTTCCCCGGGTGCGCCTCGTACATCTTCCTGCCGGACGCGCTGGTGGTCTCCCAGCAGGATCCGACGAGCCTCTGGACCGCGGACCTGCCGGAGCTGCTCCAGCGCTCGCCGCGCACGGTGCATTACTTCTTCGTCTCCCGATCTTCCTCGGCGGAGACCGCGGCGACGCGCCTCCAGGAGATGAGCGCCCGGATCGACGACGCCCTGGCCGCCCTGGAGCCCGGGCTGGCGGCGCACTGGAAGGCGCACCTGCATGTGGTGGGCAAGCGGGCCGCCGAGCTGGACAACTGGGTGGGGGAGGTGCTCCAGGGGCACGGGGCAGGAGGGTTCGCCATCGACCGGCGGCAGCGGGTGCGGGGGATAGGGAGCCTCGCCGACGTGACGCGCTTCGACAGCGCGCTCCAGCAGGCCAACCTGTGGCCCTGGAAGGGGAACCTGGCCTACGCGGCCCACGAGGCGGCCTACTTCGACGCCCAGGCGAAGCTCCAGGAGGCGCTGGACAGCGAGGAGGTGACCCAGGTTTCGGTCTTCAACGGGGAGATCCTGGAGCAGTTCGCCGAGCAGGACATCGAGCTGCCGTCCGCGGAGGTGATGGCGACCTTCGACACGCTCCAGATCGAGATCGAGTCCATGTGCCCGGACCCGCAGAAGGGCGAGTTCGGCAACTGCGGGGCCTGGGATTACCTGGCCATCCTGGGGATCGACGCGGGCGAGGGGAAGTTCACCGAGATCGCCCGCTTCATCACCAGCTACCACCGGGAGACCCGCTGGGTGGTCGACGCCTCGCCGATGCTGGCGCTGATGAAGCAGGGGGGCAAGCGCCGCATCCGCTGGGATTTCGCTCCCGAGTGGAACAAGCAACCCACCGCCACCCGGATGGTGTTCCGCCTGTCCAGCCGGGGCAAGGAGGCTCGCCCCTCGGAGGCCACCTTCCTGTTCTCCGGGGGCTCCTTCGATCCTGCCTACAACGACCGCGATCCGGTCGTCGTTCCCATCCCTGCGGACGCCAAGAAGGTGGAGATCTACGCGATCCTCACCGGCCACGGCTCCGACGCCTTCCAGTGCGCGGAGTTCTGCGCGCATCAGCACGAGTTCCAGGTCAACGGCAAGTCGTTCTCCCGGAAATTCAAGGAAGCCGGCTCCCAGGAAGGCTGCATCCCCCAGGTCAGCAACGGCATGGTCCCCAACCAGGGCGGAACCTGGTGGTTTGGCCGCGGCGGGTGGTGCCCCGGTCAGCAGGTCGAACCCTGGGTCATCGACGTGACCGCCCAGGTGACCCCCGGCCAGGATGCCACCCTCACCTACCAGGGCGCCTACGGCGGCGGCACGCCCTTCCAGAAGATGGGCGACATCCGGCTCTCCTCCTACCTGGTCATCTCCCGCTGACCGCCGGAACGCGCAAGGCGCAGTTGATGAAAGTCAAATTCAATATGCTGCGAACAGGGTAGCGAGGAGGGGATGCGCGACGAGGTATTTGCCTGGGTGGAGGAGCGGGGGAGGGTGTTGCTGGGGCCGCTGCTGGAGCTGGTGGATCCGACGCAGCGGCTGGCGTGGCCGTACCTGCTGTCGGCGGGGCTGATGGCGTGGGGGGTCTGGCGGTGGCGGGTGCGCCGCGCGGGGAGGACGTCGCTGGTGGGGTTCTTGTTTCCGGCGGGGTTGTGGCTGCACCGGTCGGCGCTGTTGGATTACCGGTTCCTGCTGCTGAGGGCGCTGCTGGCGGCGATCTTGCTGCCGCCCGCGCTGGTCTCGGCGCAGAAGGTCGCGATGCGGGTGGCGCTGGGGCTGGTGCGGTGGCTGGGGCCTGGGCCCGGGGGTGGGTGGCCGCAGGGGGCGAGGGTGGCGGCGATGACGGCGCTGGTCTTTGTGCTGGGGGATCTCGCGCGGTTCCTGATGCACGGGCTGCTGCACCGGGTCCCGTTTCTGTGGGAGCTCCACAAGGTGCACCACTCGGCGGAGGTGCTGACGCCGTTCACGCTCCACCGGACGCACCCGATCGAGGCGGCGCTGATGCGGGGGGCGACGGCGGGGGCGCTGGGGTTGTCGGCGGGGGTGTGCGCGTGGTTCTTCCGGGGGCAGGTCTCCGCCTGGGAGATCCTGGGGGTGGACGCGCTGAGCATGGGGTGGACGCTGCTGGGGTCGAATTTGAGGCACTCGCAGGTGTGGTTGACCTTCGGGCCGGCGCTGGAGCGGGTGTTTTTGAGCCCGGCGCAGCACCAGATCCACCACAGCGTCGACCCGCGGCACCACGGCAAGAACCTGGGGGAAGCGCTGGCGATCTGGGACTGGCTGGCGGGGACGCTGGTCCTCGCCGGCGAGCGGAAGCGGCTCACCTTCGGGCTGGCGCCGGAGGAGCGGAACCACGGGGAGACGGCGGTGAGCCTGGTGGTAGCGCCGGCGGTGGCGGCGCTCCGGAGGCTGCTCCCGGGGGGCCGGCGGGGTGGGACGTCGTAGCTTCTGGTCGCGGGGGCGGGAGGCCGGTAAGGGTGGGTTTGCATGGAGCTCCAATGGATCGGGGCGGCGTTCTCGCTTGGTTTCCTGGCGCTGCTCCTGGGGCAGCCTCCGCTGCTGGGCTTCCTGGCGGCGGGCTTCCTGCTCGAATTTCTCGGCGCGAGGCCCGACGATTCGCTGAGGGAGCTGGCGAACGTCGGCGTCCAGCTGATGCTTTTTTCCATCGGGCTGAAGCTGGACCTCAAGAGCGTGCTGCGCCCGCAGGTGTGGGGGGTGACCGTGCTGCACCTCGGGGCGACGACCGTGCTGCTGGCGGGGCTCCTGCTGGGGGTCGGGGCGCTGGGGGTCCCGGCGCTGGCGGCGCTGGGCGGGAAGGGGGCGGCGCTGGTGGCGTTCGCCGGCGCGTTCTCGAGCACCGTGTACGTGGTGAAGGTGCTCGAGGAGCGGGACGACATGGGGGCGATCTACGGGCGCATCGCCGTCGGGATCCTCGTGGTGCAGGATCTGGCGGCGGTGCTGTTCCTGGCGGCGTCGAGCGGGAAGGTGCCGAGCGTCTGGGCGCTGGGGTTGTTGCTGCTGTTCCCGGCGCATCCTCTGCTCCGGTGGCTGCTTGGCCTGGTGGGGCACGGGGAGCTCCTGGTGCTAGCCGGGTTGACCGCGACCCTGGGCGGCGCGGCGCTCTTCGAGGTCGTGGGCATGAAGGGGGATTTGGGCGCGCTGACCGCCGGCGTGCTCCTGGGCGGGACGGCGAAGGGCGACGAGCTGTCGAAGTCGCTCCTGGGGCTGAAGGACGTGTTCCTGGTGGGGTTCTTCCTCTCCGTCGGCCTGACCGGGCTCCCGACGGTCGAGACGTCGCTGCTCGGGGTGGCGCTGGCGGTGCTCGCGCCGCTCAAGGGGGTGTTGTTCTTCTGGCTGCTGGCGCGCTTCCACTTGCGGGCGCGCTCGTCGCTGTTCGCCGGCTCGTTGCTTGGAAATTATAGCGAGTTCGGGCTGATCGTCGCCGCGCTCGCCGCCGACAAGGGCTGGCTGGGCAAGGAGTGGCTGGTCATTTTCGCCATCGCTATCTCGGTGAGCTTCGTGGCGTCCTCTCCCCTCAACGCCCGGACCTTTGCCCTCTACCGGCGCCTGCGGGAGAGGCTCGCTCGCTTCGAGACGGGGCAGAACATCCCCGAGGAGCGCCCCGTCGACGCGGCCCACGCCCGGGTGCTCGTCTTCGGGATGGGCCGGGTCGGGAGCGGCGCGTACGACGCCCTCATGGAGCGCTTCGAGGGGGCGGTGGTCGGCTTCGACGTGGACGTCGACACCGTGGAGCGCAACCAGCGAGAGGGCCGCAACGCGGTGCTCGCCAGCGCCACCGATCCGGACTTCTGGGAGCGCCTCCGCATCGACCAAGAGCGCGTCACGCTGGTCTTGCTGGCCATGTCGAGCCACACGGAGAACCTCGGCGCCATCGACCTGCTCCGCTCCGGCGGGTACGCCGGGGTCATCGCCGCCTCGGCCCGGCACCCCGACGAGGTGGAGCAGCTGAGGACGGCAGGCGCCGACGTTGCCTTCCACGTCCTCGGCGAGGTGGGGCACGGGCTGGTCGAGCGGGCGCTGCGGCGTCTCGATGGCGACGGACGGCGCTCGGGGGGCTGATGTCCTCAGGAGCCATCCTCCTCGGGGGTGTAGCGGAACCCCTTGAGGCCAGTGCGCTGGAGGTGGCGGTAGAGGGTGGCCGGGGAGAGGCCCAGGAGCTTGGCGGCGGCCTCCCGGTTGCCCCGGGTTCGCTGGAGCACCCGGGCGATGTGGTCGCGCTCGAAGGCGAGGACGGCGGCCTCCAGGTTGCATTCCTCGTCGCTGGCGGCGGGCGACGGGGCGGGGGTGGAGGTCGAGGCCGGGGGCAGTGGCTCGAGGGCCTGGAGCTCGATGGGGAGATCTTCCACGTCGATGGTGGGGGACTCGGCCAGGAGCACCGCGCGCTCCATCACGTTGGATAGCTCGCGCACGTTGCCCGGCCAGGAGTACCCCGAGAGGAGCTGGACAGCGCGGGGGCTCAGCTCCGGCGCGGGCTTGCGCTGCTCGCGGGCGTGGCGAGCCAGCAGGTGGCGGGCCAGCGCGGGGATGTCGTCCCGGCGCTCGCGCAGCGGCGGCACCGTGGCCTGGATCACCGAGAGCCGGTAGAGCAGGTCCCGGCGGAAGCGATCTTCCTGGACCATGGCGGCCAGGTTGCGATGGGTGGCAGCGACGATTCGTACGTCGATCTTGATGGATCGATCGCTCCCGACCGGGAGGATCTCTCGGGTCTCCGTCGCCCGGAGGAGCTTGGCCTGCATCGGCAGCGACAGCTCGCCGATCTCGTCGAGGAACAGCGTCCCTCCGGTGGCGGCCCGGAAGAGGCCGTCGCGACGCCGATCGGCCCCGGTGAACGACCCGCGCTCGTGGCCGAAGAGGTAGCTCTCCATCAGCGTGTCGGGGATGGCGCTGACGTTGAGGGAGACGAAGGGCCCCGACCGGCGCTGGCTCAGGTCGTGGATGGCGCGGGCGACCAGCTCCTTGCCCACGCCGCTCTCGCCGGTGATCAGCACCGTGCTGGACGAGGGGGCGATCTTCTCCAGGAAGACGCAGAACCGCTGCATGGCCTCTCCCCCAGACCGAAGCTGCTGGAAGGGGTCGTTTTCGCCGCGGATCTGGGTGCGGAGTCGGGCGTTCTCCTGGAGCAGCCTCCGGTGCTCGGTGAGGCGGTCGACGCGCCGCTGGAGCTCCGCCAGCGACAGGGGTTTGAGCATGTAGTCGTGAGCGCCGCGGCGCATCGCTTCCACCGCCGAGTCGACGGAGGCGTAGGCCGTCATGATCAGCACGATCGACTCGGGAGATTGGGCACGGACCCGCTCCAGGATCTGGAGCCCGTCCGTGTCCGGGAGCCGCAGGTCCGTGATCACCAGGTCGAAGGGGGATCGCTCCAGCTCCGCGGTGGCCTCCTGGCCGTTCGCCGCCCCGGAGACCGTGTGGCCCGCTCGCTCGAGGTAGCGGCAAATGTTGCTCCGCAGGGTCTCCTCGTCCTCGACGATCAGGATACGTTCCGACATGGCTCTTTACCCTCCTGCCCCTGCGCTCCGGGGAGCCAGAGCCGCACCTCCGTCCCCTCGCCAGGGGCACTCCGGAGCTCCATGGTCCCCCCCACCGACCTCACCACGTCGCTCGATACGGACAGGCCAAGCCCTGTCCCCCGCTGGGCGCCCTTCGTGGTGAACAGCGGCTTCATCGCGTTGCGTAGCACCTCCGGCGTCATGCCGGTCCCCGTGTCCTTGAGCCGGATCTCCGCGCCCCCGTCCCGCTTCCGCGCGGAGATCGCCAGGTGACCTCCCCCGGGCATCGCGTCCGCGGCGTTGATCATCAGGTTGATCACCACCAGCACCAGGTGATCCTCCACCATGCGGACCGGAGGGACATCCGGGGCCAGGTCCAGGTCTACCTTGACCTGCTTCCACCGGGGGTCGTGGCGCAGCAGCCGGAGCGAGTCGTGGAGGACCAGCTCGACGGAGACGTCCGTCACCTCGTCCCGGCGGCGGCGGGCGAAGTCGGTCATCTCCCGGAGGGTCCGGTTGATCCGGTCGATGTGGCGCTGGAGCACCCCCAGCGACGCGCGGATCCTGGCGCAGTCCTCCTCGCCTTCGAGCATCTCCAGCTCGCTGGCGATGGAGGCCAGCGGGTTGCCCAGGTCGTGGGCGAAGCCGGCGGCCATAAGCCCCAGGCTGGCCATCTTCTCCTGGTGGCGGAGCTGCGCCTCGTGGTGTGCCTGGATCGCTGCGTCCCGCTCGAGCCGGGCCTTCCGGATGCTCAGGAACGCCCAGGTCGCCAGGATCAGCGAGCCGCTCACCCCCCGGGCCAGATGAAGCCGGTGGAGCAGGTGCGCCGGTGCGTTCACCAGAACGTTGCGCTCGATCAGCTCGTATCCTCCGAAGTGAACCAGCAGGATCAGTGAGCCGACGAGCGCCGTCCGTGCCCAGAGGAGGAACCAGGACGCCTCCCGCTTTCCGTGCATCTCCGGGTGAACCTCGTGCTCCGCTGGTTGCAAGGGGGCTCCCTTCCGCCTCATGGCACGCGCTCCTGCGAGGAGAGCGTGCGCTTTGGGGGGGGAGGAGGGCCATGACTTCGATCAGCCTGACGCTGCGATCCGCGCTGCTCCGCGGGCGCACCCTGCAAGCCCAGGGCCGTCGTAGGAGGCCCCCACCAGCGCCAGCCTCCCGAGCTGTTCCGCCAGGCTCCTGGCCCGCTCGACCCGCTCCGGGTGCCCCACCTCCGGCAGCGGTGACGCCCGCTCGTGGCGGGCCACCTGGGCCCACGCTGGCTCTCCAAATCGCCCGTAGGCTCTCAGATCCGAGAGGACGCGGCGGACCACCTCGTCGTCGCTCTGCCCCAGCAGCCCTCCGGCCCGCTCCTCGTCCACCACCACCCGGACCACGACCCTCCCGGCCCGGATCCTCCCGGGCCATTTCCGCCCCGCGAAGGTCGCCGCCTGGAAGCAGACCGGCTCCCGGCGGGCCACGAGGAAGCCGCTGCTGTCTGGCTCCGGCGTGTCTCTCGCGTCGAAGGCGAGCACCACGCTGGCAGAGCTACGCGACCGGATCGCCCCCAGCGCCTCCGCCAGCTCCGGCGCCGCCTCGTCGAGGAGCTCCGCGGCGGCGTGGGCTGGCGTTGCTAGCACCAGGCGTCGAGCCTCCAGGACCGTGGCGTCGTCGAGCTGTACCCGCCAGCGATCCTCGCCCCGCTGCGCCCGCCGCGCCGGTGCTCCCCGGAGCACCTGCCCGTCGCCCAGCCTCTCCTCCAGCGCCTGCACCAGTCGCTGCATCCCCCGCCGGGGCGCCTTGATCATCCCCCCCGCGGGCCTCGGCGCCCGGGCCAGCGCCCGCACCAGGCTGCCGCGGGTCGACGCCAGCGCCGGCATCACCACCCGCGCGTCGAGCCGGTCCGGATCGCCTCCGTAGATGCCGCCCACCAGCGGCGCCACCAGGTTCTCGTGGACCTGCGCCCCCAGCCTCCGGCGCACCAGCCCTCCCAGCGACGTGTCCTCCGCCTCCCTCGCGGGCAGCACCAGATCCATCGCCGCCCGCAGCTTCCCCAGCGGCGAGAGCAGCGAGGTCGTGGCCAGCGCCAGCGGCGACCTCGGGAGCCCCATCGCCAGCCCCTCCGGCATGGGATGGAGCGACCCCTGATGCGCGACCGACACCCGCCGCGCCGCCTCCGACGGCCCCTGGAGCTCGTCCACCAGCCCCAGCGCCTCGCAGAGCGCCAGCCCATCGCCAGGCTGCGTCGCCAGGGCGTCGGGGCCCAGATCCACCAGGCACCCGTCCCGCTCCAGGGTCTGCACGTTGCCTCCCAGCCGCTCCCGGGCTTCCAGCACCAGCAGCCTCATCCCCGGGGTGCGCTGCCTCAGCCCGAAGGCCGTCGCCAGCCCCGCCACGCCTCCCCCCACGATCAGCACGTCCAGCGGCGCTCGCTCGCTCATGCCCTCGCCTCCTCTCCTCGCCAGCTCCTCGGCACGTAGGCGCACGACGGATCCGACCCCATCGGGTCGCCGGTCGCCGCGTAGGCCCTCGCCCTCGACCCGCCGCACACCCTGCGGAAGGGGCAGACCCCGCACTTGCCCTTCAGCCCGTCCGCGTCCCGGAGCTGCACAAAAAGCGGGTGGTGCCGGTAAACCGAGGCCAGATCGTCGCTCCTCACGTTCCCCGCCGGCAGCGGCAGGAACCCGCTGGGGTAAATCTCCCCGCGGTGCGACACGAAGACAAACCCGCACCCGTCGTTGATCCCCCTCGGTCCCTTGACCACCCCCTGCTCGTCCACCTCCAGATGAACCCCAGTGGGTCTCATATGACCCTCCATCTGGACCCGGCGAAAATGCGGCGCCGCCGTGGTCTTCAGGTCGAAGGGGGCCCGGCGAGCCAGCGCCGCCAGCTCCTCCAGGAGCGCCTCCACGCCCCGGGGCGTCAGCCCGTAGAGGCTGGCCCCGCGCCCCGTCGGGACCACGAAGAAGACGCTCCAGAGCACCGCCCCGACCTCCTCCACCAGCCTCGCCATCTCCCCGATTTTCCCCGCGTTGTGGGGGCTGACGCTGGTGTTGATCTGCGTCGGGATCCCCAGCTCCCTCGCCGTCCGGAGGATCCGGAGCGACTCGCCAAAGCTCCCCGGTACCCCGCGGAAGGTGTCGTGGGTGATCTCGTCCGGGCCGTCGACGGAGACCGCCAGGCGCCGCGCTCCGGCGGCGGCGAGGTCAGCGAGCAGCTCCCGGGTCATCCGCGGCGTCCCGGAGGGGGTCACTGCCATGGTCAACCCCTCCCGGTTCCCGTGCTCCACCAGCTCCACCAGATCCGGTCGCTTGGCGGGGTCGCCCCCGGTGAGCACCACCAGCGGTACCCCCATGCGGGCCAGGTCCGACAGCAGCGACTTCCCCTCATCGGTGCGCAGCTCCTGCGCGTCTCGGTGCTCGGTCGCGCAGGCCCGGCAGTGGGCGCAGACCAGATCGCAGGCCTGGGTCACCTCCCAGATCGCCAGGAAAGGTCGCTCATCGAAGGGGGTCTGCGGCGCGTGGGGGGAAGGCATACCCCGGCCTCCAAGCAACTCCCTGGCCGGAGGGGGAGAGGACCGTGACAAAAGTCAACGGCGCCCGGGATCCTCCTCGCTACAGGGCATCGGTAGATGAGCCAGATTTTGAGCAACCTCGTGCGGGAGCATGACCGGATCTCGTCGGTGCTGGGAGCCTTGCAGGGGTTCGCGGCGGTGCATGCGCGCCTGCACCCCGAGCCCAGGAAGGTGCTGGGCTACTTCGCCCTGTTCTTCCGGGAGTACCTGGATGGATGGCACCACGGCAAGGAGGAAGCCCTGCTGTTCCCGGCGCTGGTGGACGCGGGGCTACCGGCGCACGCGGGCCCGGTGGGGTGCATGCTCCACGAGCACGACACCGGGAGGGCCCTGGTGACCGGGCTGGCGGCGCTATCCCAGGGGAGCGAGAGCCTGACCCCCTCGGAGGTGACCCTGCTCGGTGAAATTGCCGTCAATTATGCCAGGCTCCTGTCGACGCACATCGCCAAGGAGAACCAGATGCTCTACCCCATGGCCCTGCGGATGCTGAGGCCCGAGCAGTGGACCTCCCTGGACGCCCTCGCCGCGGAGGAGGACGCTCGCCGGGGGCAGCAAGGGGCCGACCTGGAGGAGCTGGGGGCGACCCTCGTCGCCAGCTTCGGTGGCGAGGCGGTCCTGTCGCCCCGTTGATCCGGGGCGGTGTGGTAGGTTTCACCGGTGGTTCCGGCCTCCTGCTCTCCCCGGGCCTGGTGGTCCCTGGCGCTCGCCGTCTTCCTGGCGACCGGTGACACCTCCGCGGACCTGATCCCGCTTGGTAAGAAGCTCGTCCCCCACGCGCTGCGGGTCGAGGGGCTCGCGGACCACGACACCTACTGGTTCCTCGTCTTCGACTGCGCCCAGCCGGACGTCCTCGATTACTGCGTGCTCACCGACCCCGCGGGGGACTACAACGTCGGCTCCGGGGCGGGCCTGTTCGCGCTGCCGCGCTCCCTCGTGAAGACGAAGCCTGCGTGGCGTCTCCTGCCCGACGGCGGGCTCGAACCCGCGCTGGACGCCGGGGTCGCCGTTGTCTCGCCGGACATCGGCGCCCTCTCCGGCGAGCCATTTTTCCGCAAGGGACACCCCCGGATGGTAGGCCCCTTCTCGCTGGCTCGTTATCCGTACTACGGCGCCGGAGGCGACCGGGTGAGGCGCGTCGTCGATGTGCTCCGGATCGAGGGGGTGCGCGGCAAGCAGATCGACGCTCGCTACGTGCGCGTCGCCTTCGTCTGCTCTGACGGCCAGCAGCGCGAGCTCCCCTGGGACGGGCAGGGCGACAGGCCCCCACAGCCCTGTGGAGAGGACCCTCCTCCGCCCCCGGAGATGCCGTCCGTGGCTCCCGCTCCGTCGGCCTCGGCGGAGGTCACCTACGCCACGCCCCCCGCGGAACCCGACCGCCGCTGGCTCTGGGGGGTTGCCTTCGCCATGATGGCAGCGGGTCTCGCTGCCCTCGCCTCCGGGCTCCGCAGGCGCTGAGCTGCGCCCCAGAACGCGGGCCCTGGTGCACCCCTTGCAGCCGCCCCCTGCCTTCTCTCCCGGAAGGACCTCCTCCATGCTGCTCTCCCTCGGGCGTCGGCCCCTCGCCTCGGACCTCATCGATCTGCTCCTCGAATGCCACCAGCGGATCCGTTCTTTTGTCGCCCTCGCGGTGGAGGTCGGGCGCCGCGCGGATCTCCCCGATGAGGAGGTGCGCGCCGCCTGCGCCCGCTGCATGCGCTACTTCACCCTGGCGCTCCCGCTCCACGTCCGCGACGAGGAGGAGAGCCTGCTCCCCAGGCTCCGTGGGCTCGACCCCTCCGTGGAGGAGGCCCTCGACGCCATGCACCGGCAGCACGACGAGCATGGCCCCGCGCTCCGTGCCTTCCTCGCGGCGCTCCAGAGGGTCCACGATCATCCCGCCGACCTGCTCGCCCGGGCCAGCCTCCTCGACCACGCTCGCTCCCTCGCGCGGACCTTCGAGGAGCACCTCGACAGCGAGGAGCGCGTCCTCTTCCCCGCGCTCCGCGCCCGGATCCCCCGAGAGACCCAGGACCAGATCCTCGCAGAGCTGAGAGCCCGCCGCTCCTGAACTCTCACCCGCGAAAGCTCGCCAGGCCCAACCTTGTGGGGATCTGCTTGGCCCATATGTTGAAATTGATATTCAACATCTTTCAAGGAGAAGCAGGATGGAAGCGAAGGTGGCGGATGGAGAGCTGGGCGCGGTAGGGGAGGAGGCGAGGGGGGACGTGGCGAGGATGCCCGGGCACTGGGTGCTGGCGCGGGTGGGCAAGCGCGTGCTGAGGCCCGGGGGGCTTGGGCTGACGGCGTGGATGCTCGACGGACTGGAGATCGGCGGGGAGGACGAGGTGGTGGAGTTTGCGCCCGGGCTGGGGGTGACGGCAAAGATGGCGCTGGGGAGGAGGCCGGCGAGCTACACGGGCGTGGAGCGAGACGCGGCGGCGGCGGCGGAGGTACGGGGGATGCTGGAGGACGCAAGGGATCGGTGCGTGGTGGGGACGGCGATGAGGACGGGGCTGGACGGCGGCAGCGCGACGGTGGTGTACGGGGAGGCGATGCTCACGATGCACACGGCTTCGCAGAAGGCGTCCATCGTGAGGGAGGCGTTCCGGGTGCTGAGGCCCGGGGGGCGCTACGGGATCCATGAGATGTGCTTGCAACCGGAGGATCTGGGAGGAGAAGAGAAGGCGGAGGTGATGCGGGATCTCTCGGCGGCGATCCGGGTGGGGGCGAGGCCACTGACGCGGGCGGAGTGGAGGGCGGTGCTGGAGCGGGAAGGGTTCCAGGTCCGGGAGGAGGCGACGAGGCCGATGCACCTGCTGCGGCTCCGGCGGATGATCGAGGACGAGGGGCCGTTGGGAGCCCTGAGGATCGCGCTCAACCTCGCGCGGGATCCTGCAGCGCGGCGGCGGGTGCTGGGGATGAGGCAAGCCTTTCAGCGCCATCAGCATCGGATCGGGGCCGTGGCGATGATCGCTGTGAAGCCTGGGACGGCCTGAGCAGGGCGCCCAGGGCGGCGAGGGCGGCCAGCAGCAGCGCGGCGTTCGCCTGGTGCGCGGCGGCCAGGCCGAGGGGGACGTGGCGCAGCACCGTGGCGGCG
>CAZSDX010000164.1:0-12336 GCA_964605685.1 uncultured Polyangiaceae bacterium
CGCTGCACCTCCACGATCACCGAGAGCACGGCCCTGCCGCGTCGATCCTTGAGGATGATGACACGATCGGCGCGGTACTCGGTGGCCATCGTCTGGGTGAAGTCGGTCTCCGGCAGGTCGAAGGAGGTGTGCTCCGGGATGGGAAGGCCCAGGATGTCGCGGAGCAAGGTGACGGCAAGCGCGGGTTGAAAGCGGAAGAGTTCCGCCAGCGCCTCGTGTTCCGTGGTCGGCATGAGCGGCAAACCATGCGGGCGGCGTGCCAGCTTTCGGAGGCCAAAAATCGCGGCAAACAGGGAGTGGGTGGCGGCGGGTGGCGGCGGGAGGGGTGGCGGACGGGTGGCGGGCCGCCACCAGGAACCACACCATCCCGCTCCCCTCGCAAGCCACCACGACGCGTCGGGACGGGCTCCTGGGGCGTCGGGATGGGCTCCCGAGGCGTCGGGACGGGCTCCCGGGGCGTCGGGACGGGCTCTTGAAGCGTCAAACTCGTGTTTCGCCCCTGGTTGTTGCTCAACCAAACTACAAGGCCCTCGCTCTCGGTGACCGGGGGCGGTCCTCTTTTCCGTCCACGACAGAAGGCCCCCTGAGGCGAGATGGGGAGTTGTTGATGGGCAGAGCGCGCGGGCGCTAGCCTCGGGGGGATGATCCCTCGTGAGAAGTGTTCGGCCACGCTGCGTGATCTCGGCTTGGAAGTGCGGCGATGGCCCGGGTGGCTGCCGTTGCTTGGGGTGGCCGTGGCGCTGTGCGCGGGCTGCACGGAGAAGGAGAAGCAGGATTTCTTCCAGGCCCTGGCGGCGGTGGCCATCGTGGCGATGCTGGGCGCGCTGGTGGTGGTGGGGATCGCGCTGCTGCTCCTGCTGCTGAGCCTGCTCTGCCTCGGGATGAACCTGGCGAAGCCGTCGACGGCGAGCGTCGTGGGCGGGGTGGCCTTCGCGGGTCTGTTCTTCCTGGGGGGGGCGGGCGTGGGAGGGATGGTGATCGCCCATGCGGCGAACACGCAGATCGCCTTCGAGGGGGCGCTCTGGATCCTCGCGCATCTGGTGTACGCCGGGGTGCTGACCGGCAGCTCGGTGTACGGCTACCAGAAGAAGAAGCGCCAGGGGAGCTGAGGGGCAGGAGCTGTCCGGCGAGGGGAAGCCCCGCCGGGGTCAACCCGCCGCGGGGGTGGCCCTCGTCGGGATGGGGATCCGCGACGCGTTCTGCCAGAGCCGCCCGAGATCGTAGCCCTCGCGCACGCCCTCCTGGAAGACATGGACCACCACATCTCCAAAGTCGACCAGCACCCAGTTGGCGACCGGGAGCCCCTCCACCGACAGGGCCTTGAGCTTCTTCTTCTGCCGTAGCTCCTCCTCGACGCCTTGCACCAGGCTGGCCACGTGCCGGTCCGAGGTACCGGACATCAACACCAGCAGATCGGTGTAGTCGATCTTGCTTGTCACATCGAGGATCTCCACGTCCAGGGCCTTCTTGTCGAGGGCGGCCTGGGCGGCCAGCAGGGCGATCTCGCGGGCCTGGGGCGAGGCGCTGCGCGCTTCGAGGGGGGCGACCTCGGCGGCGGTGAGCGCCAGCTTCTTCTCGGTCTTCCGCGCGCGCTTGCTCGGGGCGGTCTTCTTGCTCTCCGGCCTGGCCTCTTCCTCCGCGAGCTTCCTGGCGCCGCGGGGGGGGCCGACGCGGGTCGAGAGCGGGCGCTTGCTCGGGGAGCGCGCGGCGGTGGAGCCAGCAGAGGTCTTGCGTTTCGGGGCGGGTTTGGTCGTGGCCAAGGGGAGGTCTCCGGGGCGGATTCAGAAGCCCTGATCAGGGGAGGCGGGACGGTCGGGCACCAGCGCCCGGAGGATATCCATCGTGCTCAGGAGCCCCACCAGCCGGTCTCCCTCGACGACCAACAGGCGGTGCACTTCCCGGGTCACCATGACCCGTACCGCCTCCCGGAGCAAGGCGTCCGTGGGCAAGGCGAGCACGTCCCGGGTCATGACGCCCTCGACCCGACCGCCCTCGACCGAGGCCCCGGGGATCGTGGTCTCGGTGAGCGATTGACCCTCGTGGAGCACGAGGTAGCGGGCCACACCGGGGGAGAGATCCGCGGGCGTCCGGTGGAGATCCTGGAGGGTGACCACGCCGAGCAGGCGCCCCTGCTCGTCCACCACCGGAGCGCCGCTCAGGTGCTGGTCCGCCAGCAGCTGCCGGGCCGCCGCCACGCTGGTGTTCGGGGAGAGGGCGCTGAGCACGCGGGTCATGTGGTCGCGCGCCGGGCTATCCAGAGGGTCCATGGCCGTCCTCCTTCGCAAAGAATCCTCGCCGGAGCAATGCGCTACCCACCCGTCGACCCGGATCGCTGCGACCGCGCCACCAGCACCAGCCGGGCGCAGGCTTCCGCGTCGCTGGCCGCGTCGTGGTGCTTCAGCGGGATCCCGAAGCGCTGGCACAGGTACGGCAGGTTCGCCTGGGGCGGCGCCCAGAGCCGCCGCGCCATCTGCACCGTGCACTCCATCTCCAGCGCCGGCGCCGGGATGCCGTGGGCGGCGCAGCAGGCCTGGAGCACCGTCCGGTCGAAGCCCGCGTTGTGCGCTACCAGGTAGGCCACCCCCTCCAGCACCGGAGCCAGCCGGGGCCACAGCTCGCCGAAGGTGGGCTGGTTGGCCACCATCTCCCAGGTGATCCCGTGGACCCCGGTGTGGAGCATCTGCCGCCGGGGCGGCCGGATCAACCAGGCAACCCGGCGCGCGATCCGGTCCTGCTCCACCCGCACCAGTGCCACCGCGCAGGCGCTGTCCCGACCGTTGTCCGCCGTCTCGAAATCGATGGCGACGAAGGGCTCGTTCGCCGCCCCTGGAAGCCTCGATGGCCCTCGCCCCGACCGCGTCCCGCGGGACGACGGCGGCGCCAGGGCGAAGGTCTCGTCCAGCGAGGGCGGCGCGGGGCGCGACGCCGCCGGAGGAGGCGCGGGCGACGGAGCCAGGACGGCAGGCGGTGGCGCCGACGAGCGCGCAGACGGTGGAACCAGGGTGCCCCCCCCCGCGTAGGCCAGCAGCGCGGCGGTGCGCTCCTCCCGGGTGGGTAGCTTGTAACCCAGATCGGAGGCGAGCATCTTCAGCTCGATCTCCGAGAGCTGCCCGAGGACGAGGGGGAGGTCGAGGGAGTCCTGCTCGCGGATGGCGTTGATGATGGCGTAGGTGTGGCGCTGCTCCAGGCCGTCGAGGCCGAGGGCGGCGGCGATCCGGAGCAGGGCCCCGCGGGAGGTGAGGGCGAAGAGGCGACTCTTGAGGTGGGCGAGCGGTTCGACGGACACGAGGGTTATTTTTTGGGGGCGCCGAGCCGCTCGCCGAGGCCGAGCAGGAAGCCGATCTGCCAGCTCGAAGCGAGCCCCTCGGGGCGGCCATCGTCGGGGCGAACCTGACCATGAAACCGGCGTCCTGTCACGCAGAGGGCCGTCTCGTCGTGGACCCCGCAGAAGAGGCCTTCGCTGGTCCACACCGGGCGCCCGTCCCCCCGGAGCGGGGAGATGGCCCGGACATCCCAGGAGAGGAAGGTGTGGCGGGTGTAGAGCAGGCCGTAGAGGGCGGGGGTGGCGCTGTGGCCCAGGGCGCGGGAGGCACCCTCCGGGTTGTAGCGGCCGATGAGCGCGTAGCCGAGGCGCCCCCCCAGCTCGAACCCCTGCGCTTTGCCCAGCGACCGGAAGCCCAGGTGAGCTCTCGGCATCTCGATCAGGGAGTGCCAGACGGTGGGGGTCCGTAGCATCGCCAGGTCCATGCCCCACCAACCCCAGACCACGCCGACCCCCCGCTCCGGGGCCAGCGAGGCGATGTCCGCCTGGAAGCGTAGCTCGCCCATGACGCCCTGGTGAGGGCGCCCTCCGAAGAGAGTATCCAGCCGGAAGCGCCCGTCCTTCGCCTGGAAGGGGAAGCGCATGCCGAGCTGTGCCCCCTGGCCGGCCCCCTGGGCAGCGCCTCGGTCCTGCCCCGCGCCCAGCTCGACCCCCAGGATCCCCATGCCCACCTCGGAGGGAGGCTCGGAGGCCGCGGCTCCCCGGGGGAACAGCAGGAGCGTGATCAGGGACACCCACCAGGGCCAGCGCGCGGACGGGCTCATCCCCGTAGGGTGCAGACCGCGGGGCCAGAGCGCAAGGCGACTGCGGGGAAAATACCCGCGTCTTCTCCCGATTCCGCGGGACTTTTGCCCGCGACCTGCTAGGGTCCGCGACCCTTCGATGGCTGCTGACAGTGCCTCCCTGGACCGGCTGGTCCCCCCCTTGCGCGAGGCGTTGATCGCCCGCGGCATCACCTCCCTCACCGAGATCCAGCAGGCGGTCCTGGCCCCCGAGCTGGACGGCCTCGACCTCCGCCTGCGCTCCCGCACCGGCTCCGGAAAGACCGTGGCCATGGGCCTGGTCCTCGCCCCCCAGCTCGAGCGCTCCGAGGGCGACGGCCCGGGGCCCCTCGCCCTGGTGCTGGTCCCTACCCGTGAGCTGGCCACCCAGGTGCAGACCGAGCTATCCTGGCTCCTGGCGGGGCTCAAGGTGCGGGTGCTCGCGGTCACCGGGGGCACCAGCGTCCAGGCCGAGCGGCGTCAGCTCGCCTCCTCTCCCGAGATCGTCGTCGGCACCCCGGGGCGCCTCCTCGACCACCTCCAGCGGGGCGCCCTTGACCCTTCCTCGCTCCGCGCCGTGGTGCTGGACGAGGCGGATCAGATGCTCGACCTGGGCTTCCGCGACGATCTGGAGGCGATCCTCTCCCGGCTCCCCAAGGAGCGGCAGACGCACCTGGTTTCTGCCACCTTCTCCGGCGCCATCCTGGAGCTGGCCACCGCCTTCCAGCGAGATCCGATGCTGATCGAGGCGGGCCGAGCCGGCGCCGCCAACGAGGACATCGAGTTCCTCGCTCACCTCGTCCTTGCCGACGAGCGGGAGGCCGCGCTGGTCAACCTCCTGCTGGCCGCGGGCGACGAGCGCGCCCTGGTCTTCGTGCGGACCCGGGCCCAGACCGGCGAGGTCGCGGCCTTCCTCGGCGGCCTCGGCTTCACCGCTGCTCCCCTCAACGGCGACATGGAGCAGCGGGAGCGCACCCGCGCCCTCGACGCCTTCCGCGGCGGGCGCCTCCAGGTCCTCGTCGCCACGGACGTCGCCGCCCGCGGCATCGACGTGGCCGATGTCTCCCTGGTGGTCCACCTCGATCTGCCCGGCGACGCCGAGGCGCTCACCCACCGCAGCGGGCGCACCGGACGCGCGGGCAAGAAGGGGCGCGCGGTGGTGCTGGTCCCTCCGCAGGCCCGGGGCCGGGCCACCTACCTCTTCCAGCAGGCAGGCGCCCGGGCCACCTGGGCGCCTCCCCCTGGCCCCGCCGAGGTCCTCGCCGCCCACCGGGAGCGCCTGGAAGCCTCCCTCGCGGGCCTCACCTCCCCGGAGGTCGCCGCCGAGGCCGCTCCCTTCCGCCCCCTGGCCGAGCGCCTGCTGGCCTCTGCTGACCCGGCGGGGGTGCTGGCGGGCCTCCTGGCTCGCATCGGCAAGTGCTCTCCCTGCGAGCCTCGCCCCCTCACCGCCATCCCCACGACGCGCCCGGCGCGCCCCACGACCTCCCCTCAGGGCCAGAAGGGGCGCGCCTTCCGTCCCTTCGTGGTGACCTGGGGCTCGCGCCACGGCGCCGACCCCCGCCGGGTCCTCGCCCTGGTCTGCCGTCGCGGAGGGATCCAGGGCGGCCACGTCGGCGCCATCGACATCGGTCCTACCCGCTCCTGCTTCGAGGTCGACGTGTCCGTGGCGGACGCCTTCGCCCGTGCGGCTTCCCAGCCGGACACCCGCGACCCCCGCGTGCGCATCGCCCCCCTCGACCCGGCGCGCGCCCCCGGCGCGCGCCCCTCGACGCCTCCTCGCCGCCTTCCTCCCCGCGGCAAGCACCCCCACGCCTGAGTGTGGAAGACGGAGAGGAGCTGGGGGAGGCCCTCAGAACACCTGGCGCCGGGGGATCCCCGTCGGGAACAGGTTGGCGTTGTAGCTGGAGAACGGCAGCGAGCGGTAGCGTACCAGCCGGCCCGCGCGGATCATCGGGTGCTGCCCTTCTGCCAGCGGAGGCTCCACCACCGGCGTCTTCTCCAGCCCCTCGAAATGCGACGACCTCGCCACCAGCACCGAGCAGGGCGCTCGCTTGAAGACCCCCGACGAGACGGACCCCAGCATCAGCCGCTCCAGCCCTTTCCGATCGTTTGTCCCCACGATGATCAGGTCGGCCTCCAGGTCCACCGCGAGCTGGATGATCTGCGCCGCAGGTTCCCCCACCCCCACGTAGATGTCCACCCGCTCCCGCAGCGGATGCGAGGCATCCCCCAGCTCCTCCGCCAGCATCGCCTGCACCTGCCGGTGCCCCTCCTCCACCAGCGCCGTGATCTCGCCCGTATCGTTGCGCACCTCCCGCTCGCTCGCGCGGATCACATGCAGCAGCGAGACCTCCGCCTTCGGGTTCGCCATCAACGCCGCTGCCATCTCCCAGGTCGAGTGCGCCGTATCGTCCACATCCACCGCCGCCACGATCCGAAAAGGCTTCTCTGTCGTCATGATGTCCCGCCCAGCACACCCCACACCAACGCAAAAAACGCGCAAAAATAACCGATCTTTTTCCTCCGGAAACCTCGAAGGCGCACGCCTTGCGCGTCTGGGATGCAAGCGGCGCACACGCCCGCCTCTCCCGGCGTCAGGCTGGCCCCGCCCGCCCGTCCGGGATCCGCCGTGGCCTCCGCGCTCTCGCTCCTCGCTCTGCCGGCCCTCGACGAGCCCCCCCCCTGGGAGGCTCTGCAAGCCTTCGCCTGGGTGCGCGCCCTGGAGCCCTGCCCCCAGGACCCGATCCACCACGCCGAGGGGAACGTCTGGATCCACACCCGCATGGTGCTGGAGACCCTGGCGCAGATGCCCGCCTGGCGCGCCCTGCCGGAGCACGAGCGCCACGCCGTCTACCTGGCCTGCCTGCTCCACGACGTGGCCAAGCCCGCCACCACCCGCACCGAGGACGACGGCAAGATTACCGCGCGGGGTCACTCCCGGCGGGGCGAGCTGATGGCGCGGAAGATCCTCTACGAGCTGGGGGCGCCGTTCCCCCTGCGGGAGCTCGCCTGCACCCTGGTGCGCTACCACCAGATCCCCTTCTTCCTCATCGAGCGGGACGACGCCCGGCGGCTCGCCGCGGAGATCAGCCTGGTCAGCCGCTGTGACCTCCTCGCCCTCGTGGCGGAGGCCGATCTCCGGGGAAGGGTGTGCAAGGACGCCGGCAGGATCCTCGAGAACGTCGCCCTCTTCGAGGCGTTTTGCCGGGAGGAAGGCTGCTGGGATCGTCCCCGCGCCTTCCCCTCGGAGCACACCCGCGCCACCTTCTTCCGCGACCCGACCCGACCGCCGGAGGTGGAGGTGTACGACGACTCCGGCCCGGAGGTGATCGTGCTCTCCGGGCTCCCCGGGGCGGGCAAGGATACGCTGATCCGGAGGCGCTACCCGGGGCTCCCGGTGGTGTCGCTGGACGCGCTGCGGGAGGAGCTGGACATCGACCACGGCGCCAACCAGGGGCCCATCGTCCAGGCGGCCCGGGAGCGCGCCCGAGGGCACCTGCGCCGCAGCGAGCCCTTCGTCTGGAACGCCACCAACCTCCAGCGAACGTTCCGGGGCAACCTGCTCGCGCTGCTGTCCGATTACCGGGCGCGGGTGCGCATGGTCTACGTGGAGGTCCCGCTGCCGACGCTGCTGGCGCAGAACCGCTCCCGGGAGGCGGCGGTGCCGGAGCGGGTGCTCCGCCGCATGATGGACCGCTGGGAGCTCCCCGACGCCACGGAGGCCCACTCCCTGGAGCATGCGGTGCCGGGGGCAGGGGTCACCTGAGACCAGGGAGGGAATAAGGAAGGCCCGTGGCCGTGGATGCGCCGCACCGCGGAGGCACATGCATCAAGAGGGAGCGGTGCGCCGCCGACGCAGGAGACAAACAGGGAGCGCCCCGCCACCTCGAAGCCGTAGAACCGGAGCGCCTGGCTCCGGGGCGCGTGGGCGGGGTCCGGCTCGTAGCTGCCGATCTGGGCCCCCAGGGAGGCCAGCGCCCCCAGCAGGTCGTGGTCGTACCCCTCCCCGACCCCGCCGATCAGCAGGCCATCCTGGGTGGAGAGGGTGAGGGCCTCGCAGCCCAGTTGCCGGGCGAGGTGCTCCAGGTAGAGCTGGGTCGCGAGGCCAGGGAGGTCGCTGCGGCGCTGGCGCCGCTCCGGGGAGATCGAGGGCTCGTGCTTCATGGAACAGAGCGTATCGACCCGCCGCCGGCAGGTACAAAAAGTGGTCGGACGTTTTCTGTCACTACCCCGGCCTGGCCGTGGCCTCTTCCTTCGTTCCGCCCGGGTCTCATGGTTCAGAGCGGTTCACGGTGGATCGCTCTTTTTCACACACACCGTCTTCCCAAACCCGCTGCGTGACGTGCAATCGCAGAAAGGCTCAACCTGGATAGGCCAGCACTCGTAGTGGGGATCCACGTCCTGTGTCACGCAGTCTTCGTCTTCCCCGCAGTCAGCGTCCGACAGGCACTCAGCGCGGCGGCAACATCCCGCATCCCACGGCGAGCGACGCGAGCCGCAGGCGAATTTTTCACGGGTGAAAGCTTCCGAGCAGCCGGAGATGGGCGATTGCGCGCAGTTTGCGGCGAAGCAGGCAGGGGGGGGGAGCTGTCCTGAGTCGAACCCGCAGGGGGCCCACACCTGAGGATCGACCGACAAGAGGCTCACGTCCGTGAACCACACGGTGAGTCCATCCGCGATACGCCGGTAGCATGGATACCGATCACCGTACCCACCCGCTCGGCAACCCACGCCCATGGGTTGATCGGTCTGGAGACAGCCGCGTTCAGGTTCCACGGGAAGCGCCAGTTTGCTGTCATCGTTGCATCCCGTGGAGCCCCAGCCGTGAGCACCCGCGCTTTGCCCGCTTGCTCCGGCACTCTGAGCCCATGGATCACCGCCTCGCTGGCCCGTGGTGGCGTCCGACGACGGGCTACAGGCGAGAGCGAGCAAGCTTGTGGTGAGTGCGGCGAGAAAGATGCGGTTCATGGCTTTGTTCACAAGGCCGCCGGGATCAGCGGCTGGCAAGGGAGGGCGGGGGCTGTTGGGACTGCTCCTTGAAGAAGGTGAGCTGGGTCTCGGGGGCGGGTTCGCAGCCGAAGCGCTCGGCGAGGGTGTTGTCGGTCTCGTCGGCCATGGCGATGAAGCGGGCGACCCAGGCGGAGAATTCGCCGTGGTCCGCGGGGGAGAACACGTCCGACATGTGGATCGTGAGGTTCAGCCGGATGATGTTGCCGTCGAGGTCGAAGTAGAAGGGGTCGTGCTCGGCGGAGAGCAGGTGGCGGAAGAGGTCGCCGAGGGCGCGCTTGCCGGGCTGGGCGAGGGGAGACGAGAAGCAGACGTGCTCGGAGCAGCAGCACCAGATCTTGATGGGGGCGCTCCCGCTGTAGAACGACCAGTTGCGGTTGCCGTGGCGGGCGAGCACGGGGTCGATCCTGGCGTGGAGGAGGGCGTTCTCGACGAAGGAGACCACCGGGTGCACCTCGGGGGGCTCGAAGTAGGCGCCGAGGTCGAGCCCGTCGAGGTCCGAGCCGCAGCCGTCGCAGTAGCGATCGGCGTTCTCCAGGAGCAGCTCGCAGGCGGGGCACTCGACGCCAAACTCCGCCTTCTGCTCGCGGAAGGCGCCGAGGAACCGGGCCACGTCGGCGCAAGGTATCCCGAAGCCCACCAGGTCCGCCGAGCGGAGCTTGCAGGTGGTGACCGCCACGACGCGGCGATCATCGTCGAGGATGGGGCCTCCGGAGTTCCCCGGGTTGATGGCCGCGTCCGTCTGCACGTAGTGCTGATCGTCGAGGAGCTGCCGGGGGTGAGAGACCACGCCCTCGGTGAGCGAGAGCGGCAGCCCGACGGGGAAGCCGAGGATGTGGACCGACTGCTTGGCCCGGAGCACGGCGTCCGGCGCCAGCGGGAGCACCTCGAAGGAGAGCGGCGTCGCCAGCTCGACCACCGCCAGATCTCGCCGCGGGTGGATGCGGCGCACCTCGCCCACGATCCGGCGCTTGTCCCGCAGCTCGACGGCGACCTTCCGGTAGGGGGCGACCACGTGGCAGTTGGTGACCAGGTGCCGCTCGTCGATCAGGAACCCCGAGCCCGTCCCGCCGCCGGTGAAGACCTGGAAGACCCCCAGGGCCTCGATCTCGCTGAAGTCACTCATGGCTGCCTCCTGTCGCTCGCGGACTCTTCCTCGCGCTCGTCGCTCCCGGACGCCCCCGGGCTCGCTTCTCCCTCGCCCTCACCCTCGCCCTCACCCTCGTCCTCGCCGTCCTCGTCCTCGTTGCCCTCGTCGTCCTCGTCGTCCTCCTTGAACAGATCCAGGATGGTGCGGGCCTGGGTCCAGAGCTGGGAGGCAGCCTCCCGCAGGGGCTTTCCGTCCGCGAGGCGGAGCCCTTCCAGGAGGGCGGCCTCGATCTCGTCGGGCCAGGAGAAGCGGGCGAGCAGGAAGGAGTAGTTGCCGACCAGGGCCAGGGCGGCGTCGAGGACGCGGCCGGTGACGCGGGCCTTGTGGATGGCCTCGGTGTAGTCGTTGGGCCCCAGGTAATTCTCGAAGGCGCTCCGGTTCCCTTCCCCCAGGGGGCTGAGGGCGAAGCGGGCGTGGCCGAGGCTCCTGGCCAGCTCCTCGCGGCGGACGGCCCGCGCCTCCTTCACGAATTTGCCCAGGATCGACTCGCGCATCTCGGGATCGAGCTGGGTGTTGTTGAAGGAGTCCGCGCTCTCGGAGATGCGCGCCAGGAGGTAGCCGCCGAGCGGGATCGCGTAGATGAGGTGGTAGTAGGCGTAGGCGGTCAGCTCGTTGAGGAAGGGCAGGAGGCGCTTGCGCTGGGCCTCCTTGAGGAGCGCGTCCACCTCCTCCCAGTGGGTGCGCCAGAACGCCTCGGCCCTGGAGAACTCGTCCTCATCGAGGGGCTCGATCGCGACACGCTCCAGGGGTTCCACCCCGAAGTGCTCCACCATCCAGTCGTCGTTGGCGTCGGCGGCGGTGGGCATCCGGCGCAGCACCTCGACCAGCTTGGCCGGGTGCAAGCGCGAGAGCTTCTCGTGAAATTCCAGGGAGATCTCCTCGCCCCGAAGCCGGGGCTGGTAGAGCTGCCCCGAGGAGCTCAGGCGCGTGAGCAGGAAGCGCAGCGCCGCCGTTGCCTTGCAGTCCGGGGTGAGGCGGGCCATCGGTACCCGGATGATCAGCTCGTCCCCCGAGTAGCGCGCCACCACGCGGGAGGAGCCCTGCTCGAACACGATCCCCTCCGGCGAGCGCCCCGGGTGCTCCGCGGAGAAGAGATGATCGAAGACCCGCTCGACGGACGGGCGAAATTGCCCCTGGTTGTGGAGCTCGATGGCCTCCTCGTACCGGGTAAAATCGGGCCTGTACGCCTTGACTTTCCGGCGAATGGGCGGTGGACAGGAGAGGCTATTGAGCGACATGGACTCCTCCGCGGAGGGCGGAGTGTGGCCGGTCCACGCTCCGTCTTGCAAGCCCGGCGGCCTCCCTCCCCGGACATTCCACGTCGCAGCGTCCACCGGTGGCCTCCGGGGCGCCTGATCACTCGTCGTAGTAGGCGGCGGCGAGGGTGGAGTCGTCGCGGTGGTGGCGGTGGTGGAGGAGGGCGAGGCGGCAGGCTTCCCCCGGGGGAGTGCGGGCCAACTCGGGGAAGGGAGAGCGGGAGGAGATCCCGGCGGCCGGCTGCGACGTGCCCTCGATGAGCCACGAACTGCTCAAAGAAAGCTCTTCGGAGGGAAGACGCGGCGGCGAGGGTTGGGCTCTGCTAGGAAGGCACCACGATGCAGGTGGTGTGGAACTCGGGCAAGAAGGGGCGCGTGGTGGAGGTCCAGGGGGAGCGTGTGGTGCTGCGCTCGGAGGTCGCCTTCGCCCCTGGTACGCCGGCGGCGTTCTCGCTGGAGGAACCCGCCGTGGAGGGGTTCCTTGTGAAGGTCCACGGCTGCCGCAGGGAGGGCGCGGAGTTCGTGATCACGGGTCGGCTGGTGAACCTGACCCGGGCGCTGCGGGCCTTGCTGGAGCGAGGAAAGCAAGGCGACCCCGCCGGCTGATCTCACATGCAAATGAGCCCGAGGAGCAGGGTGCCGCAGGTGTTGGTGTTGGGATCGGCGCAGCACTGGTCGGGGCCGGAGCAGCTTCCATCGGGGCAGGCCTGACCGGAGCCCGTACCGGAGCCGCCCTGGCCGCTGCCGCCCTGGCCGCTGCCGCTGCTACCGCCGGTGCTCTGGCCGCCGCCGGAGCCGCCCTGCCCGAAGGGATCGCCGCCGCCGCCGAAGGCGTCGCCA
>CAZSDX010000165.1:0-12286 GCA_964605685.1 uncultured Polyangiaceae bacterium
CGGCGCCCGCCTGGCCGGCGCTGCCGCCGGTGCCTCCGGCCCCTGCGCCGGCCTTCCCCGCGGAGCCAGAAGCGCCGGCGGCAGGGGTCACGATCTCCGTGGGAGGGTCGTCCCCGCAGGCGAGGAGCAGCGGGAGCGCGAGGACGGCGAGCAGGCGTGGGAGAGAGGTCCGAGGGAGCATAGGCAAGTCCTTTTCTAACTTGATGACGGCGCCCGGATCGCGCGGGATGACGAAGTAGACGAGCTTGACCCCCGCGGGGCCGCCGAGGGCCTGGCCGCCGGGGGTCTGCACCTGGATCCTGGCGCGCAGGACCACCAGGGAGTCGGGGTTGACGAGGTCGTTCTGGGCGTGGACCCGGAAGGTCACCGTGGCGTCGCCCCGGACGCCGTAGAAGGTCGTCTCGTCCAGGTTGGCGTAGGTGGGGGGGTCCGAAGGGACCGGGACGATCTTGGTGATGAGCTTGGAGGCGTCGAAGGGAGGCCCCGGATCGGGGTAAGCGGGGTTGTGGTACTCGGGGTCAGGCTTCTTGTCGCCGTCGCAGTCGACGGCGCCGGGGCAGTCGTAATTTTCGCGGCGCGTGGTGACGTTGTTGATGCCCTGGCCGGCGAGGCGGCCGATGAGGCGCACCACCTCGGTGGAGACCTCGCCGCTCTCGGAGTCCTTGCTGGTGACGAGGGTGCGCTCGGAGCCCCCGAAGCTCGGGTCGTAGTAGACGCTGCCGGTCTTGACGGCGAGGTCGTCGAGGTCGGCCCGGGCGGTGCCTGCGGCGCCGGTGTTGACGGTGACGCCGACGATCTTGGCGTTGATCGCGTTGAGGGCGTCGACGGTCTGCTGGTAGGAGACCGCGCCGCCCACGCAGGAGGGGGTGACGCAGGCGTTGTCGTAGTCGTTGGCGGGGTTGGGTCCGTTATGGAAGGCGGCGTCGGTGACGATGACGAAGATCGGGAGCTTGTCGGGGCGGAAGCAGGGGGTTCCGACGGAGAGGGCGTCGGGGCAGCTCCTGGGCTTGGACGACCACAGACCGCCGAGGGTCACCTTGTAAGGGAGGCCCGTGGCGGCGATCCAGAGCGCCTGCCCGGTGGACTCGGGGGCATCGCCGCCGTTCTTCGCTTCCAGGACGTCGAGGATCGATTTCACCGCCGAGGGGGCCTTGAAGGAGGGCGCAGCGCCCTCCGGGGGGGCCACGTTACCGAGGACGGTCTTGCCGCCAATGGAGTAGCTGTTGCGGTAGACCCAGTCCCGGTCCGGGGCGTCGAGGTCCTCCGGGTTGGCGCCGGGTTCTCCGTAGGGGGCCCAGGGGATATCGCGGAAGTCGCCCGCGCCGATCCAGGCCCCGGGGATCGCCGGGATAGCCGGCTTCGCGTCCGGGTCGCCGTTGAGGATCGTGGGGATGATCTTGCTATCGAGGCTGTCCTTGATGTTCTTGATGGCGCCGCCCATCGACTGGGTGGTGTCGATGAGGAAGTAGATGTCCGCGTCCTTCACCCCGGTGGAGAAGGCGAAGTCCTTGGTCTTCTCCGGGGTCTTGTAGGGGAGGATGAAGTAGAGCGTGGCGTCCGGGGGCTTGGAGCTCGGGTCCGTCGGGTCGGAGCCTGCGGCCACCTCGATCAGGTCGATGATGGGCTGCCCGCTCTCGTCCTGGTCGTCGTCGCAGTTCTCCTTGACGCGGCAGCCCTTGCTCCCGTCGGGGTCGTAGGCGCGCTCGTCCTGGTCGGGGACGCCATCGTTGTCGCTGTCGAGGTCGAGGTAGTCCGGGGTGCCGTCCTCGTCGGAGTCCACGGGCTTGACGCAGGGGTCCAGCGTCCCGGATTCCTGCTTGTCGGTCCAGCCGTCCCCGTCGCTGTCGTCGTCGAGCTTGTCGGGCTTGCTATCCTTGTCCTTGTCCTCTTCCCCTTCCCAGAAGTCGGCGATCCCGTCTCCATCCCCGTCCTGGGAAGGATCGCACCCCTGGCCGCCCTGGCCGCCGAGACCAACCCCGCCAGCCCCACCGCCCCCGCTTCCCCCGGCTCCCGGGGGGGGGGCCGGGTCGGCGGCTCCCCCTGCATCCCCGCATCCAACCAGGGTGATCAGCACCAAGCCGAGAAAGGCGCGCACTCGCATGAAGACCATCGTATCCTCGGATGCCGCCGAGGGCACCCCCCTGCGACCTGAGCCCCCCCAAAGACCTTCATGAGCGACCTTTCCATCTCCCAAGGCGACCGGTCCATTACCCTGGAATTTGATGAGGCCCTCTACCCCCGGGACGCCATCTACGGGGCCGCCTACATCTTCCTGGACCGGTGCTATCTCCACCTGGATCGCCCCTCCTCCGGCAGGGTCTCGGTCCAGTTTCGCCTCAAACCCTCGACGACGGCCTCGCTGGATGAGCTGGCCGGAGAGTTCGAGAACGAGCTGCTGGGCCAGGCCTGGCGCCGGCAAATCCTCGAGGAGAACCGCGCCCTCATCGAGCGGATCTCCGCCCGGGCCGCCGTCGGCAGCGCGGGCCCCCCGGGGCTCGACGACCTCCTCAACCTGGACGCCTCCGGCGAGGCCTTCGAGGATCCCCTCGGGATCGCCATGAGCTGGGAGGAGAAGTACAAGAAGAAAAAGCCCGAAGAGGCGGGAGAAGCGGCGAAGAGCCAGGAGCAAGCGGCCCCCGCCGAGCCCCCGGCGGCCCCCGCCGAGCCCCCGAAGGGAGGAGAGACCCCGTGATCACCCTCACCTTCCACAAGGAGCTCTACGACGGCTTCGCGCTGGACGAGGCCCTGAAGGTCTACGAGCGCTTCGGCACCCTGGAGCGCGCCGAGGAGGAGGGGCGCTGGGTGGTGCGGGTGACCGCGGCGGCCCCCTCCCGCGAGGAGCGGATCGCGCAGGAGCTGTCGAACTACGCCCTGGGACTGACCATCGAGCGGGGAGGCCAGGCGCAGAAAGGAGGGGCGTCGTGATCGATCTCATCCAGGTGGGGCGACGCCCCGCCACGCCGTCGCCCTGGGCCGCGTTCCGCTACCGAGAGGTCGACGGGGACGTGCTGCTCACCAGCTACCTGGGCGACTGGGTGTTCGTGAGCAAGGAGGAATTTGTGGCGATGGTCCGGGGAGAGGTGGGCGAGGGCTCGCCGCTCTACGATCGGCTGGCTTCGCGGGGGTTTGTCCGCGACCGGATCGACCCGGAGCAGGCGGCCGACCGGCTGCGCAGGAAGAAGCGCTTCCTGGACGCGGGGCCCAACCTGCACGTGATGGTGGTGACGCTCCGATGCAACGAGAGCTGCGTCTACTGCCACGCGGCCCGCGCCGACATGACCGAGACCCAGACGGACATGACGCCGGAGATCGCCGAGAAGGCGGTGGAGCTGGCGCTCCAGACCACCTCGCCCTCGGTGACCATCGAGTTCCAGGGGGGCGAGCCGCTGGTGAACTTCCCCGTGGTGAAGCACATCATCGAGCATGCGCTGGTGAAGAACCGGGCCTACGGCAAGCGCCTGGAATTCACCATGGTGTCCAACCTGGCGCTGATGGACGAGGAGAAGCTCAAGTTCCTCATGGATCACAAGGTGCAGATCTGCACCAGCATCGACGGCCCCGAGGCGATCCACAACAAGCAGCGCATCCTGGCCGGGGGCAACGCGTGGCGCGAGTCGGTGCGGTGGATCCGCCGCATCAACGAGGCGTACCAGCAGATCGGCCTCGACCCCGTGCTCTACCACGTCGAGGCGCTGCTCACCACGACCCGGGCCATCCTCGACCACCCCCGGGAGCTGGTCGACACCTACGTGGACCTGGGCTGCCGCGCCATCTTCATCCGGCCCCTGGACCCCTTCGGCTGGGCCCAGAAGACCGCCAGGACCACCGAGTACCCGCGGGCCAGGTACCTCGACTTCTACCGCCAGGCCACCGACTACATCCTCGACCTCAACCGCCAGGGTACCCAGGTCCTGGAGCGCTTCGGCGCCATCTTCCTCACCAAGATCCTCGGCGACGACGACTCCAACTTCCTCGACGTGCGCTCCCCCGGCGGCGCCGGCATCGGCCAGATCGCCTACAGCTACGACGGGAAGATCTACACCAGCGACGAGGGCCGCATGCTCGGCAAGACCGGCGACGACTTCTTCTGCATCGGCGACGTCCGCACCTCGACCTACCGCGAGCTGATGACCCACGAGACCGTCCGCGCCCTCACCCTCGCCTCCAACCTCGACGCCCAGCCCGACTGCGTCAACTGCGCCTACAACCCCTACTGCGGCATCGTCCCCGAGCACAGCTACCGCTCCCAGGGCAGCATCTGGGGCCGCATGCGCGAGAGCAGCCTCTGCGCCGTCCACAAGGGCATCCAGGACTACCTCTTCGGCCTGCTGCGCCGCGACGACCCCGAGACCATCGATATCCTCCGCCGCTGGACCACCATCCGCGAGCGCAGCCACTTCGTCCAGGAGAGCTCCGCCTCGTAGAAATCTTCCCTACTCCTCCGGTCCGCTGCGCGCGCCTGGCTTTTCTGTAGAGAATTCCCCTACGTATGTGCTAGCGTCCTGCGCAGCCATGAGCGCGAGGGATTTTCTTGACCCGGCCGCGAAGCAGAAGGTCTCCGAGGCCATCGAGGCCATCGAGCTGCAGACCGCGGCGGAGGTGGTGGTGGCGGTGAGGAAGATCTCGGGTCACTACCGACACAGCGACTACCTGCTGGGGTCGCTGCTGGCCCTGGTGGGGCTGCTGGTGTTCCTGTTCCACCCCGAGCCCTTCGACGAGGATCTGTTCCCGCTCGCCGAGGCGCTCCTGTTCGTGACCGGGGTGATGCTCAGCGCGGGGATCGATCCGCTCCGCCGCGCACTCACCTCCCGGAAGCTGCGCGAGGCCAACGTGAAGACGGCCGCTCACGCGGCCTTCTACGAGATGGGCGTGGCGCGGACCAGCGGGCGGACAGGCGTACTGTTTTACGTGTCGCTCCTGGAGAAGCGCGTGGAGGTGGCGGTCGACACCGGGATCGACACCGCGAGCCTCGACGACGCCTGGGAGGAGGCCCTCAAGGCGATGCAAGAGGGGGTCGAGCAGGGGAATTTTTCTCGCTTCCTCGACGGACTCCTCCGCGTGGGTCCTCCCCTGGGCAAGCAGCTCCCCCGATCCGCAGACGACGTGAACGAACTCTCCAACGAGGTGCGATGATGGCGAGAGACCTCACCCCCCCCGGCCCCCCTCTCCCTCAAGGGCAGAGGGGGGAGTGGACACGGGGCGTCCAAGGAGGGGACCTCACCCCCCCCGGCCCCCCTCTCCCTCAAGGGCAGAGGGGGGAGTGGACACGGGGCGTCCAAGGAGGGGACCTCACCCCCCCAGGCCCCCCTCTCCCTCAAGGGCAGAGGGGGGAGAACGCCAGCCCGGTGAGGCTCCCGGAGCTCACGGCGCTCCTCGTGGCCCTCGCCTTCGGGCTGGTCTCCTTCCCTCCCGTCGGCGACGCCCACGCGCGCCCCGGTGGAGGCCAGACCTTCAAGTCCAGCGGCTCCAAGTCCTCCTCGGGCGGCTCCAAATCCTCGTCCGGCTACAAGTCCTCTTCGGGGAGCTCCTACAAGCCCTCCTCCGGCAGCACCTACAAGCCCTCCTCCGGCAGCGGATCTGGCTCCAAATCTTCCTCCGGCAGCGGCTACGGCTCTGGCAGCGGAGACAGCTCCGGCAGCGGAGACAGCTCCGGCAGCGGCTACGGCTCTGGCTCCTCCTACGACAGCGGGAGCAGTGGCGGGGGAGGGCATTGCCTTCTCTTCGGAGCGTTCGTGCTGGTGGCGCTCGGGGTAGGGGTCTACCTGATCCACGAGAAGCTGCAGTCGGCGCGGCCGGACTGGGCAAGCTACTCGCCAGCGTACACGCCGCCGAACGTGGACAATCACCGCAAGCGCACCCTGTCCGAGTCCTTCCGGAAGCTGCTGGAGCTGGACCCGACCTTCTCCCGGGTGCTACTCGAAGATTTTTTGTATGCGCTCTACGTCGAGGTGCAGCGGAGCCGGGGTGGAGGAAACCTGAGGCGAATGGAGGCGTACCTGTCGCCCGCGGCGGCGCAGGCGTACCAGGCGTACCCGGCGAACGAGGTGAGGGACATCATCGTGGGGGCGCTGACCTTCGAGGACGTGCAGGTCCCGAAGGATCGGGGCGGCCAGGCGGCGATCACGGTGAGGTTCCTGGCGAATTACACGGAGGTGGGGCCGAGCGGGGAGCAGTCCTGGTACGTCGAGGAAGTGTGGACGCTCACCCGGAGCGCGGGGCTCCCCTCGCGCAAGCCGGAGCAGGCGCGGACCATCGGGTGCCCGAGCTGCGGGGCGCCGCTGGAGCAGGTGTTCCAGGGGGTTTGCCGGTACTGCAACGCGCGGGTCACCGGCGAGCAGGAGCTGGACTGGCGCGTGCAGCGGGTGGCGATCGAGAACCGGGAGGCCCGGGGTCCGATGCTCACCGGGACGGTGGAGGAGGTAGGGACCGATTTCCCGACGGTCTTCGATCCGATGCTCAACCGGAACCAGACCCTGCTCCAGGCGCGGGATCCGGAGCTCTCGTGGCCGGCGCTCCAGGAGCGCATCCGGCTGATCTTCGACACCTTCCACCAGGCCTGGTCCGCGCAGGATCTGTCGGGGATGCGGCCCTACCTGAGCGACAACCTCTTCCACCTCCAGGTCTACTGGATCGATGCCTACCGGAAGCAGGGGCTACGGAACGTGAGCGAGTCGCCGCAGCTCCACCACCTGGAGCTATGCAAAGTCGAGACCGATGGTCACTACGATCTGGTCACGGTGCGGGTGCATGCGCAGAACATCGACTACACCGTCAACGCGCAGGGCGAGGTGGTCGGCGGCGACCGGAGCAAGGTGCGGCGGTACACCGAGTACTGGACGTTCCTCCGCGGCAAGGAGGCGAAGGGGGCCTCTCGCTGCGACCGCGCCTGCCCGAGCTGCGGGGCGCCGCTGTCGCAGATCAACATGGCAGGGAACTGCGGGAGCTGCGGCGTCAAGGTGACCGCGGGCTCCTTCGACTGGGTGCTGTCGCGCATCGAGCAGGACGAGGTCTACACCGGGTGAGCCACGCGGAGCCGTGGTATACCGGGCGGCGACGTCATGCGCATCCTGTCCGGTATCCAGCCCTCCAACAAGATCCACATCGGCAACTATTTCGGGGCGATCCGCCAGTTCATCGACCTCCAGGACCAGGGCGAGGCCCTCTACTTCATCGCCGACCTCCACGCGCTGACCACGGTGCGCGACGGGGCGCGCCTCGACCAGCTCTCCCTGGACGTGGCCCTCGACTTCCTCGCTTGTGGCCTCGATCCGTCGCGGTGCGCGCTCTTCCGCCAGTCGGATATCCCCGAGATTCCCGAGCTGTTCTGGTACCTGACCACGCTGACGCCGATGGGCCTGCTGGAGAAGGCGGTCTCCTACAAGGACAAGGTGGGCCGCGGCTTCTCGGCGGAGGCCGGGCTGTTCACTTACCCGGTGCTGATGGCCGCCGACATCCTGCTCTACGGCAGCGATGTGGTCCCCGTGGGCAAGGATCAGGTACAGCACCTGGAGATCACCCGCGACCTGGCCATCAAGTTCAACCTGGCCTACGTCCCCAGGTACGATCCGGCGCAGCCCGACGGGGACAGGAAGGGCCGGGGCCGGGGCATCCTCAAGCTCCCCCAGGCCCGGGTGATGGAGTCGACCGCCGTCGTCCCCGGCACCGACAACCAGAAGATGAGCAAGAGCTACGGCAACGTCATCGAGGTGTTCGCCGACGACGGCGCGGTCAAGAAGCAGATCATGGGCATCCAGACCGACTCGACCCCCGTCGAGGCCCCCAAGGATCCGGAGGCGACCCCGCTGATGCCGCTCCTGCGCCTCTTCGCCTCCCCGGAGGAGCTGGCCGAGCACGAGCGCACCTTCCGGGAGGGTGGCCTCGGCTACGGCCACTACAAGGCCCGGTTGCTGGAGCTGTTCCATGGCCACTTCGGGGAGGCCCGCGCCCGCCGGAGGGAGCTGGAGAAGAACCGGGATCACGTCGAGGAGGTGCTGCGCCAGGGCGCGGAGAAGGCCCGGGGCTACGCAGCGCCGATCCTGGACGAGGTACGCCGCGCGGTCGGGACCCGAGGCCGGCGGCCCCGGGGCTGAGCCTACGGCCCCCCGTAGAAAGCGAAGCGCGCCCCGAGCAGGGTCAGGTGCTCGGTGTAGGTCTCGGTGGTGCGGTACTCGTAGGAGATCGCGGGCCCCCCGTGGATGCGCCAGAACAGGCGAGGCTGGTAAAACGTCGAGAAGCGCACCATCGAGAACCCTCCCCCGGAGGCCCGCACGTCGACGTCGTCGTCCTTGTTGACGATGCTGGCAGAGCCCGTCCCGAAGTCGAGGCCCAGGCCCAGATCCTGGAAGATGCCGCCCCGGTAGAACAGAGGCCAGGTATCCACCCCGAAGGACACCGAGGTTCCGGAGATCAGCAGCCCTTTCCTGGTCGCGGAGCTGGTGCCCACGCCCACCCGGAAGGAGAACCAGTCGGTGAAGGCGCCACCTATCCAGAAATAAACACCGTTGCCTGGCGCCAGCCCCGGGTCGGCCACCTGGTCCCGGAGGCTGAACTTGATCCGTGTCCCCGAGGCGCTGGTGAGCGCCAGCCCCCCGCCCACCCCCAGGGTGACCCCGCTACGCCGCACCGCGTCCACAGGGATGTACGGGTTCTCGTTCGGGTCCGCCGGGGGAGGCGCCGGAGGTGCCGTGAGATCCAGGGTCTCCCCGTCCCCCGGCGCGGCTGGCGCGGGCGGCACGGCTGGCGCAGACGACGCAGGCGGCGCGGCGGAGGGAGGGGTCTCCGCGGGAGGCGCCGTCGGGTCCTGGGCCCAGGCCAGAGCGGGGGACACCAGCGCCGCGAGGGACACCAGCGCCGCCGGCACGAGGTTCGAGGAGGAGAGGGTCCGCATGGTGGCGTGGGGCGCCCTATAGCACGGAGGAAACGCCCCAGGCCCCTTGCCTACCCCGCAGGTCGGCCTGGGGGCTTGTTAAGAAGCTTGTTTCCCCCGGACCTCCGCCCCTCAACCGAGGCGCTCGGGCAGCGTCCGCCCCAGCGCCAGCGCCACCTCCTCCGCGGCCCGGACCCCGTGGTGGAGCGACTCCTCGAAGAGGGCGAGCCCCGACAGGTCGCTGTGGGCCATGTGGACCCGCCCCAGCGGGAGCGCGGCGGTGCGGCGCTCCGGACCCCACAGGAAACCGGGGCGCGGCTGCACCATCGCATGCCCCCAGCGCATCACGTCCACCCGGCCGACCAGCGAGGAGAGGTCGCGGTGCGCCGGGGCCAGATCGGAGAGCGCGAGGTCAGCGAGGTGAGCGTGATCCCCCTCGAAGAGCCGCCGTCGCCCCGCCGCTGCGTCGCCGTCGGTGTAGGGGAAATAATAGGTCAGGATCGTCGGCCCCTCGTCGATCTGAGCCTGGTGCGTCGCCACCACGTAGCCCAGCGAGGGGCTGTCGTAGAGCACGTTGTCCCACGCCATCGGGGCCCCCCGGGACGCCGGACGATCCCGCAGGTGCAGGTTTGCCACCATCCAGGCCCCGTAGACAAAGGCCCCTGGCCACCCGGGTCGCTCGTCCCGGACCTGCCTCAGCACCCGCGGCGCCAGGAACTTCGGCGCCGCAAAGATCGCCCGCTCCGCCACGAAGCGCACCACCTCGTTCCGGGTCAGATCCAACCCCGTCGCCTCGACCTGCTCGCCCGCGGTCGCCAGGTCCACGAGGAGGTGCCCGGTACGCCACCGCCGGGCGGCGGCCTGGGCCAGGTGCTCGACCAGGCGACCGTTGCCGTTGGTCCAGGAGAACAGGGGGGCGGCCTCGGAGCCGTCCGGACCCAGCCGGGAAGCGAAGTAGAAGAGGCCCGCCCAGGCGCTGGTGTCCCTGGCGAGCAGCCCGTAATCGTCGCGGCAGGCGTAGTCGACGTACCACCGGAGCCGCTCGCTGGAGTAGCCGCGGGCGGTCATCCACTGGGCCATGCTCTGCTGGTCCAGCTCGGTGAAGAGCGGGTCATCGGAGCCGCGCTCCATGGGGATGGTGAAGGGACGACGGCCGCGGCCATCCTGGCGCCGGGAGAGCTCCAGGACATCCCGCTGGAACCTGGCGAGCTGGGCCAGGTCCTCGCCGCTGGCGCCGTGCCTGGGGAAGAGGCCCTCGTGCCAGGAGCCGCCGAGGAAGAGGCGCTCCTCCGGGTCGCGGACCACCATGCCCTCGGCAGGGATCGGGTCTCCTCGGTCGTCGGTGCCCTCGATGGCGTTCATCTCCCGGAGCAGGGAGACGAGGGCGACGTTGTCGGCGCGGGGGACCGGGACGTAGTGGGCCCCCCAGGGATAAGGGACCACGCCGTCCCGCCCGAAGGCGGAGGTTCCGCCCACCTCGCGCTCCAGATCGACCAGGAGGAAGTCATCGACCTGGAGCCTCGCCAGGCGCCAGGCGGCGGCGAGCCCGCTGGGGCCCGCGCCCACGATCAGCACCCGGGTCCGCTCGGTGCGGGTGGGCTCGCCGAGCTGCTGGGGGCTCCGGAGCTTGTGGCCCGCGGTGGCGCTGGCCCCCCGGATCTCCCCCGGGACGGCGCGCCAGGGGCGCCGGCAGGCGGACTGGGCCGCTGCCAGGCCGAGGAGAGATGCCAAAAATTCCCGCCGGGTGGCCCGCGTCATCGGCGCTGGATCCTGGAGACTTCCACGGTCTCGTCCCAGTTGGCGTCGTAGCCATCGTAGTGAATGCGGTACCGCTCGTTGCCCAGCACCTCCAGGATGGTGGCGGGGTAGAGGGCGCCCTTCCACTCGACCTTGACCCGGTCTCCCTGGCGGAAGGTGCTGACGGCGGTCTTGCTGCTGGCGCTCGTGCGAGCCCGGACCTTGGGCGGAGGGGGAGGCGCGACCACGTGGCCCTTGACCTTGCCCTTGATCCGGGTGGCCGGCACGCTCTCGTCCCAGATCGACTCGTAGCCCTCGAAATGGACCCGGAAGCGCGCCGTCGACTCGATCACCAGGATCGACGCCGGGTAATCGTTGCCTTCCCACTCGACCAGCACCCGGTCCCCCACACGGTACGGACTGGAGCAGGCCGCCAGCGCCAGCGCCGCCCCGAACGACATCAAGGTTCGCATGGTGCTACCTGGTATCCTCCTCCGAGGCCGCCAGCGCCAGCGGTGATCGCAGGGACGCCGCGCGGAGCCCCACCAGCACCCCCACCAGCGCCGCGGTGCCGAGCAGGCCCCAGACCAGCGGGAGCGGCTCCTGAGGTTCGCCCAGCTTCACCCAGCCCCCCAGCAAGGCCACGGTGGTCACGGCGTTGAAGGCGGTGTGCGCCGCCAGCGACACCCAGGTGGAGCCAGCCCAGAGGCGCAAGGCCCCGAGCGCCAGGCCGCAGAGGGCGGCGTTGAGGGCGTAGCGGGGGTCCTGGTGGAGAAAGGCGAAGGAGCCGGTGGTGATCAGCACCGTCGCCAGCGCCCCGTGGGAGCGGCGCAGGACGCGGAAGAGCGCACCGCGGCAGAAGACCTCCTCGACGGTGGGCCCCAGGATCGTCGCCGCGACCAGGAAGGCCGCCTTGTGGCCGCTGGACTGGAACACAAAGAGGGCGGCCTGCCGCTCCTGCTCCTCGGGAGAGAGCGGCCAGCGCCGGGTGACGAGCCCGTCGACCCACTGGGCAGGGAGCTGGAGCAGCACCCCGACCCCGAGCCCCGCCAGCACCAGCCACCAGGGAGCCGCCCGGGCCCCGATGGCGTCGAGGACGTCCCGGGCCGGCAGGTGGACCCGCACCAGCAGCAGGGTGCCCAGGGACAGCGCCAGGCTGTAGCAGATCTGGAGGTTCACCAGCTCCTGGGACAGCCCCGGGCGAAAGGAGGCGCTGAGGCTCAGGATCAGCGCGAAGAACAGGACGACCAGGCATGTCCAGCCGACGGCGCCGATGAGGGACAAGGTCCGGTCGGAGGAGGGCGCGCCGGGAGCATCGCGTTCAGGCATGGTGGCCTTGCCTTGCCACCCCCGGCGCTCCGGGGAAAGTTAAGCGAGGACGACGCCGGCGGAAGAAGGCACCCACCGCCAGGGCGAGGCCCCCCAGGCTCCAGGCGGCCGGGGCTTCCGCGCCCCTCGCCTCGGAGCACGAGCAACCTCCCTGCAGATCCGCCGCCGCGGGGTTCTCCGTCGCCGCAGCCTGCCCCGCGCCGCTTCCGCCGGTGCCTCCGCTTCCGCCCTGACCAACTCCGCCCTGACCGGCGCCGCCCACGGCGCCACCGGCCCCACCAACGCTGGCACCGCCCTCACCGCCGCTGCCGGACTCCCCGGCGCTGCCTCCGGCCATGGAACCTCCCTCGCCCG
>CAZSDX010000166.1:0-1087 GCA_964605685.1 uncultured Polyangiaceae bacterium
ACTCATCCATGCCGAAAGCATATCACAAATTCTGTGTTAGAAACCCTCTCAGGGAAGGCTGCGTCCGGCGCGGGTGCGGCTGCCGGTGCGGGCGTCGGGGGCGTTTGAGGTTCGGGATGAGAAGAGCGGGATGGCGGTGCGGGTGAAGCGGGTGGGGGCCACGGAAGCGGGAGCGGAAGAAGCGGAAGGGTGGGTGGTGTACCGGGGAGGGCTTCACGGCGGGGACGTGCTGCACCGAGTGCATGGGGAGGGAACGGAGGATTACGTGCATTTTGCGGGGAAACCGGAGCGAGAAGAGCTTCGATACGCGGTGGACGTGAGTGCGGTGGCGGGATTGCGGTTGGTGAACAACGTGGTGGAGCTGTTGGATAAGGAGGGGTATCCGAGGTTGCGTGTGCAGGCGCCGCTGGCGGTGGATGCGCGAGGGGAAAAGGTGGCGCTGCGCTTGGGGGTGGAGGGATGTGCGTACGATGAGAACCCGGCGGCGTCGTGGGAAAGGGAGGTGGTGGGGCCGGGGAAGGGGGAATGTGAGGTGGTGGTGCGGTGGAAGGGAGGGGAGTATCCGCTGGTGGTGGACCCGGCGTTTGTGAGCGCCGGAAGCCTAGCGGTGGAGCGGTATTTTCACACGGCGAGCGTGCTGGGCGATGGCTCCGTTCTCGTCGTGGGGGGCTTCAACTACAACGACGCCACCGCGTGTCCGAGTGGGTCCTGCAAGACGGCGGAGCGGTGGGTGAATGGGGTGTTCAGCGCGGCGGGAAGCCTAGCGGTGGGGCGGTATGATCACACGGCGAGTGTATTGCCCAATGGCTCGGTGCTGGTCGTGGGGGGCTATGGCATCGACGCCACCGCGTGTTCGAACCCGAACTACATCTGCAAGACGGCGGAGCGGTGGGTGAATGGGTCCTTTAGTGGGGCGGGGAGCCTTGCAGTGGGGCGGAGGGATCACACGGCGAGCGTGCTGGCCGATGGCTCCGTCCTCGTCGTGGGGGGCTTCAACAACAACAACGGCGCCACCGCGTGTCCGAACTACCAATGCAAGACGGCGGAGCGGTGGGTGAATGGGTCGCTTAGTGCGGCGGGGAGCCTT
>CAZSDX010000166.1:1192-12262 GCA_964605685.1 uncultured Polyangiaceae bacterium
CGGTGGGTGAACGGGTCGTTTAGTGCGGCGGGAAGCCTGGCGGTGGGGCGGTCTTCTCACACGGCGAGCGTGCTACCCGACGGCTCGGTGCTGGTCGTGGGGGGCTACAACGACAACGAAGCGACCGCGTGTCCGAACTCCTTCTGCCAGACGGCGGAGCGGTGGGTGAACGGGTCGTTTAGTGCGGCGGGAAGCCTAGCGGTCGGGCGGTCTGAGCACACGGCGAGCGTGCTGCCCGATGGCTCCGTTCTCGTCGTGGGGGGCTCCAACACCAACGACGCCACCGCGTGTCCGAACGGGCAATGCCAGACGGCGGAGCGGTGGGTCAACGGGGTGTTCAGTGCCGCAGGGAGCCTGACGGTGGGGCGGTTTGGTCACACGGCGAGCGTGCTACCCGACGGCTCCGTCCTCGTCGTGGGGGGCTACAACAACAACGACGCCACCGCGTGTCCGAACAACACCTGCAAGACGGCGGAGCGATGGGAGCCCGACGCCTCCGATCTGGGAACAGGAGGCGCAGGGCAAGGCGGAACCGGCGGAACCGGCGCATCGGGCAACGAAACCTGCTCCGGACCCACCGATTGCGCCCAGGGCTACACCTGCCAGAACGCCACCTGCGTCCTGGACAGCGGCTCCGGGGGCCAGGGCGGAACGGCTGGCAGTGGAGCGACGGGAGGAAGCGGCGGAGCGAGCGCGGGAGGGGGCGGAGCTCCGGCGGCAGCGGCTCCGGCGGCGGAGGAAGGCGGATGCGGCTGCGCGCTGCCAGGTCACTCGCAGCCAGCGCGCGGCGTCTGGCTCGGTGTCGCCTTGGGCCTGGCCACCTTCCGTCGTCGCCGTCGCGCCGCCTGACGCCTCGACCTCCTCCCCGCCCGCTGCTACCGTCTTTTCCCATGGCCGCCGAAGCTGCCCGCTCTCTTTCCCACGATCCTTCCTCGGAGCCGGTTCGCTGGCCTCCCTGGCCCGAGGTCGCCTTTCCCGTCTGGCCCGACGACCTTTCCCGCTGGTTCCTTCCCGAGGACGACGACCACATGACCCGGGCGACGCTGCTGACCGCCTTGCAGCGCCATCTCTTTCCTTCCCTTCGCAAGCTGCTGGAAGAACAGCGCCGCGATTGGTTCGTGGGCTACGAGCAGAAGATGAAGCTGGATCCCCACGACCAGCGCATCGGGGTGCTTCCCGACCTCTACGTGCTCCCTTGCCAGCCGGAGGATCCGAACTTTTCCGAGTGGCCCGCCTACGATCCGGACGTTCCGGCGCCGGTGTTTGCGCTGGAGGTGGTGTCGCCTTCCAACTGGGACAAGGATTACGTCGAATCCCCACAGAAGTACGCGAAGCTTGGGGTGGAAGAGCTTCTGTTGTTCGATGAACTCGCGCTGGAAGGAAGGAGCCCCGCGTCCGACCCCCATGTGCTGCAACTGTACCGGAAGGACCGGAGGGGAGCGCTGAAGCGGGTGTACGCGGGGGAAGGACCCATCTACAGCCAAGCGCTGAGGGGATGGTTCCGGACGGTAGGGAATCAGCTCACGGTGACGAGGGATGAGGAGGGGAAGTCGCGGATCTTCACCTACGAAGAGACGGAGCGATGGTGGGCGAAGCTGGAGGAAATCCAGGCGAAGGCGGAGGAAGAACGCCAGGCGAAGGAAGAAGCGGAACGCCAGGCCGAGCGGGAGCGCCAGGCGAAGGAAAAGGCCGAAGCGAAGGCGGAGCGGGAGCGCCAGGCCAAGGAAGAAGCCGAAGCGAAAGCCGAGCGGGAGCGCCTCGCCAAGCAAGAGGCCGAAGTGAAGGCGGAGCGGGAGCGCCAGGCCAAGGAGGCGGCGGAGAAGGCACATCAAGCCGCTCAGCAGAAGGCCCAGCAGGAGCGCCTGGCCAAGGAAGAGGCGGAACGCAAGGCCCAGCAGGAGCGCCTGGCCAAGGAAGAGGCCGAACACCTGGCTCAGCGTGAAACCCACGCCCGTCAGGCCGCCGAGCAAGCCCGTCAGCTTGCCGAGCACGAGGCCCTTCTCGACGCTCGCCTCGCCCTGGCCGACCTCTGCGATTCCTTGAACCTCCCCTGGGACGAGGCGCGGCGCCAGCACGTCGATTCCCTCGACCTCCCTGCCTTGCGCCAGCTCCGTGCCTCCCTCAAGCAGCACAAGCGCTGGCCTGCCTGACCGCGGCTTGCTCCCCGTGCCCCTCGTCTCCGGCGTCGCGCCCGGACCTACCCCTGGCGCTTCGGGCCGATGAGGGTCCGGAGCGTGGCCCGGGCCACCTCTTCCCCGGCCTCGTTGCGCATCGACACCGGGACGGCGATCTCCTGGCGCTCGCTCGTGGTGGGAACCTCCACCTCCGTCACCGCCTCGATGGTCCCCCGGGCCTTCTTCACGTACTCGATCGACAGCCCCGCCACGATGAACCGCGCGTCGTCCGGCAGCGCGTAGGCCACCGCCACGTTCCCCGCCAGCTCCGCCAGGTTCACCAGCGCGATGGCGTGGACGCACCGCAGGTGGTTCCTCACCGCCGGGCGGTCCTCCAGCAACACCCGGGAGCGCCCCCTCGCCAGCTCCACCACCCGCGCGTCGATGGTCCCCGTGTACGGGGCTGTCCGACCGATCAGCTTGCTGAAGAGGGCCTTGCCGCCCGGGAGACCGTGGAGGTTGTCCCAGGCCAGGCGGATCACGTTCCGGTTGCCGCTGTCCACCGACAGCAGATCTGCGAGCGAGGCGACCATGCCTGACCTTGTACCACGGTCCACCCCGGCGGTCGGGGCCGCAGCGCCTGCAAATTAGCAGGTCATCCCGTGCCCCAGCGCCGCCAGTTCCCCCACGCCGTCGCTCCCCTGGTCGTTCAGGCGCAGCGCCCAGCGCCGCAGCCGTGGGGATAGTCTTTCGAGACCCACCCGGGCCCCCGCCATCGCCCCGGCCATCGCCGCCACCGTGTCCACGTCGCCGCCCGCCGCGATGGCCGCGGACAGCACGCGCTCCGGATCGAGCGGCGCCCGGGCGTAGGCCACCAGCGCCGCCAGGGCCGAGCAGGTGGCCATCGGGCTGATGCCGTGCCACCGGGAGCCCGCGAGCTGCGACGGATCCTCCAGGCCCACGCCGGCGATCTCCTCCATGGCCTTCGCCTCCTCCATCGCCAGCCACCGGGGCAGCCTCCGGAGCGCCGCCGCCAGCACCGGGTCCAGCGGGGCCACCGCGGAGGCGAGGCGCTCTTGGCGAGCCGGGTCGGTGAGGTCCTCGTCATCGAGGGCCCCGGCCACCGCCTCCGCCACCAGGATCGCCGCCGCGCGAGCCCTCGGATCCTGGTGGGTGATGCGGGCCTGCTCCTCGGCGATCCGCAGGCGCAGGGCAGGGGAGCGCTCCGCCAGCCCGACGGGACCGGCCCTCATGGCCCCTCCGTTGCCTGCCCGGGGCGGCGGCTCGCCGGCCTGATCCCAGGGGATCCCGGCGATCAGCCGGTGCGCGGCGTTCTCCGTGGCGCGGCCTCGGCCCACGATCCGATCCTCCCGGAAGATCGCCGCCACCCGCGCCGCCATGTCCTCCGGCGACCAGGACGCGCAGCCCACCAGGGAGCGGGCCAGCTCCCGGGCCAGCTGCGTGTCGTCCGAGTACTGGCCGAAGACGAAGGGACCGCGGGTCCGCGTCGGCGGATCCTCGCGGGAAAAAGTCTCCTGGACGAACCAGCTGCACAGCGCCGGATGCTCCCCCTCGACCAGGAACCCGAGCGCGTCCCCCAGCCCCTGCACCACCAGGCTCCCGGCGCGGCGATCCGCCCGGGCGGCGCAGCCCTCGACGAAGGCCAGGATCTCCGGGAGCAACCGTGGCGACAGCAGCGTGTCGTTGTGCCCTCGCCCCGCGAGCCACACCCGGCGCTTGTCCGCGCTTCCGGCGGCCTGGAGCGCCTGCTCGGCGTTCTCTGGGGGCACCAGCCTGTCCTCGTCCCCGTGGAGGATCAGCAGCGGAGCGCGGCTCCAGCGGAGCGCCCGGGTGGGGTCAAAGTCAACCCTGTCCTGCTCGGTGATGAGGTCGGGGTCGAAGGAGCGGCGCTGGACGAGGCCGCGGAGGTCGATGGCGGCGCTCTCCAGGATCCAGCCCGCGACGGAGCGAGGGAGGCGACCCGCGAGCAAGGAGACCAGGAAGCCGCCCAGGGAGCGCCCCATGACCACGAGCGGCAGCGGGGTGCCCTCCCGGGAGAGGATCGGGCGGAGCTGGTCGAGGCAGGCCGCGGCGTCCGCCAGGCAGCGCCGGAGCGAGGGGGCGGCGGGGGAGCTCTGCCCGTAGCCGCGGTACTCGACCAGCGCGAGGGCGACGCCGGCGCGGACGAAGGCGGGGGCCAGGGGGTCCGCGTCGGCGACCACCTCGCCGTTGCCGTGGAAGTGGACGAGGGCCGCCGTCGCCCGGTCCAGCCCGTGGATGCGGGCGTGGATGCGGGCGCCGTCGTCCATGAGGAGCCAGTGGTCCTCGGCGCCGGCGGGGGGCCGGGAGGCGTCGGGCCGTGGGAAGAACAGCTCCGCGGAGAAGGCTGGCGCGTCGAAGATCGAGGCGGTCATCGTCCTCGGGCCAGGATACACTGCGGGCCCTGTGGCTGGAGCTTGGATGGGCCCGCAGCCAGTGCATGCACAGCGTCCAGCGCACCGAGTCACGCCGCACTCCGGGTCCACGCCCACGGCCCCTCGGAGGTGAGGGATCGGCGTGGAAGGAGCAGGGGGTACCGCAAGGAAACCGAAGCCGTCCGCGGGCGTACCGGAAGGAATGACCGCGCGTTCCTTGCTCTCCCTCTCGCTTCTGCTCCTGGCGGCTTGCTCCAAAACACCCAGGCCAGAGCCAGGGGCGTCTCCCGCGGGCTCCACCACCACGAAGCCTCCGCGCATCAAGGAGCACAAGGCGACCCCGAACGAAAAGGTCGGTACGCTTCCGGAGGGGATCGGGCTTTCGGTCGGCAGCAAGGTGCCCGACGTCCAGGTCCAGGACAGCGACGGCAGGTCTGTTTCGCTCTCGTCGCTCCTCTCGAAAGGATCCCTCCTGGTCGTGTTTTATCGGGGAGGGTGGTGTCCTTTTTGCAACTACGAGATTCGCTCGCTGAGCAAGGCAGCGCCGGAGTTTGTGTCACGTGGGGTCACCCCTGTCGCGGTGAGCGTCGATCTGCCCGAGAAGGCCGCTACAACCCGCGCAACGTACACCATCCCTTTCCCGGTCCTGTCCGATCCGGAGCTTGCGATGCACCGGGTGTTCCGCGTGGAAAAGAAGGTCAGCGACACAGAGGTGCTGGCCATGAAAGGTTTCGATATCGATCTGGAGGCGGCTTCTGGTCAGAAGCACCACGTCATCGCCATCCCTTCGCTGTTCTTGCTGGATCAGGAGGGCAAGGTGCGCTGGGCGCATGCGGACCCTGATTACAAGGTACGCCCGACGATCCCGCAGATCTTGGCGGCCATCGATGGCGTCAAGCTCAAAACAAGCCCGGAAGCAGCGCCTTCCGCCTCTGGGAGGTGACGCGACGCAAGGTCGTCGGTTCAGGCCCCGACCGGGTCCTGGCCGCATCGAGGGATCACAGACGAAGTCGCGCCGGAGAAACCAGAGCGACTGCGCGTCGTACCTCGTGGTATGTGCATCGGTTGCCTCCTCGGCGCCTGCGTCGTCAGCGCGCTCTATGGTTCAGGTTCTCTCATCTCCTGGCGCGCCAACGCGAAGCGAGAGGCGGCCATGAAGCAAGTGCTCGGCGATGTAGCGCCCTCGGTCGCCTCCCCCGCGTCCCCGCTAGCCCGGCTTGAGAGCCCGGTTCCACCTATCGAGACGGATTGACGCAAGAACCTGGCGTTCGGGCTGGGTTGCACGGCTCTCGCTGCACCTGCAACACCAGCCGCATGCGGCGTTGCTCGGCGACCCGACCCAGCAAGGCGGGCACCAGGACGAGGACGAGGAAAACCGCGACCACACCATACCCAGCGAGCATACCGTCGGAGCAGGTGCAGAGGACACCAGGGTCAGGAGAATCCATCAAGGGACTGTACGCTGCCGAGAGGGACTTGTTTCTCGGCCACAGGTACAAACTTCCTGCACTCCGACGGCGGTCCTCAAGGCATCCATACGGTCCTGACCCCGGCACGGGAGCCCAGGGTCAGCGGCGGGCACTGGATCACAGGCGGCGGGCGCGGCGGATCACAGGAGGATCGGCAGCGAGCGGGCCTTGGAGGCGGCCTCGGTGAAGGACGGTATGCGGTCGAAGTTGAGGTAGCGGTAGATATCGGTGGACTTCGCGTCGAGGGCGGTGGCGTAGGAGCGGTACTCGTCCGGGGTCGGGAGGCGCCCCAGCACCGAGGCCACCGCGGCGACCTCGGCGGACGAGAGGAACACGTTGGCGCCCTGTCCGAGGCGGTTGGGGAAGTTACGGGTCGAGGTGGAGACCACGGTGGAGTTGGGCTTCACCCGGGCCTGGTTCCCCATGCAGAGCGAGCAGCCCGGCATCTCGGTGCGGGCGCCGGCGCCGGCGAACTGGGCGTAGACGCCCTCCTCGACGAGCTGGTTCTGGTCCATCTTGGTGGGCGGCGCGATCCAGAGGCGGGTGGGGACCGGCTGGTTGAAGCTGGCCAGCAGGCTCCCCGCGGCCCGGAAGTGCCCGATGTTGGTCATGCACGAGCCGATGAAGACCTCGTCGATGGGCGTGTTGGCGACCTCGGACAGCTTCTTGATGTCGTCCGGATCGTTGGGGCAAGCGAGCAGCGGCTCGGTGATGGCGTCGAGGTCGATCTCGATGACCCTGGCGTACTCGGCGTCCGCGTCGGGTTCGAGGAGCTCCGGGTTCTCGAGCCAGGCTTCCATCTTGCGGGCCCGGCGTTCGAGGGTCTTCGCGTCCTGGTAGCCCTCGGCGATCATCGAGCGCAGCAGCACCACGTTGGAGCGCAGGTACTCGATGATGGGCTCCTTGGCGAGGCGGATGGTGCAGCCAGCGGCGGAGCGCTCGGCGGTGGCGTCGCTCAGCTCGAAGGCCTGCTCCACGGTCAGGTTCGGGAGCCCCTCGATCTCGATGATGCGACCGTTGAATACGTTCTTCTTGCCCTTCTTCGCCAGGGTCAGCTCGCCGGTCTGGAGCGCCGCCCACGGGATCGCGTTGACCAGATCGCGGAGCGTGATCCCGGGCTGCATCGTGCCCTTGAAGCGGACCAGCACCGACTCCGGCATGTCGAGGGGCATGATGCCGAGGGCCGCGGCGAAGGCCACGAGGCCGGAGCCCGCGGGGAAGGAGATCCCGAGAGGGAAGCGGGTGTGGGAGTCACCGCCGGTGCCGACCTGATCGGGGAGCAGCATCCGGTTGAGCCACGAGTGGATGATCCCGTCGCCAGGGCGGAGCGACACGCCGCCGCGGGTCTCGATGAAGCCCGGCAGCGTCTTGTGGGTCTGGATGTCGACCTTCTTGGGGAAGGCCGCCGTGTGGCAGAAGGACTGCATCACCAGGTCCGCGGAGAAGCGGAGGCAGGCCAGCTCCTTGAGCTCGTCGCGGGTCATGGGCCCGGTGGTGTCCTGCGACCCCACGGTGCTGGTTGTCGGTTCGCAGTAGGTGCCGGGGCGCACGCCGGCGACGCCGCAGGCCCGGCCGACGATCTTCTGCGCCAGCGTGTAGCCCTTGCCGGTGTCCGGCGGGGCGACGGGCTTGCGGAACACCTCCGAGGGGCCGAGCCCCAGGGCGCGCCGCGCCTTCTCGGTGACGCTGCGGCCGATGATGAGGGGGATGCGGCCGCCGGCCTGCACCTCGTCCAGCAGCACCTGGGTCTTCAGCTCGAAGGTGCAGAGGGTGGCGCCGGACGGATCGGTGATCTTGCCCTCGTAGGGGTGGATGGTGATGACATCGCCCATCGCGAGGTGCGCCACGTCGCACTCGATGGGGAGCGCCCCCGAGTCCTCCATCGTGTTGAAGAAGATCGGGGCGATCTTCCCGCCGAGCACCACGCCGCCGACGCGCTTGTTGGGCACGTTCGGGATGTCCTCGCCGATGTACCAGAGCACCGAGTTGGTCGCCGACTTACGGGACGACCCGGTCCCCACCACGTCGCCCACGTAGGCCAGCGGATGTCCCTTCTTCTTCAGCTCGGCGATCTGCGCCGCCGCGTTCGTGATCCCCTCCCGCGGGTTCTTCAGCATCGCCAGCGCATGCAGCGGGATGTCCGGGCGCGACCAGGCGTCGGTCGCCGGCGAGAGGTCGTCGGTGTTGGTCTCGCCCACCACCTTGAACACCGTCACCGTGATGCGCTCCGGCACCTTCGGCCGGCTCGTGAACCACTCGGCCCGCGCCCACGACTCAAGCACCGCCTTCGCGTTCGCGTTGCCCGCCTTCGCCTTCGCCTCGACGTCGTCGAAGGCGCCAAACACCAGCAGCGTCCGGGAGAGCTGCCGCGCCGCCACCGGGCCCAGCGTGGCGTGGTCGAGGAGCGAGACCAGCGGATCCACGTTGAACCCCCCCAGCATCGTCCCCAGCAGCTCCGTCGCCTTCTCCGGGTCGATCAGCGGCGTCCTCGCCTCGCCGCGGGCTACCCTCGCCAGGTACGCGGCCTTCACCTGCGCCGCCTCGTCCACGCCCGCAGGCACCCGGTTGGCCAGTAGGTCCAGCAAAAACGCCTCTTCCCCCGCGGGCGGCGCCTCCAGCAGCCCGGTCAGCGCCTCCACCTGCGCCGCGTCCAGCGGCAGCGGCACGATCCCCTGCGCCGCCCGTTGCTCCACATGCTCTCGATACGCCTTCAACATCGTCGTCCTCCGGTGAATGAGTCCAGGTTCGCGGTGGACCTTAGCGCACTCGTGTCATGCAGAAACATGGATAATAATGATGGTAACCATGCAAGGATAGCATCGATGGATCTGCTCCTGCTTCGGTCGTTGCTGGCGGTCGCCGAGCACAGGACGGTGACCCAAGCGGCCCGGGCCCTGGCGGTGACCCAGCCGGCGCTCTCCCGGCGGCTCCAGCAGCTCGAGGAGGAGCTGGGGGCGCCGCTGCTGGAACGGAGCAAGAAGGGGGCGGCGCTGACCGAGGCGGGGCGGCTGGTGGTCGCCGAGGCGCGGCCGCTGCTGGAGCGCTACGCCCGGCTCCGCGAGGAGGTGCGAGCCCGCAACCGGCTGGAGGCGGGGGTGGTGCGGCTGGGCGGCGGCGCCACCGCGGTGTCCTTCCTGTTCCCGCCGACCATCGCCGAGTTCTCGCGGCAGTACCCGGGGGTGCGCTTCGAGGTACGCGAGTCCGGCAGCAGCGACGTCGAGGACGGGGTGCGCAGCGAGCGCATCGAGCTGGGCATCGTCACCCTGCCGACGCGGTCCCGCGAGTTCGAGGTGCGCCCCCTGCGCCGCGACCGCATCGTCCTGGTGGCGGCCTCCGATCACCCCTTCGCCCGGCGCCGCATCGACGCCAGCGCCCTGGAGGGCAAGGCGCTGGTGGGGTTCGAGAGCGGGAGCGCGATCCGGCGCCTGATCGACGACGAGCTGCGCCAGGCGGGGGTCTCGATGAACGTGCAGATGGAGCTGCGCTCGATCGGGGCCATCCTGGAGATGGTGGCCCACACCCGCCTGCTGGCCTTCGTCAGCCACCTGGGCGTTCAGAAGCGCGACGCCAGCGTGCGGGTCCTCGACGTGCGGGGGCTCTCGATCCACCGGCGCCTGGCGGTCATCTGGAAGTCCGGGCGCCCGCTGTCGCCCGCCGCCAGCGCCTTCGCGGCGATGCTGCGCTGAGCTTCGGCGCCTCCGCCAGCCTCTCTCCCAGACGTACCGAGGTTGGCGTGTGCACACCGCGGAGAGGGATCACAGACGCCCGTCGACGATCCGGGTGATGACGGCGCGGTAATGGGTGGCCAGCAGGCGGTCGCGCTGGCGCCAGTTGGTTCCTCCGGTCTGCTGCCGCGCCACGATGACGAACTCGCGCCCCCAGCCGGGCACCGGCTTCTGCTGGTCGTCCAGCACCGGGTAGCAGGCGTAGCCGACGTTCAGGAAGGTACCGTCGCTGCCCAGGCCCAGCTTGGAGAAGATCCGCCAGCGCCCCTGGCTCCTGGCCTCGATGTACGCCGGATCGTGCCCTGCCTGGAGGTAGATCGCGGTGTCGGCGCTCATCCCGCCCCAGGGGGTCGCGTACTTCTTCGGCTTGGCGGCGCCGTGGAGCAGGGTCTCGATGTCCGCCCACTGGATCCCGGGGAGCCGGGTCGCCGCCTCCTCCCGGTGCAGCACCAGCCTCCGGAGCGCCTCCGCCAGGGTCAGCCCCGACAGCTTGTTGGCGGGGCCGGAGGTCGTGTCCTGCGGCACGGTGACGCTGGCGCCGCCTTCCTCCGTGAAGGTGTAGCCCAGCGCCGGCGCCGCCTCGCCGTAGTTGCCCCCGAAGGTCTCCGACAGCGGCCGCTTCAGCCACAGATCGTGGATCAGATCGTTGGCCCGCTGCCGCCCGCCGATGTCGTGGAAATAGCGCCCCAGCGCGTTGGACGAGTACGGGTTGTCGTCGTAGGCGTGCATGGTGGTGACCAGATCCCCCAGGGGGATCCCGGCCACCGAGGCGGTGAGCCCCACCTTGTAGTCCGACGCGATCCGCAGCCGGGACGCCGCGTTCGCCGCCGCCAGGAACTTCGTCGTGCTCCAGGGCTGGTGCGCCGTGTCGTGCTGCCCGTTGCTCAGGTACCGGTAGTGCGGCACCCCGTTCACCCGCCGCACCAGGATCACCGTCATCCACACCTCGTCCGGGATCACCCCCTTGAGCGCCGCCGTGTCCACCTCGATCGGCGCGCTCGACGGCTTGTAGGTCACCTCTCCGCCCCCCGTCAGCGGCACCGTCGCCGACAGATCCACCACCGGACACGCCTGCCCACGATCCACGTGCGACGGCACCACCTTCGCCTCGCACACGTCGTCCAGGAACTGAAAATACTCCCCGCTCGTCGCCTTCGCGCACGCCGCCGGTGGCTCTGGCGAGAGCTCCGGGATGGGCTCCGGCCCGAACCCGCCCCCGGACCCAGCCTCCCCACCTTGTCCGGAACCTCCGGCCTCTCCACCGCTCCCGCCCGAACCACCCTCGCCGCTAGCGCCCGCGTCGCTGCCGCCGTCGCCGCCCGCGCCCGCGCCGGAACCACCCGAGCCC
>CAZSDX010000167.1:0-12179 GCA_964605685.1 uncultured Polyangiaceae bacterium
AGGGGCGGGCGCTGCTCCCGGCGGACGACGCGCTGCCGGCGCTGGCGCCGCAGCTTCCCTGGCTGCACCCCTCGCTCCGGGGCGGCTCGCTGGTGGAGGGAGCCGCGCTGCCGGCGCTGGGGCCTACCTCGGTCCTCACCTCGCTGCTCGGGGAGGGCCCTCTCTTCACGCGATGGCCGGACCTCGGCCCCGTGCTGGATTACCTCGAACCCCGGGCCGCCTCGCTGCCCCGCGCCCTCTGCGAGCGGCTGGCGCGGGCGCCTTCCTGGCCCGGCGAAGACGGGAGCCGCTGGCCTCTGCCGGACCTGAGCAGGCCAACCCGCAACGAGGCCCTGGAGCGCTTCTACCGCTCCCTCGGCCTGCGCCCGCGTATCACCGGCGACGGGGCGCGGCTGGCGGCGCTCCTCGGGATCGACGATCGGCTCGCCACCGGCGACTTCGAGGGCCTCTTCCGCGACCTGCAGGCGGGCCTGGTGGACGCCGCAGGACACCGGGAAGAGCTGATCGCGCTGCTCCGGGAAGGAAACGAGGCGTTGCCGCCGAACATGCTCCCTCGGCTGGCGGCGCTCCCCCTGTTCCTGGCCGCGGACGGGCGGCTGCGGCCCCTGGCCCCCTGGAGCGTCCAGTCCAGCGCCGCCCCTTGCTACCGGGCGGGCTCCCCCTGGCGTGCGCTCCTGGAGCTTGGCTCCCGTCCTCTCCTCGCTCCCGACGAGGAGGAGCGCTGGGGGCCTCTCCTCGACGGAACTGGCTGCCTCCCCGCCGAGGCCAGCGACTGGCTCGCCGCCCTGGAGCGCGACCCGCCGCTCCGCTCCCCGGATGCCTGCCTGCTCGCCCGCTCCACCCTGCGCCAGCCCTCCGTCGGGGAGGCGCTTGCCCCGCTGCGCACCCGGCTGGCGCGGCTCCCGCTGTGGCGTGACCGGGGAGGTTCCTGGAGGGAGGTCGCGCGCCTGGTTCACCCCGCCGCCCTGGAGCGCCTCCTCGGGGAGCCCTGGCAACCCCTGCTCCCGGAGGCCACCGCGCTGCTCCACCCGGACGACCTGGACGACGCCGACCACCTCGCCCCGCTCTTCTCGTTCCGGGCGCCGCTCGACCTGCTGGACGAGGAGATCCGTCGCTCTGCCCGGCCAGGGTTTTCGTTGACCCATCAGCCGCCGCTGCTGGGATCGCTCCCTCGCCTGGGGAAGCTCCGCGCGCTCGCCGCGGAGCACGGCGCCTCCTTCGGGCCCCTCGGCGTGGACGGTGAGGGCAACCTGTCGGCGGAGTCCCTCCTGGCAGCCTCCGAGGACGAGGCGGAGCTCCTCCGGGGGACGCCCTTGCTCCGGAAGGTCGCCCTGCCGGCCTGGTCCGCGGTGGTTGGCGGGCTCGAACCGCTCCCGGCGTCGCGGCTGCTCGCGGCGCTGCGCGAGCGGAGCACCGCGGATCTCCCGCCGGAGCGCCGCGCCCTGCTCCTGGCCTGGATCGAGCGCCGAGGCGCCGAGATCGCCCGGGACGCGCAGGCCCGGGGGCTCCTCGGCAAGCTGGCAGTCTTTCCGACCCGAGATGGGTCTCTTCGGACCCCTTGCGAGCTGCTCCTGACCCCGGAACTCGCGGAGCTGGAGCTCCCCGGGCGCCCGGCGGACGAGCTGGGGCCGGGGCTCCTGGCGCTGCTCGCCCGGCTGTATCGGCTGGACGATGGCTCCCTGGACGCGCTGGTCGCCGCGCTGCTGGAGGCCAGCCTCCAGGCCGCCGACGCCGACGACCGGAAAAAGCTGGAGCAGCTCAACCGGGCCCTCGCCTCGGTCCTTTTGCCTCCCCAGGGGGCCTCTCCGGAGCACGAGGTGAGCGCGGAGCGGGTGATCCGGCGTCACCGGCTGGCGAGGAAGCTCCGGGTGGTGAACGGCGAGGGCCCCCCGGTGAAGGCGAGGCAGGTGCTCCTCTGCTCGCCGGAGCACCACCGACTTCTCCGGAGGTTTCACACAGGTTGTCCACCGCGCTACGAGGGGCCGGAGGAGCTGGCGCCGCTGCTGAGGAGGCTGGGGGCCGTCGGCTGGCTGGAGGCGGAGGAGCTGGCGCCGCTGCTGCGCCCGGAGGGACGCCGGGAAGGTTTTGACGCGGCGCTGGCGCTGGCGCTCTACCTGGCGGAGGCGGCGACGGAGACCCCCTCGCTGCGGGCGCGGCTGGATCTGGACCGCGCGCGCTGGATCCCGGCGCGGGACGGCTCGCTGCACCCGCCGTCGGCGCTGTTCTGGCCGGAGCCCGCGCTGGAGTCCTACCTGGAGGAGCGCCCTGGGGTCGCTGTTCACCCCCTGTTTGCCCGGGCGGTTCCGCCATCGCTGGGCCGGTGGTTCCCGTTCCGCCGGGCGAAGGACATCCCGGCGGCCCCTGCGTCCCCCCCCCGGGTGACCCCACCGCCGACGCCCGCGTCAACGCCCCCGGTGACCTCGCCGGAGCCACCCCGGAGCTTTTGGCAACGCTGGTTCGGGTCGGCAAAGGAAACAAAGGCGGAATCGGGCACGGGCACAGCCACGGGGACGAGCACAAGCACGGCCACGAGCACGAGCACGGCCACGAGGGCGGGAACGGGGACGGGGACGGGGACGGGGCGGGCGTGGGAGGAGCGCTGGTTTCGGCCGCAGGATGGCCTCGCGGCGCAGCTTGGCCGGACCGAGGGGTGGATGGAGTCCCGACGCCAGCGGCCACGGCTGGGGTTTGCGCACACGCCGGGGAAGCTCCCGGCGCCGTACTCCTACGCTCCGTCGCTGGTTGCGGTAAAATTTGACCCGGACACGCAGCGGTGGGAGCGGGGGGAGACCCCCGGGGCGTGGCTGCGGAGCCGGGGGCGAGGGGTGGGGCGCGTGGTGTTCCGGGGCGAGGTTCCGGAGGGGGAGGTGGTACTACCGCGACCCCTGTACGGGGAGGTGGTCTCGGTGCGCGGGGTCAAGGGGGAGCTTGCGTTCTCGTCGACCGCGGACGGGCTGACGCTGGCGCTGGTGCCGGAACCTCAGGAGGTGACCTTCGAGGTGGAGCTGAGGGAAGCGCCGAGGTGGCGGGATGCTCCGCTGGGGCCCCTGGAGGGAGCCGGCGAGCTGCTGGAGCGGACGACCCTGGACGGGGAGCTCCCCCGGGAGCTGGCGGGCTGGCTAGAGGAGCTTCTGGCCGAGGAACTCTCGCCGCTGGCGCGGGCGCTGCGGGTGAGGGATTTTATCCGGGCGCGGTACCGCTACGATCCGTCGTACCTGGAGGACGAGGGGGTGGCCCGGTGGCTCCGGCGGAGCGCGGAGGGGAGCCGGAACCTGCACCTGGCGGCGCTTCACGCGGGGCGCGGGGGGAAGCACCTGGGGGCGGGGGTGTGCTACGAGCTGAACGGTCTGTGCTGCGAGCTGCTGCGGAGGGCGGGGATCCCGGCGGCGGTGGGGGTGGGGTGGGTGCTGAGCGGCGATCAGGTGGACGAGCCGGATCACCTCTGGGCGATGGCACTGCTGCCCACGGAGCAAGGTCCGCGGTGGCTGCCGCTGGACGCGTCCACGACCCGGGAAGGGACGCCGCTGCGGGTACCGAGGAGGCCTGCGGGGACGTTCCGGCGGCCAGCGGCGCAGGGGACGAGGTTGCCTCCGGCGCCCGGGTGGGCAGCGGAGCAGCCGGCGGCGGGAGGCGCGGTGGTGCTGCCGGTGGTGGAGCTGGCGAGGGTGCTCCGGTACGTGGCGCGGCAGGCCGGGGAGGAGGTCGGGGAGGAGGGGACGCTGCGGAGGGAGGCGCGGGCGCTGCTGGAGGATCCGGAGCGGGCGAGGGAGCTGCTGAAAGGGTTGCGCCGCCCGTCCTGATCGAGGAGATCGAGGGGGGCGGCGCGGGGGGCTGAACGGGGCCGGGGCGGGTCAGCCGGTGTAGTCGCGCATCTGCTTGCGCATCTTGCAGAGGGCCTGCTCCTGGAGTTGGCGGATGCGCTCGCGGGAGAGGTTGTATTTGTCGCCAATTTCCTTGAGGGTCAGCTCGTCCTCGTCGTCGAGGCCGAAGCGCCAGCGGATGATGCGGGACTCGATGGGGGTGAGGAGGCCAAGGAGGCGGTGGATCTCCTCGCCCCACTTCTGGTTGGCGAGGGTCTCGAAGGGAGACAGGGCGTTCTCTTCCTGGAGGAAGTCGATGAACTTGCGGCCATCCTCGTCGCCGACGGGGCGGTCGAGGGAGAAGGGGGTCTCGGCGTAGAAGTCCTTGACCCGCTCGAGCTTCTCCCGGGGGATGCCGGTCTCCAGCTCGAGTTCCTCGACGGTGGGCTCGCGGCCGGTGCGGGCGAAGATCGCCTGGGTGGCGCGGGTGACCCGGTTGTAGGTGTCGAGCATGTGGACCGGGATGCGGACGGCGCGGCCCTTGTCGGCCAGGGCGCGGCTGATGGCGTGGCGGATCCACCAGGAGGCGTAGGTGGAGAAGCGGTACCCGCGGGAGTGGTCGAAGCGCTCGACGGCCTTCATGAGGCCGATGTTGCCCTCTTGGATGAGGTCGATGAGGGGGAGGCGGCCCCGGTTGTAGCGCCGGGCGATGCTGACCACGAGGCGGAGGTTGGCGCGGACAAAGCGGTTCTTGGCCACCATTTGCCGCTGGTAGGTGGACTCGACCTTGCGGAGCCAAGGGCGGGCGCCCGGGTGGAGGGACACCAGGGAGTGGAGGCCGGACTCCTCGTCGTCGATCTCGGTCTCGCGGGCAAGCTTGCGGGCGCTGGCCAGGGCGCTGGCCATCCAGATGCGGTCTGAGTCGGGGAGCCGGATGGCGCGGGCGAGGGCGGCGGTTTCCTCGGTCCAGCGCCGCTTGTCGGCGGCGTTGAGCTTGAAGTTCGCCTTGCGGGCGACCTTGAGGAGCCTCCGGAGCTCGGCGATCTGGGGGGTGGAGGGGCGGTCCTCCTCGTTGAAGGTGGCGATCTGCTTCTCGAGGTTGTCGAGGAGGTACTCAGCCGCCGGGAAGAAGGAGAGGAGGGCGACCCAGTGCTCGACCTCGGTCTCTTCGACCTGGATGGCGGTCTTCAGCTCCTCGTCGGGCCCCATGACCTCGTGGGTGGCCATGTCGCGGAAGTAGCGGGCCAGCGTGGAGTCGCCGCCGCTCTCGGCGATGTCACGGAGATCGATCGGCTCGCGCTCGAAGGTGGAGGAGGTCGGCTCGAAGGACTCCTCCTGGGTGGACTCCTCGGTGTCCTGGTCGTCGCTGGTGGAACCGACGAGCTGCGCGGGCGCCACCTCCGTGGGCTTGGGGGTCTCGGGGAGCTTCTGGGCGGTGCTGCGTCGGTTACTGGCCATGGCGTTCTCTCGCGGGTTGCGGGGGGGGTTGAAGGGAGAGCGGAGCGCGGCTCGGCGGGCGCTCGACGCAGGGGGGGAGGGTTGGACGGTGGGGCCCTGGGGCCCCTCAGCCTCCGGGCGGGGGGGGGTCTGGGTAAGGGAGGGATGCGGTGCCTCCGGGTCAAGGGTCGCCAGGACTTTTCCGCTGGTCGCGCTCATGACCCAGACACGCGCTCGGCGGGCGGGAGGGGAGGGGGCTGGGCGTGGGGAAGGGTTCATGCGCGACTCACGTTGTGCCAGGGTGGGCCGCTTTCCGGAGGGCTCCGGAAAGCTATGCAAGGGGCGGACCGTTGAACCGAGAGGAGCGAAGGGGAAACCACTGGGGGGGTGTTTTTGTTCTTGCGGAGGAGAGAAAGTTTGTCAGTCTTGGATGTTCCTCCATGGACAGACGGTTCTGGGGTGTGTCTTCTCCCCGGCACTGCAAGCCGGTTCACTCTTTTTTGCTTTGGTGCCCGGGCGCGCTCTGGTGTTTAGACGTCCGGAACAGCGAGAAGATCTGCGGTCCTGGTGCGTGGGCTCGCTGCGACAAGCGCCGGGGGATGCGGGGAGGTACGGGCTGGGGGTGGTGCTGGTTTCCGTGGCCCAGGCGGCGATGGCGTGGGCGGCGGCGTCTCTGGTTGGGGCGCTGGCGTCCGGGCAGGGGGGAGGGGGGTGGGTGGCGGGGGTCGGGGTCGCTGCGGCGCTCGGCAAGGTGGGGGCGAGCGGGCTGGTGGCGCGGGAGGAGATCCGCCTCTCACGTCGCCTCGGGGAGCGACTTCGTGACCGGGTGCTCCGCTCGTTGCTGGCAGGACAGCGGCGTCAGGGGCCCGACGATGTTTTTCGTATCCTGGGGGCGCTGCGGGAGGTGGAGCAGGCCGCGGTGGCGGGGGGGCTCGGGGGGCTCCGGGCGCTGGTGACGCTGGGGCCGCTGCTGGCGCTGCTGGCGCTGGGGGTGCCGGGGGTGTTCTGGCCGGGGCTGCTGGTCTTGCTGCCGTTCGCGGCGCTGCTGGCGGTCCTGCGGCGGGCGGTACGCAGGGACGAGCAGCGGGCCCTGGAGCTGACCGCCTCCCTGGAGCACCAGACCGATGTCTTGTTCCGTCACGCCGATCTGTGGAGGGTCGCCGGGACCGAGGAGCAGGCGCGGGGGTGGGTCCGGGCGCTGGGGGGGCGCTCCCGGGAGGCGCTGGCGGAGGCCCGGGCGCGACGTGCAGCGCTCTCCGCCTCCAACGAGGCGCTGGCGGCGGTGGGGGTGCTCGGGCTGGTGCTCGCGTCCTCGGCGGGGCACCTGGAGGGAGGGGGCAGGCTGGCCTCCCTGGTCGCGCTGATGTTGCTGGCGTACCGACCGCTGCGGGACTGGGGGGACGCCCGGAGCGCCTGGCAGGCCGGGCAACTCGCTCTGGGGCAGCTCTCGCGCTGGCTGGGCGACCCCCCGGAGGCAGCGCCAGGGGAGCCGACCCGGTGGCCCGTTGCACCCCTGAAAGCCGAGGCTTTCGGGGCTGTCTGGCATGCCGCCCGCTGGACCTTCACCATCGAACCGGGGGAGCTGGTGCTGGTGGTGGGCCCCAACGGCGCCGGGAAGACCACGCTGCTCCGGGCGATGCTGGGGCTGGAGCCGGCGGAGGGCTCGCTCCGTTACGGGGAGGTGCCGCTGGAGGGCCGGGGGGCAGGCCCAGGGCAGCGACCCTTCGCCTGGTGCCCTCAGGAGGCGCCGCTTCTCAGCGGTACGCTGGAGGAGAACCTGGCGCTGGGGGGGGCGGTGGAGGCCGAGGCCCTGGCCTTTCTCGGGGCAGCGGCGGGCGGGAGAGAGGCGCTGGGGGAAGGCGGGCGTGCCCTCTCCGGGGGGGAACGGGCCTGGGTCAACCTGGCCAGAGCGGTGGGGTCCGGGAGACCCGTGCTGCTGCTGGATGAGCCGACCGCCAGCCTGGATGCCGCAGGGGAGGCCCGGGTGGTGGAGGCGCTGGAGGGGTTGCGGGGGCGCCGGACGGTGGTGGTGGTGACCCACCACCCGGAGCGGTGGAGGGCGCCGGACAGGGTGCTGAGGGTGCCCGGGTGAGGGGCCAAAAACGGCGCGACGCGCCGGGGTGACCAGGCGCGTCGCGGGGAGGAGCGAGCGGGGGCTCAGCTCACTTCGGGTCACCCTTCTTGCGAAGGATGCGGATCTCGACGCGGCGGTTCTTCTGGCGGCCCTCGTCGGTGGTGTTGTCGGCGATGGGCTTGTCCTGGCCGAAGCCCTCGGAGCGGAGCCGCTTGGGGTCGATGCCGCCCTTCTTCTTGTCGGAGAGCCACTTGACGACGGCGGCGGCGCGGTTCTTGGACAGGATCTTGTTGGCAGCTTTGTTGCCGACGTTGTCGGTGTGGCCGTCGATGCTGACCAGCTCGATGTCCGGGTTATCCTTGAGGATCTGGGCGATCTCGCTGAGGAGCTTGTCGGACTCGGGGCGGATGGTGGCCTTGCCGGTGTCGAACTGGACCTGCTCGTTGAGTTCGATGGTCTTGGAGGAGATGACGGCCTTGTGGGGGCAGCCGTGCTTGGCCGGATCCTTGTTCTCGACGCCGGGCTCGGTGGGGCAGGCGTCCTTGGCGTCGGGGATGCCGTCGCCGTCTTGGTCGGCGGGGCAGCCGTTCTTCTTGGGGTCGTCGCTCTTGACGCCGGGGACATCGACGCAGGCATCCTGGGCGTCGGGGATGCCGTCGCCGTCCTTGTCCGGCGGGCAGCCGTTCTTGGCGGGATCCTCGCTGGCGACGCCGGGGACCGTCGGGCAGGCGTCCTGGGCGTCGATGATGCCGTCGCCGTCCTGGTCGGCGGGGCAGCCGTTCTTGGTCGGGTCGGGGCTGGCGACGCCAGGGACCGTCGGGCAGGCGTCCTGCGGGTCGGTGATGCCGTCTTTGTCGGTGTCCGGCGGGGGCGGGGGCGGCGGGCAGCCGTTCTTCTTCGGATCCGGGTCGGGGACGCCGGGGTTATCGGGGCAGGCATCCATCGGGTCGGTGATGCCGTCCTTGTCCCGGTCCTCGGGGGCCTCGATCTCCTCGGGGATGAGGCCGACGCTCAGGAGCGCGCGGAGCTGGGGCGTTCCGGGGGTGCTGGTGAGGCCCGGGCCGAGGGCGCCGCCGAGCTGGATCTGGTTGATGCGGAACTTGGCGCCCAGCAGGGCCTCGATCGGCGTGGAGTGCTTGCCGAAGAGCTTGTTGGAGGAGCCATCGCCCTGGGGAGGCGGGGGGTTGTCCTTGGGGAGGACGGTGTTGCCGTAGATTTCCGGGCCGACCTGGAGGCGTCCGTCCAGGAGCTGCACGCCGACGGCGGCGTTGAAGGTGATGGCGTTGCCGATTTCGGGGGTGCCGAGGTCCTGGTGGGAGCGGATCAGGAAGCCCATGTTGTAGGCGTAGACCAGGCTGCCCTGCTTGCCGCTGATCACGACCTTGGGGTTGAAGCGGGGCTTGGTGTCGCTGGTCAGGCTCTCGCCGTCGCCGGTGGGGAGCCAGGCGTCGAAGCCGATGCCGAGGGAGAAGGGGTCGAGGGGGCGGCCGACGGCGGCCACGCGGACGCCGAGGCGGAGATCCGCGAGCTTGCCGCCCTCCGGCTTGGGGACGGTGGCGCCGCCGACGTTCCCCACGTTGTCGCCGCTCTGGGCGAGGGCGAAGGGGATGTCCGCGTTGAGCTGGAGCCGCTTCTTGAAGGTGATCGTCCCGTTGAGGTGGAGGTAGAGCTGCGTCGAGGTGATGTACCCCTTGTCCGTATCGGTGGCGCGATCCCGCAGCTTGAGCGGGTTGAGCGCGTAATTCCCGATGAGGTTCAGGTAGAGCGGCTTGCTGCCCACGGAGCCGTCCGACACGCCGAAGAAACGATCGCCGGCGTGCGCAGGTTCAAACTGCTGCAGGGCGAATTTTTTGCCCTCGAAGGGGGCCTGCTGGGCGGCCGCGTTCTTCTCGAAGACGAACAGGGAGGCGAGGACCGCTAGGCCAAGTACTCGGGTGCGCATGATGTCTTTTTCATCTCCTTACGGGTTGGGTATCGCCGGCTCCTCGGCGGGTCGACCGCCGGGCGGCGAGTCTAGCCGAGCTTCCCCTATTACTCTCTTTTTGCTCGGCCGGGCACAATACCTTGAGACCCGCCCGCCTCGATGGAACGCCACGTTGGCGGAGTCAAGCGCGCAGATGGCCCCAGCCCGAGGCAGCGGGATCGTGGCAGGCGGGCGAGGGCGTCACGGACAAGTTCCTTGCGCTGGCGCACCTCCTTCGCCTCGCGTGTTGAGGCGTCCGGTAGGCCTTCGAGGGCCTGGATCGCGGCGAGGATGGCCTCCGAAGAGAGGCGTTCCCAGTAGCCGGGCGCCCCGTCGGGGGGTTGCTCGCCCAGCAGCGGGAAGCAGCCGAGCCCCACCGCGGCGGTCACCTGCGGGGGGCGACGGAGCGGGGATGCCCCCCGGGGCAAGGGCTGGAGCAGGGCCGCTGCCTCGATCCCCAGCGCCACCCTCGGGGAGAACCCGGATCCCTTCAGCTCGTCGAGCACGTCCTGGGCGCAGCGGGGGGGGCCGAGCAACACGAGGGCGTCGATCCCCCGGGCCTTCCAGGCGGCGGTGGGGTAGCGGGCGAGCTGGCCAGGAGCCGGGAGCAAGCGGCAGGGCTCCGCGGGGGCGTTCACCCCGGGAGGCGGGGCGTCGACCCCGAGGAGCAAGGGCCGCTGGACCCCGCGGCGCGCGAGGGAGGCGAGGAGCCCCGGCGCCGCGAGAAGGGGAGACGGTCCGAACAGGAAGGACCAGCGTCCGCCGACCTCGGTCCGCGGAGGCACCAGGAGCAGGGAGGCGAGCTCCTTGCTCTCCGAGAAGCGGGCGAGCTGCTCGGCGCTCTCCGGGTCCGCCCCGCCCACGATCAGCAGCACCCCCTCGGCGTCCAGCCCCGCCAGCGCCTGATCGGCGGCGGCGGTCGGGGTCTGGCGCAGGAGGAGGCGAGGCCCCCCGGAGCGCGCAGACCCGAGGGCCTCCAGCGCGCCGCGAGCGATCTGGGTGCCCCGCTCGGCGGCCTCCCACTCGGCCTGCGTCGGGGGGGCCGCAGTGCCTCCGGTTGTCTCGGGGGCGTAGCCCGCCAGGAAGAGGCCCACCCGGCGGCCGATGATCTGCGGGGATTTGTTCTGGGCCGCCAGCTCCAGGAGCGCCGCAGCCTCCTCGCCCACCAGCGGCAGCACCCCGGGGCGATCCAGGAGCCTGCGCGCCAGGGCGTCGTTTTTCCCCGTCAGCGCCGCGGAGGTCAGGTGCTTGACCAGGAGTTTTTCCAGGGCCCGAGCGCGATCCTCGCCGGAGCCGAGCCGCCGGTCCAGCTCGGCCTCCAGGGGGGGGACCGGGATGTTCACGAAGAGGCCACGGGTGACCTCCAGCACCGTATGCTGGTCGTCCTCGGGCACGTCCCGGAGCCACACGTCCAGCAGCCACAGGACATCCTTCCAGCGCTTGGCGGTGACGGCGGCGATCACCGCGTCCTCGTGGAGCAGCTCGCGGGCGTGGGGGTCCACGAGCTGCCCGACGAGGGGGAGGAGCCGGTCCAGGGCGGCGTCCGGCTCCCCGGAGCGGGCGAGGGTGGCTCCCTCGACGAGCTGGGCGAGGAGGCGAACGCTACCGGGGTGAGGAGCCCCCGCCAGCTCCGCCAGGCGTCGGGCCTCCTCGTACTCGCCGCGTTCAAGGGCGATCCAGGCGAGGTAGAGGTCCGCCAGGCGGGCGACCTGCTCTCCGCTGTAGGCGGAGCGGAGGGCCAGCACCTGGTCCTGGAGCCCCTTGCGCTCCTCGCGGGAGGCCCCCGCCCAGCGGCGGCGGAGCCGGCCGAAGGCGAGGGCTGCGGCGCTGGAGTCGGCCAGGGCGGGCACCGGCCGCAGGGCGCTGGAGGACGGCGGCGAGGGGGAGCAGGCGAGGGGCAGAAAGAGCGGAAGAAGGCAAAGAATTTCGAGGAAGATCGCCGGGAGGGCGCTCCTTGACGGGGCGGCCTTCCTCCCGTAGAAATCACGGCCCCGGGAGGCCCCACCTCCCCGCACCTCTCCTCCCGAGGTCTCCGTGGCGCCTCCCCCGTCCCTCTCCCCCCGGCTGCCCCTCGCGGCCCCCGAACACCGCCGTTTCCTCCTGAGGAAGCTCCACTCGCTCTCCGGGATCTTCCCGGTGGGGGTGTTCATGGTGTTCCACCTGTGGACGAACGCCAAGGCCCTGGGGGGGCAGGAGAATTTTGATGCCGCGGTGCGGGAGATCGAGCGGCTCCCCTACCTGTCGGCGCTGGAGGCCGCCATCCTGGTGCCGCTGGCATTCCACGCATGGTACGGGGTTGTGCTCTCGTTCGAGGGGCGGAGCAACCTGAAGCAGTATACGTACGCGCGCAACTGGATGTACACCCTCCAGCGATTTTCCGGCCTGGTGGCGCTGCTGTTTCTCGTGTACCACCTCTGGGAGCTGCGCTATCCGAAGGCCACCGGGGCGCTGACCTCGGCGGGGTTTTATCCGATGCTCTGCGCGAGGCTCTCGAGCACCGTGCACGGGATCCCGGTGGTGGGCCTTGCCTACGTGCTGGGGGTGGCCGCCTGTGTGTTCCACCTTGCCAACGGGCTCTGGGGGTTCTGTGTCTCCTGGGGGGTGCTGCTGACGCGCTCGTCCCAGCGAGCCGGGGCCCTTGCCTTTGGGCTGGTGGGTCTGCTGATCTTCCTTCTGGGCATCAACACCACGCTCTATTTCGCCACGGGGTCCCGCTCCTTCGCGCCGGCGACCCCCCCTGACCGCCTCTCCCCGCGGAGCTGCGCGGAACCAACCCGCCCGCGCGCCGCAGCGCTCGCGTCGGGCCGCTCCCTGGGCCTCGGGCCCGCCGTATCCGGAGGATCATCGTGACGGGTCTGTCCGCCATTGTTGATCAAGCGACCCGGCGCACCTCTCCCCGGGTTTT
>CAZSDX010000168.1:0-1912 GCA_964605685.1 uncultured Polyangiaceae bacterium
CCGGAGCCCGCCTGGGAGCCCGCAGAGCCCGCGGAGCCTGAGGCGCCGGCGTCGGAGCCGCCCTTGCCGGCCTGGGCAGAGCCGCCGGGGCCGCCGGGCTCCGAGGAGCCTTCGTCGCCGCCTCCGCAGGCCAGCAGCAGCGAGGTCAACAGGGGAGCGAGGAGAGGGGAGCGCCGGAGGAGTGAAGAAGCCATGGCGACAGGGTACCCTGACGAGGCCGGGGGCCGTCGGTTTTTTGAGATCCCCTTGTGCCTACCCGGGAGAGCCCGTGCTGCGGCGCAGCATGGCCCGGCGCGCGGCCTCCTCCAGCGCGTGGAGGAGCGCCCCGCAGGGCTCCAGCAGACGCTCGACGGTGCCCGGATTTTCCATACGGACAACCCGGGGTCGACCGGGGGCCTCCAGGGTGACGAGGAGTCGCATCCGGTCGAGGTCGACGGAGAGGGATCGGATCCGGACCCCCGGCTCAAAGGCCTCGATCCCGCGGAAGAGCGGCGACGCCAGCGCCTGGGCGGCGTCGCTCTCCGCGTCGATCAGGTCGACGCCGGGGCCCGCGAAAGGGCAGCCGTCGAGGCCCGTCGAGGGGACGATCCGGACGCGGCGCTCGGCCCGCTGGAGCTTGAAGGAGCGCAGCTTCACCCGGCCTCCCGGAGCGCACGGTCGTGCCAGAGGAGCATCTCGATGGCGCCAGGCCCCTGGTTGAACTGGTAGTTGTGCGGGCCTGCCACCTCGATGAAATCGTGAGGGACGCTCGCCTGCTCCAGCGCCTTGTGGGCCCGGGTGATGGCCCCTCGGAAGAAGTCTCCTTCGCTGGTCAGGAGCCGGATCTTCCCCCCGGGGCGCGCCTGCCGGTAGCCGCGAGCGAGCTCCGCCAGCCCGGGGGCGTCCTCGGCGCGGATCGCCGCCTGGAGCGACCCCACCGAGGCGAAGACCTTCGGGTTCTTCAGGCCGATACGGAGCGCCATGCGACCGCCCATGCTGACTCCATCGATGCCGACGGCGCCGGCCACCGGGGAGGAGGCGCGGAGCTTCGGCAGGAGCTGCTCCAGGAGCCAGGTCCCGTAGCGATCGGTGAGCGCCTCTTGGGTGGGGCTCGGGAAGTCGGGGGCGTGAGGGAACACCAGGATCATCCCTTGGAACGGGGTCTTGCTCAGCCCCTGGTTCAGCTCCGAGAGGCGAGGAGGCGCCACCAGCCGCGCGAAGTCACCCTCCGTGAGCTTCCCCCGGCGGAGGGCCGCGATCGCGTTGCCGATCTGGTACTCGCGGAGCCACCCGTAGGCGCCGACCTCGGGCCCCCGCACCGCCTCTCCCCGCCCGTGGAGGGCGATCAGCGCCGGGAACGGCCCCGCCCCCCGGGGAACGAGCACCACCGCGCGCTCGCTGCCGTCCGGGGAGTCGGGGAACGACCAGTCGTGGAGGTCGTACCCCTCGGGGGCCAGCGAGGCGGCAGGGGTCTGTTTGCGGGTGCAAGCCGCCAGCATCGCCAGAAGCAGGGCGCGGCGAGGGAAGATCAAGGATCCACGGAGGGCGTGAGCCCGGTGGCGCCCTTGACCAGGGCCTGGAGGGCGGGATCCGTGGTGAGCTGCTCCCGGAGCGTCTTCTGGATGCGGGCGAGGTCGCCGGGGCCGAGGCGTCCTTCGAGGTGGCGGGTGGCCTCCTGGACCCGGAGGTCGAGGTAGGCGTCGAGGGAGAGCTCACCGCCGCGGACCTGCTCCGCCGGCGAGACCCCGGTCGCCGCGGGGCCAGCCACCGCACCGGGCCCCGGCGCGCCCACGGAGAAGGGACGGGACGCCGCGCCGGTGGGGGCCACGGGAGCGGGGGTCGAGGCGGGGATGCCAGGGGTCTTGCCGATGCGATGGATGCTCATGGGGCGCCCTCGATGGGGAGATCAGCGGATGTTTCCGATGGCGTTCTT
>CAZSDX010000168.1:1997-12111 GCA_964605685.1 uncultured Polyangiaceae bacterium
ACAGGTTCATGTCCTGGCTGGCGAGGAGGGCACCCTCCAGGGAGGCCCCCTGCGCCGGGGCTGTTCCTGGCGCGGACGGCCCCTCGGCGGGTGCCGCCCCCCCCTCGACCGGCGCCCCGGGCAGCACCGAGGCGTGAGGGATCGCCGGGGACGTCGGCACCCCCGGGCGCACCGCAGCCGCCAGCACCGGCCCCCCGGGGAGCCGGTGGAGCGCCGACTCGGCCCCCCGGACCAGCGTGGCGGCGGAGCCCCCGAGGACCTCGCGGAAGGAGGGCCCCTCGCGAGGCGTGCTGCGGGGGGCGGTGGGCTCAACAGAGAGGGATGGGTTGGTCTTCTTAGTGGTGGGGTGGACGGGGTTCATGGGTCCTCCGGGGGCCTGGGGCCCGTGGAGGTCTCTTCGGCCAGCCGCACCGCCAGTTGCGTGCCCTGACTCAAAGACAGGCGTCGAGGCACACTTTCACCTGGTTGCCGCACCTCTGCGCGCAGGGAGGACCGTCGCAGCGGGTAACGCAGCCGGTGAAGCTCTGGCCGCACTCCTGGGAGCAAAGCTGCCGGGAGGAGAGCGCCGCCGACCCCGGAGGAGAGGCCACCGCCAGGGGCGTCGTCTTGGCGGCGGGGGAGGCAGGGGTTCCTGTGGTAGCAGGTGGGGAAGGGGGCGAAGGCGGAGCGACGAGGGCGTGGTGCTGGGTGGAGACGGAAGAGGGCTGACCAGTGAGGAGGGCGGGGCCTGCGGGGGCGGCGTCTCCACTGCGGAGGGCAGCCTCCCGGCGGCGCGCGTAGAGGACGCGGTCGTGGTTCTGCCCGACGGTGTGGAGCAGCGTCCACTCGGACCAGCAGGCGAGGCGGGTCTGGGGGGTGACCGAGGCGTCGGCGTCGAGGCGATAGCAGTGCTCGAAGCGCACATCGCCCTCGTAGATCCGCTGGTAGCTGGCGCCGCAGGCGATGGTCCCGAGCGCGGCGGCGAGGAGAGGGAAGATGGTTCGCGGCGACACAGCTTGCTCAATGTAGCATCCTTCGGCGCATGGACTCGGTGAACATGGAAGAGACGCAAGGGATCGCAGGCGCGCTCGGGAAAGAGCTGGGGTTCGAGGAGGTCAGGAGCGGGAGCTGGTTCACCAAGGTGGTGCAGCTCTACCTGCGGTGGAACCGGGCGAGGGCCAGGCCGGTGGCGGAGGATCAGCCAAGGCCCGAGCAAGCGAGGAGGGCCATCCGGCGGGCCTGCGTCAAGACCGGGTTGACCGGCTTCGCCTCGGGGTTGACCTCCACCGGGTCGGCGCTGCTGACGCTGAACACCCACGGGATCGGCGCCGTGGTGGGGGTTCCGGCGACGGTCGGGGGCCTCCTGGGGGACGTGCTCTACCGGGCGGTGATCCACATGGATCTGACCTGCACCCTGGGCTCGATCTACGGCATCGACTTTGACCCGGAGGATCCGGCGGACCTGATGCGCCTCTACAGCTTCGCCTTCGAGAGCGAGGAGGAACCCCCTGCGGAAGGAGCCCGCGGCCTCGTCGACCGGGTGCTCTCGCTGGCCGGCGACGACCTCGGGGTGAAGATCGGCCGCAAGCTGCTGGGGCAGGCGCTCCGGAGGAACACGGTGCCGGTGCTGGGGGTGGCCACCTCCCCGCTGGCCAACGTGAGGACCACCCGACGCCTGGGGGAGACCGTACACCGCTACCTTCGCTACCAGCGGGCGCTCCAGGACGTGGCCGATCGGCTGCTCCAGGGGGAAGGGGCCCCAGGGGAGTTGGCGGTCGAGGGGGTCTGGTTCATGCTGACCGCCGACGGGCAGATGAAGCCCGAGGAGGCGGCGATCCTCGGCTGGATGCTTGGCAGGCTCCCTCCGCTGGAGCGCGGGGCGGCCCGGCGGCGCTTCGTCGAGGACGAGGGGGCGTGGATGGAGCGGCTCGCGCAGGTCCCGGAGGCGCAGCGGGCCGGGCTCTTCCGGCTGCTGGAGGTCGCTGCGGCGGTGGACCGGAGCGCCTCGCTACCGGAGCGGCGCATGCTCCGGAACGCGGCCCGGACGCTGGGGCTGGAATTTGACCCCCGCCACCTGGAGGAGCTGACCCGTGACCTGGAGAATTTCCGCTGAGCGGTTGCAAAAAAGCACGATTGGCGGCACTACCACGGTCCCGCGGGGCGCCCTACCCCCGCGGATACCGCCATGACCTCGCGCCTGCCCCTTGATCCGTCCCCGGGCCCCGAGCCCGCCACCCCGAGCGACGCCGTCGCCCTTCCCCTCCACCACGAGGTCTTCGAGCGCGTCGACCGGGCCATCGCCGAGGTCCGCAGCGGCCGCATGGTGATCCTGGTCGACGACGAGGACCGAGAGAACGAGGGCGACCTGTGCATGGCCGCCGAGCTGGTCCGCCCCGCCGACATCAACTTCATGGCCAAGCACGGCCGCGGCCTCATCTGCCTCACCCTCACCGAGGACCAGGTCGCCCGCCTCGGCCTGCCCATGATGGAGCAAGTGGGTCGGAAAGGCCCCGCCCTGGGCACCGCCTTCACCGTCAGCATCGAGGCGCGCCACGGCGTCTCCACGGGGATAAGCGCCGCCGACCGGGCGCACACGATCCGCGTCGCCGCGGGCCCCTCGTGCCGTCCGGAGGATCTGGTGACCCCAGGGCACGTGTTCCCGCTGCGAGCGCGCAACGGGGGCGTCCTGGTGCGGACGGGGCAGACGGAGGGGTCCGTCGATCTGGCGCGGCTGGCGGGGCTGACGCCGGCGGGGGTGATCTGCGAGATCATGAACGACGACGGGTCCATGGCGAGGCGCGCGGATCTGGAGCGCTTCGCCGCCGAGCACGGCCTGCGGATCCTCAGCATCGCGGACCTGATCGCCTACCGGCTGCGCATGGACCGGCTGGTGCGCCGCATCCGGGAGACGACGGTGACCCTCGACCAGACCCGGACCCCCTGGCGGGCCGTCGTCTACGAGGACGACCTGAGCCGCCGGCAGATGCTGGCGCTGGTGAAGGGGGACATCTCCCCGGCGGAGCCAACGCTGGTGCGCATGCATGCAGGTTCCACCGTGGCGGACCTCTTCGCCTCCCGCGGCCGCGAGGGTGGGAGGAACCTCCGGGGCGCCATCGAGGCCATCGAGGCGGCGGGCTCCGGGGTGCTGGTGTACTTCCCTGCCCAGAGCGACCTGACCGATCAGCTCGCGCCCTTCATCCCCCAGACCCCTGCTCCTGGCCGGCGCGTGCTCCACGAGTACGGGCTCGGAGCGCAGATCCTGGCGAACCTGGGGGTCCGGCGCATGCGTCTCCTGACCAACAACCCCCGGAAGATCCCTGGCCTGGAGGGCTTCGGCCTGGAGATCATCGACCGCGTCGCTCTCGGAGAACCCTGAGCCATGGGCATCCGTTCCAGCGGCCGCGAGGCGGCCTTCCAGATGATCTTCGCCCTGGAGACCGGCGACGACGCGGACCTCGTCATCAACCGCTACTGGCGGGCCCTGCCGCTGACGGAGCAGGACGAGCAGTACGAGTTGCACCCGGAGACCAAGAGCTACGCCGAGTCCTGCGTGACCGGCTATGCGGCCCGCTCCCGGGAGATCGACGAGAAGATCCAGGCCGCCAGCCACAACTGGCGCCTGGAGCGCATGACCCGCGTCGACCGGACCGTGCTCCGCCTCGGCGCCTACGAGCTGCTGGCTCGCCCGGACATCCCTGCGGCGGTGGTCATCGACGAGGCGGTAGAGCTCGCGAAGCGCTACGGGACCGGGGACTCCGGGGCCTTCGTCAACGGGGTCCTGGACCACATCGCCCAGGTCGCCGGCCGCGGCGCCTCCCGCTGATGGAGCTGCACTTCGTCGCCCCCGAGCTGCGTCGCCTCGACGAGCTGCCCACCGAGGCGCTGGCCTGCTGCCTCTACAGCGACGCGCTGCCGCCGCGCGGGGTGGTGGGGCTCCTCTCCTGGCGCCTGGCGGGGCGCATCGAGCGGCTGCTGGAGGGGGGCTTCCTCACCGGCCAGGCGGGCGAGGTCCTGCTGCTGTCCGGGCGCCCGAGGCTCACCGCCGACAAGGTGCTCCTCTTTGGCCTGGGCCCCCGCGCCTCCTTCGACGAGGGCGCTTTCGAGCGGGTGGCGGAGCGCCTCCTCGACGCCCTCGCCGGGCTCTGCATCCGCTCGGCGGTCATCGAGCTCCCCGGGCGCCACGACGACGCCCTGCCCCCGGAGCAGGCCGCCAACCGCTTCCTCGCCTGCGCCGCCCGCCACGGCGACGCCTTCGACTCCTTCGTCCTGGTCGAGCGCCCCGCCGCCCAGCGCCACATCCACCAGCACATGATCGAGGAGCGCCGCCGTATCCGGAGGATCTGACCCTGCCCGGGACATCGCGGTACGATCTCCTCCATGGCTGATTTGCAGGCCCCTCGTGGCCTCTCGTTCCGGAGCGTCCGGATCGCCGTCCTGCTCTCGCTCCTGCTGTTGATCGCCGGCACCATCGAATTTCGCCGCGCGCGTATCCGGAGCTGGGACCGCGTGCTGACGGTCGGGGTGTACCCGGTGCTGGCGGTCGACTCCCCGGAGGTGCGCGCGCACGTCGGCGCCCTGAAGGTCGGCGACCTGGAGCCGGTCGTCGCCTTCCTGGAGCGGGAAGGGCGGCGCCACGGCCTCCCCTTCTCGCCTCCGCTGGCCCAGGTGCTCCTGGGCAAGCCCATCCCGGAGCGCCCCCCTGCCCTGCCGGACGGGGCCGGTCCTCTCGACGTGATCCGCTGGAGCCTGGAGCTGCGCGCTTACTCGTTCCGGGTGCGCCGCGAGCACGGCCTCCCGGAGGCAGACGTCGAGATGTTTGTGCTGTTCTTCCCCGCCGGAAGCCCCCGGGCGCTGGACACCTCCGTCGCCGTCGAGCGCCTCCGGATCGCCGTCGTCAACGCGGAGGCGAGCCCGGAGGGCATCCCCTGGCTCCAGGTGGCCCTCGCCCACGAGCTGCTCCACACCGCCGGGGCCACCGACAAGTACGGAGCCTCGGGCCAGCCGCTGGCACCAGACGGCCTCGGAGACCCGGAGAGGAGGCCCCTCTACCCGCAGGATTTCTGCGAGCTGATGGCGGGGCAGGTGGCGACGGGGGAGCAGCAATTCCGCGAACCGAAGGGGCTGGACGAGTGCCTGATCGGGCCACGGACCGCCGGAGAGATCGGCTGGAATCGGGCAAAAAAACGGAATTTTTGACCGGATCCGGTGAGGTCTCGCCTGCCGCTCCCATCCCGGGCACACTCCGGCGTGATGGCCACCTTGCTACCTGCTCCTGCCCCTGCTCACGGGTTCTACGCCGAGGGCTTCGAGCCCGTCGCCCGGGCCTTCGCGATGCACCTCGCCCGCGGCGAGGAGCTGGGGGCCGCCTTCGCCGCTTACCACCGGGGCGAGGCGGTGGTCGATCTGTGGGGGGGAGTGGCGGATCCGGAGACCGGGCTCCCCTGGAGGCAGGAGACCTCCTGCCTGGTCTTCTCGGTCACCAAGGGGTTGACGGCGATGGCGATGCACCTGCTCGCGGAGCAGGGGAAGCTCGACTGGGATGCCCCCGTTGCCACCGTCTGGCCCGGCTTCGCCGCCGCGGGCAAGGAGCGGATCTCGATCCGGACGCTGATGAACCACCGGGCGGGCGTGGCGGCGCTGGACGAGGCGGTGAGCTTCGAGGATTGCCTCCGCGACGAGGGGCGAGGGCGGCTCCGCGAGGCGCTGGAGCGCCAGCGGCCCCGGTGGGAGCCCGGACGGCTCCAGGGCTACCACGCGGTCACCTTCGGCATGTACGCCCGGGAGGTGATCGAGCGCGTCGCCGGGGAGAGCGCGGGGACGCTCCTGCGACGGGAGCTCTTCGAGCCGCTGTCCGCCGAGGTCTGGGTGGGCACGCCGGCCAGCGAGCAGGGGCGGCTGGCCACGCTGGTGCCGCCCTCGGTGCCGGAGCGCGTGGGCCGCATGCTGTGGGAAGCGCTCCGGGGAGGGAGCCCCGAGGCGCGCCTGGCCCGGGCGACGCTCCGTCCCGGCTCGCTGGCGCTGCGGGCCTTCACCAACCCACCGCCGGGTCCGGAGGGTCCGGGGCGCTACCAGCATGCGGACGCGGTGGGGTCGGAGCTGCTCTGGGCCTCCGCGACCGCCACCGCCCGGGGCCTGGCCCGCGCGTATTTGCCCTTCGCGCTGGGGGGGGTCGCGGAGGGACGCCGCTTCTTCCGGGCGGACTCCATCGGGCCGCTCCAGGAGCGTCAGGGGTTCTCCGAACGGGACGAGATCCTGCAGAAGCCGCTGGGGTGGTCCCAGGGGTTCCTCAAGGAGGAGGCGGGGATCTTCTCGCCGAACCCGCGCAGCTTCGGGCATGCGGGGATGGGCGGGGCGCTGGGCTGGTGCGACCCGGATCGAGGGCTCTCCTGGGGGTACGTGATGAACCGGATGGACTGGCGGATCCGTTCCCCGAGGGCGCTGGAGCTCTGTCGGGCGCTCTACGCGAGCCGTCCGCTGGTCGAGGAGGGCCCCAAAAAGTAAGATGGGCTGCCACACCCGCTTCCCGCTACCGTTGCTCCCGTCAGGGCCTAGCGGGTTCACAGTGCGCTGTCGGCAACCCACGCTCTGAGTAGCCCGCGAGGGCGGCGCTGTCCAGACATTTTCGCCGCCAAGATCGCGCCGCCAGGGAGGGACGCACCTGCTACGAAGAGGGGCATGGCGTCGAGGAGCGCATGGGTGGCGACGGCCCTGGGGCTGGCGCTGGGGCTCTGGAGCCCGGGAACCGAGGCGAAGAAGGCGGCCGCGGCGGTGGCGCCGGGGGTGCTGGAGGTGCCGCGCCAAGCGCCGGCGTACTACATCCCGCCGAAAGCGAGGGGCGGGGGGAAGAAGCCGGTGCTGGTGTGGCTCCACGGGCGGAGCGGGAACCCGGAGAGCGACTGCCGGAAGTGGGCGAAGGTGACCGCGGAGATCGGCTGGCTGCTGTGCCCGTCCGGCCCGGAGAACCGGGGGGGCGGGGGGCGGGGATGGAACAACAGTTGGCCGTCGGCGAAGCAGGCGGTGGACGCGGCGGTGGCGGCGTTTCACGAGAAATTCGGGGGAAAGATCCAGAAGAACGACCACATCCTGATCGGGTTCAGCGAGGGGGCGCTGGCGGCGATGAACATCGGGGTGAGGGAGCCGGAGCGCTTCAGCCGGTGGCTGATCCTGGCGGCGAACGACGTCTACTGGGGGGCGGCGGGGCTGGAGGAGCTGAGGAAGAACCGGAAGAAATTCAAGAAGATCTACCTGCTGACCGGGGAGAAGGACATGGTGGTGGAGAACACCCGGCGGGTGTACGAGCACCTCCTGAGGGAGCAGGTGAAGGTGAGGATCTGGACGCCGGAGGACATCGGGCACGAGGTGCCGGCGGATCGGATGAGGACCTTCTACCGGAAGCCGCTTCGGTGGCTACTGGGGCGGGGCTGAAGGGGGTTGTGGTCACGGGTGCTCCCCCCGGCGGCGATGTCTGGGGTATGCTTGGAAGGATATGGCGATATCCCCCCGCTCCGCGGCGCTCTACCGGTTGGCCGATCTCCTGCTGGAGGCAGGGAAGATCGATCAGGGACAGTACGAGGCGGCGCTCACGCAGTTCAACCGGATGGGAGGGCGCATCGAGGAGGCGCTCCTCGAGGTAGGGGCCATCACGGAGAACGATCTGCTGAAGTTCATCGCGGCGATGTACAAGACGCGCTTCGTCAGCACGGAGAAGCTGGCCAAGGCGGACATCGACCGGCTGACGCTGGACAAGGTCCCGAGGCGCTTCGCGGAGCAGCACCAAGTGTTCCCGGTGCTCTACGACCCGGAGAACGGGGTGCTTTCGGTGGTGACGGCGGATCCGAACAACCTGGAGGCGCTGCGGGAGCTCCAGCTGGCCTCGGGGCTGAAGGAGGTGCGGGCCTTCGTGGCGCGCCCGGCGTCGGTCAAGGCGGCGATCGCCAAGGCTTACGGGGGCGACATCCACGCCTTCGCGGTGCTGGACCGGACGGCCCACGAGCAGTTCACCTCGATGCTCAACGTCTACGAGCGGAACCTGCTGAGCGACGAGCAGATCGCCCGGGATCTGGCGGAGGCCAACTACCGCGAGCGCACCCTGTCGGCGGACGCGCTGTCGAAGAACGTATCCGCCAAGGGGGCAGCGGGCGGAGGAGGCGCGATCACGTCGGAGGGGTACCTGGAGACCCTCAACGTGCTCATCAGCCTCATCGAGAACGCCCGGCCCGATCTCCGGGGGCACTCCAGCCACGTGGCCCGGCTGTCGAAGAAGATGTGCGAGCGGGTGGGGCTCCCCCCCGCGGAGAGCAACGCGATCCTGGCGGCGGCGTACCTCCACGACCTGAACAAGATGGGGGCCTACCACCTCACCGCGCTCAACGTGTCCGAGTACGAGGGGCACCGGGTCGCCGCCGAGAAAGCCCTCACCGCCCCCCGCCGGCTCATGGAGAGCTGCGGCCTGCCGGAGGCCACCTTCGCCGCCGTCGAGACGATGTACGAGCGCTACGACGGCAACGGGCTTCCAGGGCAGGCCAAGGGGAAGGACATCCCGCTGGGGGGGCGCATCCTGGCGATCACCGATACCTACGCGGACCTGACCCAGAACCCGCGCAACCCCTTCCGCAAGACCCTGCGGCCGCTGGAGGCCTGCGAGGTGCTGAGCCGCTACAAGGAGACCGTCTTCGACCCCAACCTGGTCGACCTCTTCAAGCTGGCGATCACCGGCGAGGACATCAAGGGGCGCCTGCTGGGCGACCGGCGCACCGCTCTCCTCGTGGACCCGGACCCGGAGGAGACCACCGTGCTGGAGCTGCGGATGGTGCAGCAGGGCTTCCTGGTGAAGGTGGCCCGGAGCGCCGAGCAGGCCGTGAAGATGCTGGAGAGCGGCGAGATCGAGGTGGTCATCAGCGAGCTGGAGCTGGCCGGGCAGGACGGCTTCGCGCTGCTCACCGAGGCCCGCAAGCACCCCTGGGGCAAGGACATGCCCTGGGTGCTGCTCACCCGGCGCCAGAACCGCAACGACCCCCAGCGAGCCTTCGAGCTCGGGGTCCTCGACTTCATCGCCAAGCCCGCCAACAGCGACCTCCTCATCGCCAAGATCAAGCAGATGCTGGAGCAGCGGGCCACCAAGGCGGGCCCCCGGGGCGTCAGCGGGAGCCTGTCGGAGATGGGCCTGCCGGACATCATCCAGGTGCTCTGGCACGGGCGAAAGTCCGGCTCGCTCAGGATCCGGAGCCGCAACGAGGTGGGCGAGATCCACTTCGTCGATGGGAGCATCTACAACGCGCTCTGGGGGAAGCTCCGCGGCGCCGAGGCGTTCTACGCCATGCTCCTCATCCAGGAAGGAGACTTCGCCCTCGCCCCCCACGCCCGCCCCCCCGCCCGCGTCATCGAGGAGACCCCCGAGGCCCTGCTCCTCGAAGGGATGCGCCGCCTCGACGAGGGGATCTCCGGCGCCTTAACCCCGCTCCTGCCCGGATCCGCCGCCCATGTCCTCCCCCGCCGAGCCCGAGCCGAGAGGGCTCCGTCTGCCCGGCGACCTGCTCGGCGGCCGTTTCCGCCTCGAAGCCCCCCTGGGCCGCGGCGGCTTCGGGGAGGTATGGCGCGCCTGCGAGCTGCTGCCGGACGGATCCGAGGTGCGGCAGGTTGCCCTCAAGCTCCTGGCGCCCACGCTCCTCGGCGCCGACTGGGCCCGGGAGGCCCGGGTCCTCGCCTCGCTCCGCCACCCGGCCCTGGTCACCGTCTTCTCCGCGGGCCTCCTGCCCCTGCCGAGCCCCCAGCCCTTCGTCGCCATGGAGCTGCTGGAGGGCACCCCGCTGGCCCGGCTCCTCCAGGAGCGAGGTCCCCTGCGGTGGCGCCGCGCCCTGGCGTACATCCGTCAGGTGGCCGACGCCCTGGACGCCATCCATAACCAGGGGATCATCCACCTGGACCTCAAGCCCGCCAACCTGCTGCTCGACGGCGAGGGGCGTGTACGCCTGCTGGACTTCGGGGTGGCGCTCTACCGGGGGGCGGCGCCGCTGGTCGCCCCCGGCTCCAGCGACCTGGACACCGCCGCCCTGCTGGAGCTGAGCCCCGTCACCGACGCCGCCGCCGCCCCCGAGGCGCCGCTGGTCGGCACCCCGGGCTTCCTGGCGCCGGAGAT
>CAZSDX010000169.1:0-12090 GCA_964605685.1 uncultured Polyangiaceae bacterium
TCGTGGTCGGGGGGGTCGTGGTCCGCGGCGAGCAGGGGCCTCCCTCGGAGGCGTCCCCGGAGCTCCAGCGCCCCGCGGCGGAGCGGCTCCGCGGCGGCGTCCTCTACGCCCTCACCGACGCCATCGACTACACCCTGCCGTGGGTCCTGCTGGGGCTGGGGCTCGCCGCCTTCCTCGAGCCTTCGCTGGCCCAGCAGGCCCTGTCGCGGCGCTCTGCCTCGGCGGACGTGCTCCTGTTCGCCGCCCTCGGTGTGCCCCTGTACGTGTGCGCGGCGGGCGTCACCCCGCTGGTGGCGATCCTGCTCCACAAGGGAATGTCCAGCGGGGCCGCCCTGGCCCTCCTCCTCGCGGGCCCTGCGACCAACCTGACGACCTTCCGGGTGCTGGCCAGGCTCCACGGACGACGCATCGCCGCGCTCTTCGCAGGGCTCCTCTTCTCCCTCGTGGTGGCCTTCGGGCTGGTGGCGAACGCAGCGCTCGGAGGGGTCGATTCCGTGGCGCTCCACGACGCTGCCCACGGGCAGGCGGAGCCCTTCCAGGTAACGTGCCTCCTGCTCCTGGCGGCGCTCGCCGCCGCCTCCCTGGCGCGGCGGGGGCCTCGCTTCTGGGTGGAGCAGGTGCTGGCGGCGGAGCACCACCACCTCGCGCCGGAGGGCCCCTCGGCGGGGTAGCTCGCCGCCTCAGGAGTCGCTTCGGGCCAGCTCGGTGTACTCCTGGAGGTGCTCGCGGATTCGCTTCTTGTACTTGGCGGGCAGGCTCCGGTAGGCGGCGAGCAGCTCGCTCTCTCCGGTGGAGATCCGGGCCGCCTCGCTCTTGACGACCCTGCTCCCCATCTCGACGCGCCGGGCCTCCCCCGTGACAAAGCGGAAGAAGGCGTCCCGGGGCACTTCGAGGACATCGGCCCAGGCGTAGATGCGCTTGGCAGGGAGCCCCTCGCGCCCGGTCTCGATGTTGCTCACGCTGTTGCGGCTCACGTAGCCGAGCTTCTCGATGACATCCCCCTGCGACAAACCGAGCTGCTGGCGGCGGGCGCGGACGAAGGTACCTACCCGCTTGCGCAGGTCGAGGCGTTCCTTCTCTGTGGGGGGGAGCCGGCGGGTCTGTGGAGAAGTTCTAGGCATCTTCCATACTATGCCGATGACCGGTGGGGGGCGCAAGGGCTTGCTCGGACAACCGGGACACCTGGATACTACCTGCCCATGGCTCACTCCAACCCTCGCGTCCGCCGGCTGGTGCTCTTCCGCCACGGGGCCTGCTACGTCGAGCGCGGAGGGCCCGTCGATGGCCCCTTCGAGCTGACCTTCCGCCGCCACGAGATGAACGAGGTGCTCAAATCTCTCGCCATCTGGGTCGCCAGCGGCAACGCCAGGGTCCAGTCCGTCTCCTTCGAGGCCCCCCAGGATCCCCAGAAAGCCCTGGCCGAACGCCGCCTCCTGGCCTCCGAGGGCGGCGCCCTCGCCGGCTGGCTGGACTCCCTCCGCGGTCGGAACGTGAAGATCCAGACCGCCAGCGGCCCCCACGAAGGTCATCTGCTTGGGGTTCAAACGACCCACGGAGCGCCTCGCTTGCTCCTGGTCCCCCGGGCCGGGGCGGTGACCATCGTCCCCCTGGCGGACCTGACGGGCATCGAGGCCCTCGACGAGCCCAGCCGCCAGGATCTCGACTACCTCTTGGACCGGGGGCGCGCCACCGCTGCCGGGGAGCGCAGGGCGCTGCGGGTGGTCCTCTCCGGCAAGGCAGAGGACCTCCGCGTCGCCTGCGTCGTGCCGGCGACTCCCTGGAAGCTCTCCTACCGCCTCCTCCGCCAGAGCGACACCACCCTCCTGGTTGGCTGGGCCCTGGTCCATAATCCCACCGAGGAGGATCTCGACGACATCGAGCTGACCCTCTCCTCCGCCCAGCCGGTCTCCTTCATGGCGGAGCTCTACGGCGTGGATGGTCCCCCCCAGGCCCTCGACGACGACGGCGCTGCGCCGGGTCATGGGAGCCCGGGTGAGCCGAGCCCCACGGGCACCATCCTCCTCGACCGCGCCGAGCCCGCGGCCCGGACCGAACCCTTCGAGTACCGCACGCCCCACCGGGTCTCGCTCCGCCGCGGCGGCTCGGCCATGGTGCCCGCGGTCGCTTCCAGCGTGGCCGCGCGGGTCGAGCGAGTCTGGCGCGACGAGCGCGACCCTTCCCCGGAGGTCACCCTCACCTTCCCCAACAGCACCCTCGTGCTCCTCGAAGAGGGACCCGCGGTCATCTACGACCGGGGCAGCTACGTGGGCGAGGCGCTCTTGCCCTTCACCCGGCGCGGCGACGAGGTGCAGCTCTCCTACGCCCGGGACGCCTCGGTACGCTGCGCGCGCACCGTGCGGTCCTCGACCTCGGTAGTGGGGGTCCGGCTGGGGGCCGGCGCCTTGCTGGAGGAGCAGCAGCGGGAGGAGGTCCACGCTTTCTCCGTCGAGAGCTCCCACCTGGAGGAGGTCGAGGTGCTGCTGGTGCGCCCCCGCAACGAGCGCCGCGCCACCTCCGCAGAGGCTGGCGCCTTGCTGGAGGAGAGCCAGGGGGAGGCGAGGCTGCGACTCCGCGTCCCGCCCCAGGGCCGGGCCGAGGCGTCCCTGGTGGAGCGCTGGCGCGAGGTGCGCCGCGTCGAGTACGAGCACCTCACCCCCGCCGAGCTGGGCGCCTGGCTCGAAGGGCGCCTCATCGACCGGAGCACCCACGACGCCCTGGCCAGCGTGCTCGCCGCCTGGGCCCAGGCGTCGTCCTTCGAGGAGCAGCGCGGTCGCCTGGAGCGGGAGCAGCAGGACGCCATCGCCCGGCACGCCAAGCTCCGGGAGCAGGTCGCCGTCCTGGGGGAAGGCGGCCAGGAGGGCGCCATCCGTCTTCGCTTCGTCAAGGACATGGAGCGGGAGCAGGACCGGATCTTCGCCTGCGAGAACGAGCTGCGGAAGGTGCGCGACGGCGAGGCCCAGGCACGACGGAGGGCCGCCCAGACGCTGAGCGTCCTGGCCGCCCACGCCGAGCGCCTCCGTTCCTGAGCCTGACCCCGCCGCGCGCTTCCGGGGCGATCTCAGCCGGCGCCGCAGACCTCGAGCTCCTCGGTGGCCCTCCGCGCCAGCATCCGCGCGAGGGGCGCATCTTCTTCGAGAGACGCCCGGAGCTGCAGCGCACGGCCCAGCTCGTAGCGTAGCCCGCGCGCCTCGCAGGCCTCGGCGGCCTCCCTGGCCAGCGAGAGCGCCCGCCTCCGGTCCCGCTCGTGGCGCGCCCTGTGGAGCAGCAAGATCGGCCGGACAAAGGGCTGGGTCACGGCGAGGAGCCGCAGAAATCGGTCCATCGCCCGGATCACCCGCGGCCCCTCGGCGACCCGGGTGCCCGCCCGGTAGAGGGCCTCGGCGGCGGCGGAGACGAAGACAACGATCACCGGCGGCCCCGCAGGCTCGCTCAGGCTCGCCAGGAAGGATTTCACGCGGGCGACGGCCTGCTCTGGCTTGCCCTGCCTGGCCAGCAACAAGGCGTGGAGGGAGAGGCGCTGCGACTCGATGATCCCGTGGCTCCGGCTCTCGAGGAGCCCGTCGGCGTGGGCGAGGTGGGACTCCGCCGAAGCAAGGTCGCCCTTGCGCAGGGCCACCATGGCCAGGGACATCGAGGACGTGGACAGGCGGATCGGATCGCCGTAGCGCCGGGCCAGCGCCGCCAGTCGCTCGCTGATCTGCTCGATCCCGCCCGCCGACCCCTCGATCTGATGCACCACCTGCACCATGGCCAGCGCATGGATGGCGCGCTCGTGGGCGCCCTCCTCGGTATAAAGAGCGTGGCCCTGCTCCCTCATCGCGATGGCCTCGGTGAACCTCGACCTGGCCAGGAGCACCTCGCTGCCGATCACGGCCACGCTGCCCCGGGCGACGCGATCGTCGATGTGCCGCGCCAGCGCCAGCGCCGCGTCGAGGTAGCGCTGCCCCTGATCGAACCGGTGAACCATCGCGAGGCAGGCCGCCATCATGCTCCTGGCCACGGCGAGCTCGGGCGACGGGGGGCAGGTCTCGGCCAGCGCAAGCGCCAGGAGCGTCGCGTGGATGGCAGGGACGGGCTGGTTGTCGGTGATGTAAATCTCGATCAAATGGGTCAATGCAGACACCGCCTGGAGGCGAGCCTTCGCCTCCGGGCCGTAGGTCGTGGGGGGCCTGTCGCCCGGGCCACGGAGCAGGCGAAGCGCCGCGAGGCGAGCCGTGTCCGCGGCGAGGGAGAGCAGCCCGGTGGGCAGGTTGACCCGGAGGAGAGAGAGCGCCGAGCCCAGGTGCCGTTTCACCGAGGGGTAGTCGTTCATGCCGTGGCGGGCCAGGCTCGCCTCCAGGTGCAGCGCGGCCCGCTCGTCCCCGGGCGTGCCCTCCGGGACGCAGGAGAGAACGACGTCGTGGAGGGCCGCGGCGCGCTCGTACGACAGGCGTGCCTGCGCTTCCTGCGCCGCGGCCCTCGCGTAGCGGTAGGTGAGGGCGCGATCTCCCACGGCCTGGGCGTGGCGCAGCAGGCTCTCCTTGCTCGCGTCGGGGTCGCGCTCGAGAGCGGCGAGGAGCCTGCGGTGCAGCTCGCGCCTCCTGGCCGGCGCGATGGCGGCGTAGATTCGCTCGCGGAACGCGTCGTGGGAGACGTCGTAGGCGATGCGTCGCCCCTCCTTCGCCTTCGGCGAGAACGCCACCGAGAGCAGCCCCGCGAGGAGGAGTTCGTCGAGCGGCGCCTGGATCTCCCCGGTCCCGGACGCGCCGCCGAGCGTGCGCAGGCTGGCCGGCGAGCCTACCGCCGAGCAGAGATCCAGCAGCGCTCTTGCCCCCTCCGAGAGCCCCTCCCGCCGGACCTCCACCAGCTCACCGAGGTCGAGGAGCCTTCCTGCAGAGGCCAGCTCGGGGCGAGCTCGCATCGCCAGGGAGAGCTGCCGCACGAAGAACGGGTTTCCCTGGCTCCTCGCGATCAGCGCCTCGTAGGCGCCATCCTCGCGGGGGCCCAGCAGCCCCTCGAACATCTGCCGCACCGACCCCGGCGTGAGCGGGGATAGCGAGAGCGAGCTCACCTCGCGCCGCGACGAGAGCGCCGCGAGCGGGTGCGCCGGATCGTCCACCGGCCGGGCCAGGCCGAGCAAGAGCAGCCTGCCGATCGAGGGGGCCGACAGGAGCGCGGTGATGAGCTCGATGCTCTCCGCGTCGGTCCATTGCAGGTCATCGATCAGCAAGAGCAGCGGCCTCTGGCGCGCGACTGCGGCCAGGATCCTCCGCAGCGCCGCGAACACCTCGCCCCTCGGCGGCGCGTGTGACGGCGGCGCGTCCCCTGCGATCAGGGCAAACCCGCCGAACATCGCCGACACGGCGCGGGCGTCGTCCGCGAGGGGCCCTCGCTCTGCCTTCGGCCAGCGGGAGAGCAGCAGCGCGAGCTCATCCATGCACGAGCCGAGCGCACGAAACGGGAGCGCCTCTCGCTCGTAGCAGCGCCCTTCGAGGATCACGCACCCGGCCTCCCTCGCGTCCTCGCGGAACACCGAGGCCAGCGTGCTCTTGCCCATCCCCGACGCGCCGCTCAGGAGCACCACCCGCGGGGCCCCGGCCAGCGCCCGGGCGAGCTCCTCCCGGAGCACCCCCCGCTCCGTCGCTCGCTCCACCAGGCCCGGGCCGCCGGCGCCTGCCTCGGTTGGCCCCGCTTCCTTCGGTCGAAGGCCCAGGCGCTCCCGGATCGCGGCGATCGAGGGCCGCGCCGCGGGCGACTTCCGGAGGAGCGCGTCGCACACCCACTCGAGCTCGCCAGGAAGACCAGAGACAAGCCGGGCGATCGGCGGAGGGTCGCGGAGCGTGTGCGCTACCCCCAGCTCCGCGAGGTTGCTGGAAGGGAAAGGGAGCCGGCCAGAGAGGAGCCGGAAGAGCAGGCACCCGAGGGCGTAGAGGTCCGAGGCAGGCTCGGCCCGCTGCCCCAGGAAGAGCTCGGGAGCCATGTACCCAGGTGTTCCTCGGATGGTCCCTGCCTCCGGGTCGTCGCGGATCCGCTCGATGATCCCGAAGTCGAGCAGCCTCACCCGCCCCCTCGGATCGACCATGATGTTCTCGGGCTTGAGGTCGCGGTGGACGATGCCGCGCTGGTGCAGGAAATCGAGGGCGTCCAGCACCTGCCCGAGCACGACCGAGAGCGCCACCAGATCGCAGCAGGGGGCCGTCCGGGGCTCCGCGACCACGGGGACCGCTTGCGGAGGCGGGGGGCCCGGGTCCGGCCCCTCGCCGTGGTCGAGCCAGGTCACGTCCCCCCCCGAGAACGCCGCCGCCTTGCCCTCCGCGGGCGGGAGGCGCGCGGTCGTCGCCGGGCGCGCCTCTCCCCCGGTGCCCGGAGGGAGGCTCCCCTCGCCGCACAGGACCGAGAAGAGGTTCGATCCTTCGAGCAGCTCCATCGTGTAACCGAGCCGGCCACCCTCGAGCTGCACCAGGTCGAAGAGCCGGACCAGGTTCGGGTGGTGGTAGCCCGCGATCGCCCGGAATTCTCGCTTGAACCGGAGCGCGTCGAGCGCCCCCTCTTGCTTCAGCACCTTGAGCGCGCAGCGGATCCCTCGCTCCTGATCGAGCACCTCGTGGACCTCGCCCATCCCCCCCTCGCCGAGCCTCCGGATCGCGGTGAACCGCTCGGCGGAGAAGAGAGGTCCGTCGCTCCGGGACATCAATCCTGCGGGTTGAAGGGGATGGAGCCGCCCGCCTTGCGGGCCTCGACCATCCCCGTGTTGGCGTTGCGGAGCCGCTCCGATAGCGTCTGGACGAAGCTCCAGAGGAGCTTGACCGCCATCATCTGCTCGCGTCGCATCATGGACATCATGTCGGCGCGGGTGATGACCATGCACTCGGTGGGCTCCAGGGCCCGGACGGTGGCGGAGCGCGGCGCGTTGTCCACCAGCCCCATCTCGCCAAAGTAGTCCCCGGTGGCCAGCTCCCCGATGCGCTGCCCGGCCTTCTCCACGACCACCCGGCCCTGGGTGAGGATGTAGAGATCCTCACCCTGGGATCCCTCCCGGAGGATCTCCGCACCGGCGGAGAAATTCTTGGTGGTGATGATGGAGAAGATGGCCGAGCGTTCCTTGTAATTGAGGAACGCGAAGAGGGGGATCTTCTCCAGGAGGCCCATCTTCATGTCGATGGGGATGGTGTGCATCGTCGGGCTCGGGTCCCCGTGGAGCGCCACGAGCACGCCGGTGATGTTGTCCTTCCCTCCCCGGTCGTTCGCCAGGTCGATCATCTTCGACAGGGGCGTCCCCGAGGCCATCGACGCGATGACCTGGGGGGCCTCCTCGTCGGAGAGGTACCCGTGGAGCCCGTCGCTGCACAGGAAGAAGCGGTCGCCGGTCTGGCACTCGATCAGCAGCGTGTCCACCTGCACCGAAGGCTGGGGCCCCACCGCCCGGGTCAGCGAGTTCGCCCAGTCCGAGTCGGCGAAATCCTCCTTCTTGCCTATCCCCGCCTTGAGCGCCATCGCCAGCATGGTGTGGTCCTCGGTGAGCCGGTGCACCTTCCCCTGCCGGATCAGGTACACGCGGCTGTCCCCCACGTGCCCTAGCACCGCCCGGTTCCCCGCCACGACCACGCAGTCGAAGGTGGTGCCCATCCCTCGCTTGCTCCGGTCCCCCTGGGCCGCCTTGTGGATGCGCGCGCAGGCCTCCTGGATGGCCTTCTCGATGAGCTGCTGCGCCGCCAGCTTGTTGTCGTGGTTCGCGTCCTTCTGCAGCTTCCTGAGCACCTCCTGCCCCGCCTTCACCTGCTCGGTCACGATCTCGATGGCCATCCTCGACGCCACCTCGCCCGCGGCGTGCCCCCCCATCCCGTCCGCCACCGCATACAGCCCCAGCGCGTCGTCCACCAAGAAGCTGTCCTCGTTGTGCTCGCGCCTCTTGCCCACGCTCGTGAGCCCTTGCCCTGCATGCTTCAGCGTCATGACCCACCAGCGTAAATCCAACCCCACCTGTCGCAGAAGCCCCATGCTCGCCCTGTTGAAAATTCGTGCCCCGCGCCCCCCTCTGGCGCTAGGCTTCGCCCCCGGAGGTAACCGTGAAACACGCGATCAAGCACGACCTGGACGTCGCCACCGCCAAGAAGGTCACCGAGAAGGCCTACGACTCCTACAAGGCCAAGTTCGCCGAGTACAACCCGACCTTCCGCTGGGCCACCGACAACAAGGCCGAGGTCTCCTTCAAAGCCAAGGGCATCACCCTCGCCGGCTCCTTCACCATCCTCCCCGGCCAGATCGACTTCGACCTCGACGTCCCCTTCCTCCTCCGCCCCTTCCAGTCCAAGGCCGTCGAGGTCGTCGAGGGCGAGGTCAAGGAGTGGATCCAGAAGGCCAAGGCCGGCCAGATCTGACCCTCCCCCGCGGCGCCACAGACACCAGCTCAGGAGCCCCCGCGCAGCCTCGCCAACTGCTCCCCGGAGAGCAGCGCCTCGCAGGCAGGGAACAGCGTCCGCTCCTCGAACCGCACATGATCCTGGAGACGCTCCGCGAAGGCCCTCATCGCCTGGATGTCTCCCCGCTGGGCTGCCCCCACCGAGAACCGTAGAAAGGCGTGATCCGCGAGGGTCTGCTCCACCAGATCCTGCCTGCCCGCAGCCTTCAGCCCGGGTAGCAGCAGCCGTTCCTCGGCCTGGAAATGCGGCTCCAGCTCCCCGTCCAACAGGGAGCCCAGATCTTCCACCCGGCCCCCCGCCTCGGCGGCGGAGCGCAGGGCGCGGGCCAGCACCAGGGCGCGGTGGTGCTCGGAGGAGAGCCCTCGAAGCCTCGGGTCTCGCTTCATGGCGTCCCTGGCGGGCTGGCGACCCCGGGAGAGGGCAGCCCGGGGGATGAGGGCGACAGCGGTGGATCGCCGCTCCTGAAGCGCGGCGCCAGGACGTGGTTCTCCAGGTGAACGTGGCGGAAGATGTCCTCCTCCATCGTCTGCAGCTCGCCGAACAGCGTCCGGTAGCTGCCGCAGGCCCAGTCCGGCAGCGTGAAGTCGTCGCTCGCGTCGCGGATGCTCGATAGCAGATCCGCCACGGCGAGGTGCTCCGTCTGCATCGCCGAGAGCGCGGCGGTCAGCTCGGGGGTCGCCGCGGCCCCGGAGGCCCTCATCGCCGGAAACAGCCTGCTCTCTTCCTCATCCAGGTGGGAGATCAGCCCCTCCGCGAGCGTCTTCACCGCCTCGCTCAGGGTCCGCAGCTTCGGGTTGTGATCGCCATGCACGCGGCCCACCTTGGCCGCCAGCGGCACCAGGAACGGGAGCGCCTTGCGGAGGTAGGCGTGATGCTTCTCGATGATGTGCTCGATCAGCTCCCCCGTAGGGAGATCGTGGCCGGCGCTCGGTCCCCGCTGGCGGCGCTCGGCGATGGCCTGCTCCAGCTGCCCCAGCAGCTCCGCCAGCTCCACGCCGCGCTCCCTGGCGGCGTCCTGGAGGCTCAGGTCCCCGCGGCAGCAAAAATCGATGCGGTGTTGCTGGAAGATCCGGGCGCACCCGGAGTGCTCGGTGACGACGCTCGCGACGGTCTGCTGGGGTTGGATCATGGTGATTCCTGATCAAAGCACCCGCCGTGCCATCCCTGTTCTCTCCGGGATCTTCGCGGAAAATCGTTGGCCAGGCGACCAGGATGTTCCAGGATGGAACGTATGGAACGCTCTTGCCCTCCCTCCTGCACGGTGTGCGGCCTTGTCCCCCTGGCGCCCAGGCTGGTCGGGGCGACCGAGGTGGTGGCGGAGAGCGAGGCGATGCGCGCGGTGCTCCGCCGGGTGGCGCGCTTCGCCAGGAGCGAGGCGCCGGTGGTGATCCTCGGGGAAACAGGGACCGGCAAGGAGGTCATCGCCCGGGTGCTCCACGCGAATTCGGGGCGCGCGGACGGGCCGTTTGTGCCGGTCAACGTGGCGGCGCTGCCGGCGGATCTCCTGGAGAGCGAGCTTTTTGGCCACGGCAAGGGCGCCTTCACCGGCGCATCCCAGGGGCGCAGGGGCCTCTTCGAGGCCGCCGCCAGGGGGACGCTGTTCCTCGACGAGGTGGGGGAGCTCCCGATGCCGCTCCAGGCGAAGCTGCTCCGGGCGCTCCAGGACGGCGAGATCCGGCGCGTCGGGGAGAACCAGACCTTCGTCTCGGACGTGCGGGTGGTCTGCGCCACGCACCGGGACCTCCTCCTGCGCGTCCGCGAGGGCTCCTTCCGCGAGGATCTCTACTACCGCATCAAGGTGCTCTCCGTGCAGGTCCCCCCGCTCCGGGAGCGCGCCGCGGACATCTTGCCGCTCGCGGCCAGCTTCCTGTCCCTGGAGCGCACCCGGGCTCGCGGGTTCACCGGGGAGGCCAGGAGGCTCCTCCTCGGCCACGGCTGGCCCGGGAACGTTCGAGAGCTCCAGAACGCGGTGAAGCACGGGGCCGCGCTGGCTTTGGGGCCGGAGATCGCGCCGGCGGATCTGCCGGAGGAGCTGCTCGCGCGGCCCGGCCCCGCGGCGCCCTCCGCCTTGCGTCCGCTCCGCGACGTGGAGCGGGAGCACATCCTGAGGGTCCTCGACGCCTGCGGGGGGGCCCAGGCCGAGGCCGCGCGCGTGCTGGAGATCGGGCGAAACACGCTCTGGAGGAAGCTCCGGGGGTACGCGACCTCCGTCAACGCTCTCGCAGCGGGTCGATGACGATCCGCAGGCGTCCCGTGGCGAGCTTCTCCAGGATGGTCCCGAGCTGAAACGGCACCCGCTGGCCGCCGATGTACAGGTCGAGGGCAACCTTGACGGCCTCCTCGACGGAGGTGAGGCGACCGGCGTAGGCCTCCAGGAAGATCGGCAGGAAGCCCTGGAACGCGCTGACGATATCGATTCCAGGATCGATGAGCCGTGCGGTTCCATCCATGTTCGCGAGGCTCTTGCAGACCAGCGCGACCACCGGTGGCGCCTGGATACCGTTGCGAGCGGCGTTCTTCAGCAGATCCACCAGGAGCATACCCACGTTGAGCCGCTCGAGCCGCATCCCGTGGTAGCGGGGGAGCAACCGCCGGACATCCATCACCCAGCCCAGCTCATCGGCCCGGTGGGTAGGCTTCCCGATGTCCAGGAACGCATGCGCTACCCCGTGGCTATTCTTGAGCTGGAAGTTCAGCAGCACCCGCACCAGGTTATCCGCCACCTGACGCTCGATCCGCCCCACCATGCCGAAGTCCAGCAGCACCAGCTCGCCTCGCTCCGTGACCAGCAGGTTGCCCGGGTGTGGGTCCGCGTGAAAGACGTTGTCGATGAAGAACATCTGAAAATAAGCGTGCGCCAGGGAGCGGGCGATCTCGGCTCGTCCAGCCTGCGGTAGCCGTTCAACTCCTCCGTCCCCGAGGGGTACCCCGTGGATCAGCTCCATGACCAGCACCGCCTCGGTCGTCAGCTCCTCGTGGACCGCAGGCACCCGCAGCGAAGGCCCCCAGCCGCCCAGGTTCCGCCGGAAAAGCTGCAAGTTTTCCGCCTCACTCCTCAGGTCGAGCTCGTCCTGCAGCGCCTGGGCCAGCTCCTCCACCATCGTTGGCAGGTCGTAGACTCCTTCTGGCGTCAACCTTTGCCCTGCCCTGGCGACCAGCGACAGGAGCTTCAAATCCTGCTGCACCTGCGGGACTACCCCCCGACGCCGTATCTTGATCGCAACCTCCTGCCCTTCGCGGAGCCTGGCCCGGTGGACCTGGGCCAGCGAAGCCGACGCCAGCGGCTGCAGATCGACGGTGGAAAATGGATCCCCTCCAAGCCTCTCCGCGTGCTCGCGGAGCGCGCTGACCACGTCTCCGGAGGGCATCGGCTCCACGCGCGCCTGGAGCCTCTGGAGCGCCCGCATCATCGCGGTCGAGACCATGTCCGGCCTCGTCGACAGGAGCTGACCCAGTTTGATGAAGACCGGCCCCAGCTGCTCCAACCCCTCCCTCAGCAGCTCCCCCCGTCGGTCGTCCCTTCCCGCTTCCCCCAGCCCCAGCCCCGCCCCCTGCGCCGCCAGCGTTTCGCCCGCGAAGGGGCCGAGCGCGGCCGCGATCTGCAGCGCGCGGCGGGGGTAATTCATGGCCTCCTTCCTCAGGCCTTCTTGTCGCTCTTGTCGCTCTTGTCGCTCTTCTCCTCGCGCTCTTG
>CAZSDX010000170.1:0-12088 GCA_964605685.1 uncultured Polyangiaceae bacterium
TACCCCCCGCGCCGGAGGGGCCTCCGCCGGCGTTCTCGGAGCCTCCGCTACCTCCGCTCCCGCCAGGGTTTGCCCCGGCGCTTCCGCCGGCGCTGTCGGAGGCGCCGCCACCGCCCGAGCCCGAGGCGCCTGCGGCGGGGGTGGTGGAGCCAAGCTCGGATTCGGTGGAGCCGCCGCAGGCGGCGGCGAGGAGGAGCAAGCCAGCGAGGAGGTGATGACGTCGCATGGAGGAGAGCGTAGCAAGAGATCGATGCGTCCGGTGGTGGTGGCGGTGCTGGAGAGGTGGCTGGGGGGTTGGGCGGCGTGGATTGTGCCGAATTACCTCGTGATGCTCGGGCTCGGGTGCGTGCTGGGGGCGCTCCTGCTGGTGGGGGAGGCGAGGAAGGCGGGGTACACGAGGCGGGAGACGCTGGGGGTGGTGATGGTGGCCTACGCGGCGGGGCTGGCGGGGGCGGCGGCGGTGCCGGCGGCGCAGGGGGTCTGGGTGCTGGTGAAGACGGGGGCGTTCCGCCCGCCGAGCGGGGTGGCGGCCTACGGAGGGCTGCTGGGCGGGGTGGGGGCGTCGGTGCTCTGGTTGAGGCGGAGGGGGCTCCCGGTGCTACCGATGCTGGACGCGGCGGCCCCGGCGGCGGGGCTTGGGTATTTCGTGGCGCGGCTGGGCTGTTTCCTGGCAGGCTGCGATTACGGGGTGCCGACGAGGCTGGCCCTGGGGGTGCGCTTCCCGGCGGGGAGCCACGCCTTCCGGGATCACCTGGCGCGGGGCTGGGTGGCGCCCGGGGATGCCTGGTCGCTGGCGGTGCATCCGACCCAGCTTTACCTGGCCTTCGTGGGGCTGGCGCTCCACCTCGCGCTGTCGTCCTGGCCTTCCCGGGGGGATGGCCGTCGTTTCCTGGCCTACGCGGTCGGCTACGGGGTGCTACGCTCGGGGGTCGAGCTGCTCCGGGGGGACGAGGGGCGCGGGGTGTGGGGCCCCGTATCGACCTCTCAGGTGCTGGCGATCGTGAGCGTTGTTCTTGCCTGGATGGTGGTACGCTCGCGGCGAACTTCATGACCTCACGCCTGGGCCTCCTCGCTCTCGTCGCCACCCTGACCTTGACCGAGGCGGTACGAGCGCAGACACCCCCCGCGGAGCCCCCGCCCGCATCGCCCCCGCCAGCGACCGCAGCGCCAGCGCCCCCGCCCCCCGAGGCGCTCTTCCCCCTGGATGCCTGGTTGATCCGCTACCAGGCGGCGCGGCAGCAATTCTTTGCAGGGAACTTCGAGCGAGCATCCCGGGAGCTTCTGGCGCTGGCGGCGGTGGCGCCGGATCCGACCAGCGCCTTCGCGGCCCGGGAGCTGGGGGTGATGGCCGCCGAGTGGCACCGGCGGGGGATGGTCCTCGCCCCGCCGGGGGTCGCCGCGAAACCTCCTCCGGGACGGGATCGCTCCCGACGCACCAGCGACGAGATCGCGTCCCTGTACGGTTACTCCGTGGCCTACGGGATAGGCACCGGGCTATGGCTCGCGTCGCTGAGCGAGCCGGACTCGGCGGCGGGGGTGATCCTGCCGTCGCTGGCGCTGGCGGGTGGATCGGCGGGCCTGGTGGCCGCCCTGGATCGAGGCAAGGGGATGGGCTACGGGGTACCGCAGTCGATCCAGGCGGGGCTGACGCTGGGGTTCTTGCAGGGGGTGTTCTGGACGACGTGGAACCAGGCAAGGGTACGCCGCGACGAGGAGTGGGAGCCCACGACCGTGACCACGCTGATCTGGGGAACAAGCACGATGGGGGCGGTGCTGGGCGGAGCGCTTGGTGCCCGCCACGGGACGACGCCAGGACGGGCCTCCTTCGTGTCGTCGGCGGGGCTATGGACCGGGACGGTGGGCGGCCTGATGGCGGCGGCGCTGACGCCGGACAAACGGGAGATTTCCCGGGACGACAACGGGCTGCTGGTAGCGGCGCTCGGGTTGAACGCGGGGGCGGCGCTGGGGATGTGGAAGGCCAAGGAGGTGTCTCCGTCCATCGCCCGGGTGCGGTTCATCGACCTGGGCGGCGTGGCCGGGGCGCTGCTGGGAGGTGGCCTCTACCTGGCCGCCAACGACAAGAATCCCAGCGAGCGAGGGCTGCTGGGGGTCACCGCCGCCGGGATGGCGGGAGGGCTGGGGCTGGCGTTCCAGCTGACGAAGAGCATGGAGCCCGACCGCCCCGAGGAGGATCCTCCGGCGGTGGACGCCCGCGCGTCGATCACGCCGACCCGGGGGGGCCTCTCCCTGGGGTTCAACGGGAGCTGGTGAGGAGACAAGGAAGCATGCAGGTACACAAGGCCGCAGGCTCGCTGGGGGCCTATGTTTCGGGGGTGTCGCTGGCGGAGGCAGGCCGGACGCCCTCGCTGTTCGCCGAGGTGCGCGCCGCGCTGCTCGAGCACCAGGTGCTCTTCTTCCGGGATCAGGAGATGACGCCGGTCGACTACCAGCGCTTCGCCCGGTGCTTCGGGCCGGTGGAGGGTCACCCCGCTTACAACGTCGTCCCCGAGGCGCCGGACGTGCAGATCCTGGAGAGCACCCCGGAGAATCCCTCGAAGATCGAGCTGTGGCACACGGACATGACCTTCCGCCCGGAGCCGCCATCGATCACGATCCTCCACGGGCAGGTGATCCCTCCCTTCGGCGGCGACACCCTCTGGGCCAGCGCCACCGTCGCCTACGACGCGCTCTCGGCGCCGATCCGGCGGCTGATCGACGGCCTGTTCGCGATCCACGACTTCCGCCACGGCTTCCAGGAGAGCCTGGCGGAGCCCGGGGGCGCCGAGCGGCTGGCCCCGGCGATCGCGGCCAACCCGCCGGTCCGCCACCCGGTGGTGCGCACCCACCCGGAGACGGGCCTCCGGGGAATCTACGTCAACCGCCTCTTCACCACGCGCATCGAAGGGCTCAGCCGCGCCGAGAGCGACGCCATCCTGGAGATGCTCTACCGCCACGTGATCCAGGACGAGTTCACCGTGCGTCTCTCCTGGAAGCCGCAGACCGTGGCCATCTGGGACAACCGGAGCACCCAGCACAAACCGGTGAACGATTACTTCACGATGCACCGGAAGATGCACCGGATCACCATCGCCGGCGACCGCCCGGTGTGACCCCGCGAAAGCGGGCCCGCGCTTGCTATCCGTTGTAGATCTGGAGGGCAACGATGCTCGGCTTGTCCAGCTGACCGGGCCAGTTTACAAAGAGGGAAGCTCCGCTCTCGTTGTTGCGGAGGATGCGCGCCTTGATGGATCCTCCCTTCTTCACCCGCACCACCAGGTCCGCCACCTTGCCAGGGACGATGTGATCAAAGGAGTCGACGCCGTTCCTGCCGAAACCCTCCCGGTTGGTGACCTCCCGGATGTTGCCGGTGCAGTTCACCTTGAGCCACTCCCGCACCATCTTCATCGTGCAGTCCTTCGGCTTGGAGTTGGCGCCGACGGTGTTGACCTCGGCAGCGGAGGACCACTCCGCCACCGTCGGCGGGGCGGAGGTCCCGGTGGGCACGTCCGGGGAGGCCTGCCCGGCGCCGGGGGCCGCGGTCAGCACCGGAGCGGCGGTCTTGGGCCCACCGAGCAGCGTCGTCCCCGTCGCCCCTGTCCCCGTCCCCGCGTTGCTGTTCTTCGCCGTGTCCGCCCTCTCCGCCGGCTGGATCTGCTCCTTCTTCTCGCCCTTGCCGCAGCAGGCCGTCGCCAGCACCAGCAGAACACCCACCATCGCTCGCTTCATGCTCGTCCTCCGGGGCCCGCGGCCCGCTTCAACGGGTCATCGTAGCTCCAGAACAGGGCCCCCAGGAGGATTTTTTTGTATGGGTTTTCCCTATCAATCGTCGTTGTCGAGCATTTTCTTGATGAGATCGATGCCGACGAGCTGGGAGGAAGAGGTGAACGCTTTTTGCGACATCATCTGGGAGGCACCCTTCCCCCCCATCATCGTCGAGCGTTTCTTCGAGAGCGCCGAGGAGGTGGCCACCATGTCCTGCCGGGCCGACCTCGGCGCATCCCCCGCCGCCAAGAGCCCTTGCTGGGCATCCTTGATCATGGAGAGTGCCGCTACCACCTGGGGGTCCTTGTCGACACCGGCCGCGCGGGCATAGGCAGAGAGCTCCTCGTGGGAGGCCGCCAGCTCCTTGGCCAGCTCGCGCTCGGAGCGATGGAGCGCCTGGCTCGCCTGGTGGAGCACCACCGCGGCTCGGCCCAGGAGGATCTCCCGGGCGGCGTCGGGGCGCAGAGGACCGCGGGCCGAGGCGAAGCGAGGGGTCAGGGAAGCCTGCGCGCTGATGGGTTGCCCGGTCGCGATGTCGTAGGCCTGGACGGTGAGGGTGGCGAGGATCCCCCCGAGGGCCGCCTCGTCCCAGCGGAGCACCAGGGGCAAGGCCACCTCTTCCTCCGCGACGAGGGCGGGAAGCTCCAGGCTGGCCAGGCCGTCGACGATGCGCGCGTCGCTGGTGCGAAGCACCTGCTGGATTGTCACGCCGGCGGAGGGGCGCACCACCAGCCTCAGGTTGGCAGCAGTGGTCATCAGGAGGCCGCCGACCTCGGCGGCGATGGCCTCGATGGGAGGCTCGCCCGCCTCGATGAAGGTGTAGTTGCCGCGGCCTGTCTCCGCGAGGGAGGAGAGCAGGAGCGGGTTGACGTCGCGGCCAAATCCGAAGGCGCTCAGGGTGGCGCCGCGGGCGGCCCCGCGGGTGAGCTGGTCGAGCTGGTCGGGGATGGTGATCCCCTCCGTGGGGCACCCGTCGGTCAGCAGGAGCACGCGCCCCTTGCCCTGGCAAAGCTCGAAGGACGAGAGGATCGCGTCGCTCAGGTTGGTGTTCCCTCCGGCCTTTATCCCCCGGATCGTCTGCGCCGCGAGCTGCTTGCCGCTCGCGTTCATCGTCGTCATGGGGAGCACAACCCGGGCCTTTCCGTTGAAGGACACGCAGGCGAAGGCGTCGACCGAGGACAGCGCCTTGACCACCGCCTGGGCGCTGGCGAGCGCCGTCGCCATCTTCTCCCCGTGCATGCTCCCGGAGGCGTCGATGGCCATCACCAGCCGCAGCGGGGGGCGCTCCTGGGGCGCGGGCGGCGGGTGGAGCACCACCACGAAGGCCCCCTGGCGTTCGTCGTAGGCGAGAGACTCGTGCTCGGGGAGGATGCTCAGGCCGATGGTGGAGGTCATGCTCCGTTCAGGGTAGCTCACCGCCCTCGAAACGCACACGCACCAGGGTGAATTTGTTGTTCAACCGCCGGTCGGTGAGCACCTCCACGGACCCCGGGTTCCCCAGCTCTGCCTTCAGGCTCCCCACCCGGCTGTGCTCCGTCGTGAAGAACATCGTCGCCACCCCCTTGGCCCGCTCCTCCTTCACCCACGCCTTGAACCTCTCCCCGCTCGCCACGAACGCCGGCACGCGGTTCCCTGTATAGAAGTTCTCTCCCTTCCAGTTCATCTGATACGCCACCAGCGGCTCCTGGGGGCCCGCCCGGTGCTGGTAGTACGCCGCGATGGTCTCCCGCTGGCCCCAGTGGGGCGCCGTGCGGACGAAATACACGTCCAGGCACCAGACCCCGAAGGCGAGGGAGAGGCCCACCAGCGCGACCGCCGCCGCGGCCCGGAGGCGCCGGACCGCCAGCAACGCCAGGAGCAGCACCGCCGCCGCCGCGACGCCCCCGAGGGCCCCGGTGAAATCGAGCGAGTCGGGCCAGGAACGGCGGTAATTGTAGGTGAAAAGGTGCATCAGGCGGGCCTCGCCGACGACCTCGGAGGGAGGCCGCGAGGAGAGATCCCGACCCACCAGCGCCAGCAAGGGAGCCCCCGACAGCGCCGCCGCCCCCACCAGCCCCCCCTGCCCGCCCTCTGGAGAGGCAGGCGACAGCGACCGTTCTCGGTCAAGAGAGACCCCCACCAGGGCGGCGAGGGCGAGGAGCACCAGCAGCGCCCCGGTCATCGGCGCAGGAGGGCTCAGGGAACCGTCGTCACCCCGGAAGCCCCCGAGGCTCCCCGGGAGGCAGAGGGCGCCCCCGAGGCCAAGGAGCACGCCAGAGAGCCCCGCAACCACCAGGCGCCGGGGAGGCAAGGAGGCGTCGCCGAGCATCCGGTCGAGGAGGACGCCGGTGAGCATCGCCGCCGGAGGGACCGCCGGGAAGATGTAGTGGTGGAACTTGGTGAGCATCCACGCGAACAGGGTGAAGGCCGCCACGAACCAGAGCGCCAGCAGCACGGAGGCGTCGCCGCGCCCATCGTCCGCGTCATCCGGGCGCCGCGCCCAGGCGACCAGCGCCGCCGGGACCAGCCCCGTCCAGGGGAACAGCGCGTAGCCGAGCTGCCACAGGTAGAATCGGAAGCTCACGTCGTCTCCCTCGTTGGTGTCGTGGACATGGGTGAGCGCCCGCTTCCACATGTCGTGGAAGATCAGCCGGTCCACGAAGGGAGGCCCGTGCCGCAGGTACATCGCCAGGTACCAGGGCAGCGCCACCGCCAGCAGCAGCAGCAGCCCCGAGAGGATCTCGAAGCGCGTCAGCTCCCTCCAGCGGCCCGTCACCGCCACGTAGATCAAGGCGCAGAGCGCCGGGAGCAGCAGCCCCGCCGGACCCTTCCCCAGGGTCGCCAGCGACGCGAAGAAGAAGGCCCCGATGTAGCAGAGCCTCTGCCGGCGCCGCTCCCCCGCGTTCAGGTACAGCAGCGCCCCCAGCGCCACCCCCCACAGCAACCCCTGGAGCCCCGGCTGCAGCAACCGGTTGAACGGCAGGTGCTGGGCGCAGGGCTCGTTCCCCGGGAGCCCGCAGTTGCCCGGCGACCCGGACCAGAACACGTCCCCGTGCCACCGGAACCCCGCCGCGGCCTCCCCGCGCCCCAGGGAGACCTCCAGGTTCCGCGAGATCAGGTAGAACACCTGCGGCAGCGCGCTCAGCAGGATCACCCCGAAGAGCAGGTGGAACGCGCTCACCCGCACCCGCGCCTCCCCCGCCCTCACCTCGTAGACCGGCACCACCTCCTCCGGATCCGTGTGGATCCCCAGCAGCAACAGCCCCATCGCCGCCGACATCGACGCCACGAACGGCATGTCCGTCATCGTCTGGTGGGTCAAGAAAGACCACTGAGGCATCGCCATCAACACCAGCGCCCCCAGCAGCCCCGCCCTCCGACCGAACACCCGCGCCACCCCCTTGTAGAGCAGGAACAGCGCCGCCACCGCCAGCACCACCACCGGCATCCTGACCGCCCACTCGGGCCTCGGCACCACCCCTCCCCTCGGCTCCAGCATCGCCCCGGGTCCGTACTGCACCCCCAGCGCCGCCATCGCCAGCGCCTGTATCCAGAAATTCAATACAGGCTTCGAGAAGAACCACCCGTCCTGCGCCCACCAGGTCGAGATCCAGTCGTTCCGGGCGAGCATCTCCCGGGCGACCTCCCCGTAGTGGGTCTCCCACGGGTCCGTCAGCGAGTGGGCCCCCGCCGCCGGCAGGTAGAGCGCGCACGCCGCGGCCACCACCCAGAACCCGTGGCGCCGCGCCAGCGGCCTCTCCTGCCCCGCCTCGTCCGTTGCCCAGGGCCCCAGCGCCGCCCCCAGGCGGTGCAGGCTCAACAGGGTCATGATAGACCCTATCGGGATCAGCGCCGCGCTCCAGCCGAGGGAGAGCCGACCGCTGGTGGCGAGGAGCAGCGCGACGAAGGACGCCGAGGCGCTCCCCAGCAGCGCCAGCAGCGGGGCCGCCAGCGCCCGGAGGGCCACGCGGCGGGCGACGCGGTCCTCCGGGTCGTCGAAGGTGCCCGCCAGGTCGAGGGCGCCTGCGGCGGCCACGGCGGCGCCGAGCCCTCCGAGGGGCACCCCCCACCGGAGCGGCTGGTCGTACCCCATCACGCCGAGGGCCAGCAGCGAGCCGAGGGCCAGCAGGAGGCCGCCGCGGAGCCACCGGGGAGGGTTGCCGGGGGGGAGGAGCTCGTCGGTCTCTTGCTCGTCGGCCTCGTCCTCCGGCTCGTCGACCTCCGCCGAGGGAGGCGGGGTCTCTTCGGTGGCTTCACGCATACCGCCTCGTAGCTTACCTCGCCCCCGGGGATCGAGTACCCTCCGGCGCCACGATGAACCACACGTACCTCATCACCGGCGCCAACACCGGCATTGGCCGCGTCACCGCCGAGGAGATCGCCCGGAGCGGCAACCGGGTCTTCCTCGCCTGCCGCTCCCTCGACCGCACCCGGCCGGTCCTCGACGCCATCCGGGGGGCCGGGGGCTTCGCGGAGTTCCTGCCCCTCGATCTGGGGGATCTCGCCAGCGTCCGGGCCTGCGCCGAGGCGTTCCTGAGCCGGGGCGAGCCGCTCCACGTGCTGATCAACAACGCGGGGCTGGCGGGGCAGCGGGGGCTGACCCGGAGCGGCTTTGAGCTGGCGTTTGGCACCAACCACGTCGGCCATTTCCTGCTGACCAGCCTGCTGCTTCCCCGGCTACGGGAGTCGGACGACGCCCGGGTCGTCACCGTGGCCAGCAAGGCCCACTACCGGGCCCCTGGGATCGACTTCGAGGCAGTACGCAGGCCCACGCAGACGACCACCGGGCTGCCCGAGTACCAGGTCTCCAAGCTGGCCAACGTGCTCTTCTCCCGGGAGCTGGCCCGCCGGGAGGGGGACAAGGTCCACAGCTACTCGCTGCATCCCGGCGTCATCGCCTCGGACATCTGGCGGGGCGTCCCCTGGGGGATCCGCCACGTCATGGCGCTGTTCATGCTGAGCAACGAGGAGGGAGCGCGCACCACGCTCCACTGCGCCACCAGCCCCGCGGTGCGCGAGCAGACGGGGCGCTACTACGACGCCTGCAAGGAGCGCACGCCGAGCCGCGTCGCGCAGGACGATGCCCTCGCCGCCCGCCTCTGGGAGCAATCCGAGCGCTGGTGCAAGGAGGCGTCATGAGCGACCGGATCGTCTGGCCCTTGCTCCTCGCGCTCTCGCTTCTGCCCGGTGGCTGCGGGAAGAAACCCGATCTCCCTGCGGCGACCGCCAGGGGCCAGCAGGCGCTCGCGCCCTTCAAGGGGAAGCTGCGTGACGCGCTGACGGGCGCCTTGGCGAAGGGACCCGAGCAGGCGGTGGAGGTCTGCGCGGTCGAGGCGCCGAAGCTGGCCGCCGAGGCCTCGAAGGACGGCGTCCGCGTGGGCCGCGCCAGCGCCCGCAACCGGAACCCCGCCAACGCCCCCGAGGGGTGGCGAGGCGAAGCGATCACGCATTTCCAGGGGATGGAGAACCCTGCGGGGGTCTTCTCCCGGGTGCTCCCGTCGGGCGCGGTCGTCGTCGCCGAGCCCATCCTGACGCAGCCGATGTGCCTCACCTGCCACGGCAAGCAGCTCGACCCGGCGCTCGCGGAGAAGATCCGCGGGAGGTACCCGGGGGACCAGGCGACAGGCTACGAGGCAGGGCAGCTCCGCGGGATCTTCTGGGCCGAGGTTGACCCCCGCTGACCTCCGCGCCGCCTCGGGGACACTGCGGTGCGCCGGACCTGCGAACCCTTTTCCTGGCGCGCTGGCTCTCACCCCCCAGCGCCATGGATATCCGCACCATCCTCTCCCCGGTTGACTTCTCCACCTGCTCGCTCCTGGCCACCCGCCAGGCCGCCAGCCTCGCGGCCCGCCTGGGCGCCCGCCTGGTCCTTCTCCACGTCTCCGAGCTGCCCCCCGGGATGAAGCCGAAGACGCGGGTCTACATCGGCGGGGCCGAGCAGGCGGCCGGGGACTACGCGGCCCGGGACGCGGAGCAGCGGATGTCCGAGTTCCTCGCCGTCGCCAGGGAGGCGGGGGTCCAGGCGGAGGTGATGGTCCGGGTGGGGGCCACTGCCCCCACCATCCTGGAGGCCGCCTCCGAGGCGAAGGCGGACATGATCTTCATGGGCACCCACGGCCGATCGGGCCTCGCCCGCGCGGTGCTGGGGAGCGTGGCCGAGTCGGTGCTCCACCGGGCGCACGTCCCGGTCATGCTGGTGCGCCGGGAGACACGCCCCGAGTGCGCCCGGGAGAGCTGCGACTGGTGCCCCCACTCGGGCCACAGCGCCGCCGAAGATCGCCTGGCGGACGAGGCCCAGGGCTGAGCGAGAGGGCGCGATGCAGGACAGGATCTTCCTCCTCGCGGCGGCGGCTTTATCCGTGAGACGAGCCGCACCGCCGCCCGGACCCGGGCCGAGCGCGAGGTACGCGGCCTCCCCGGGTAAGTTCGCCGTCGCCACGCCGGAGGAGGTTCGTTAGCATGGTCTGCATGGGGTCCTCCGTCCACCGCCTGCTCGCCGCGCTTGGCATCCTCTCGACGTCCCTTGCCAGCGGGGTGGCCCAGGCAACCTGCCCGGTGGGGAAAGAGATCAAGATCGACGACGACATCCCGGGCTCCGGCTACTCGGAAGAGTCCCCCAACTGGGCCACCTGGAAGACCGACCCCTGCGGCCCACCGGCCTACCGCTACCTGAGCCACACCGTCGGCGACGGCTCCCGCAAGGGCAAGGCCATCTGGAAGCCTGCCATCCAGCAGGCAGGCCACTACAAGGTCAGCACCGGCTTCCGCGCCACGGAGAACCGCACCAACGACGCGGACTACTACCTCCACGATGACAGCGGCAAGCCGGCTCTCCACAAGGAGATCGACCAGTCCAAGGGCAACGCCTGCGTGTGGGTCGACCTCGGCACGGTCTACTGCGTCCCCGGCGGCCAATGCCGCCTGGTACTCCACGGCGACGACGGGAAATCGGACGAGGCCGACCTCACCATCTTCAAGCTGCTAGACTGCGACGCCGCTGCCCCCGTCGACCCCCCCAAGCCTGGCCGCTGCGACGGGATCCGCGCGACCAGCGCCTACGAGGTCTGCTCCGAGACCGACACCACCTGCGCTGGTGTCTTCACCAACGGCGCCGGTTGCAACGCCTACTGCGCCGCCGCTGGCATGACCTGCAAGGCTCGCTTCGGCGGCGAGCCCGGCTGCAACAAGGAACCCCAGAATCCCATCCCTTGCGGCGCCAACAACGGCCACGCCTCCGACTGGTGTGAGTGCGAAGGCCCCTCGCTTCCTGCCGGCACCGGCGGCAGTGACCCCGGCACCGGCGGCAGTGACCCCGGCACCGGCGGTAGTGACCCCGGAACCGGCGGTAGTGACCCCGGCACCGGCGGCAGCGACCCCGGCACCGGCGGCGGTGACCCCGGCACCGGCGGCGGTGACCCTGCGGCGGGAACTGGCGGGTCCGGGGAAGGCACCGGTACGGCTGGGGAGTTCCCGTTCAAGCCCGGGGATGCCGGTGCGTCGCAGGGTGGAGCCGCAGGGAGCGGAGCGAACGGGGGGGCCGGCGGCAACAAGAGCAAGCCGAAGCTGGGGCCTGGCAACGATGCTGCGGTCGAGGAGAACTCCGGGTGTGCGCTCGGTCCGAACCGCGGGGAAGAGGGAGCCCCCCTGGCGCTGGGGCTCCTGGTGCTGGCGCTGAGGGCGCGGCGACGCAAGGCAGAGCGTCAGGGATCCATCGCGTAGTCGCCCACGCAGACACCCATGTTGTCCAGGCGCATCTTGCGGGGGCCGATGGCGATGGCGGGGAGCACGGCGACCGTGCCACTGCCGTCGATGGGCCTTGCCCATCGTTTGGTCCACTGGGGCCCAAGTCCAAGTCGACCTGACATCTTTCCTCGGGGATCTTGACCTTGGGCCTGAACGCCTGACCAGAAGTCGAGCGTCGGGTGGACCAGACGATGGGCAAGGCCGTGCTCGTGACGGACGAGGCAGCCGGGGTGAACCCCGGCGCCGGGACGTGGGGGGTAGGAAACGAGGAGGGGAAGCCCTCCTTCGAGGGCTCGCTTCGGCACGAATCGAGGCCGCCACAGCGGCCTTCTCCCTGCCGTCGCCCTCCAGCACCCGTCCCGGCGCCGGGCTTGAGCCCGGCTGCCTCGTTGACGAGAACCGTTCCCGTGGGGACGGTCTTGTGAACAAGGCCCCCAGCAAATTTCCACCTGCTCGTGGGAAAAGACGATGGGCTTCCCTTCTGGGCCTTGTGTCTAACCTCGAAAAAGGAGGGGGGTATTTTTTTCCCATGCGGAGGGTGTAGGAGCGCGGCCTTGTTCAGATCCCCGTCCACGAAGCTCGTCCACGTCCACGTCCACGTCCA
>CAZSDX010000171.1:0-12086 GCA_964605685.1 uncultured Polyangiaceae bacterium
TGCCCCTGCCGTCCCGCCGTCGCTCCCGCCCTGGCCCGAGGAGGAGCCGCCCTTGCCGGCCTGGGCAGAGCCGCCCTTGCTGGAGCCAGGAGCATCCTCCGTGGCCGTATCTTCTCCGCAGCCGACGACGCTCAGCGCCAGCCACGCCCCGAGGAACCAGGAAGCTCGCATGGCTTCATCGTACAGGGATCCACGGCGGACGCACGTCAACCGAGCGCGAGGAGCCAGCGGTTGAGGGCGCCGAGCAGCCCCGGGAGGCTGACCGGGAGATCCGAGGCCAGGGAGGCCAGCCAGGGGATACCGAGGAGCGCCGCCAGCGCCCAAGGGGCTCGCTCCGGGGGCAGGAGGCGCCCAGCGGCGGCGCCCAGCGCCAGGAGCACGGAGGCGCCCAGCAGGGCCGCGAGGGTCAACAGGACGATGATCAGCGCCCGAAGGGCGAGGTGATCGGCGGGGGTACCCACCAGCAGCAGGAGCGGCCAGGCGAGGAGCGCCGCCAGCGCCGGGAGGAAGGCCCGGACCAGGGCCCGGAGCGGCGCCAGGCGGGCCCGCGCGGCGAAGTCTTCCGGGCGGACACCGAGGAGATCGGCGAGGGTCCAGACCTCATCGACGTGGGGCTTACCGCCCGCCCGCGCCACCGCCAGGGCCATCGGGAACCCCTGGAGCAGAAGCAGCACGGACCACCCCCGGGCGACGGCCCCCTCCAGGAACGCCTCGTGGCCGTCGCCGACGCGGACCGCCAGCATCAACAGCGACTGGAGCGCGAGGTAGGCCCACACGAGGCGCTGGAGCCGACGTGGAGGGGAGGCGCCCGGCATGGCGGCGGTCAGGAGCTCGTCGAGGAGGGGCGGCGAGGAGAAGGAACGGCGGGGGAGCTGGCCCTGCACCTGCTCAGGGTGGCATTTGTCGGGTCCAGGGACCAGCCCCCACGCCGGGACGGCCCTCCTCGACACGGCGACGCCAGGCGGCGGCCTCCGGGGCGCCCCGTGCTTCGAGGATCCGGGCCATGGCGAAGGTGGCGACGGGCTCGTGCTGGTCCAGGTCGAGGGCGCGGGTGGCCTGGCGCTGCGCGGCGGCGAGGTCGCCCCGGAGCAGCTCCGCCAGGGCGAGCCAGGCGTGGGCGCTGGGGAGCGCGTCGTGACGCTCGGAGGTCAACCGGAGAAGCTCGCTCCGGGCGCTGTCCACGTCGCCTCCCTCCAGGGCGCGGCGGGCCAGCAGAAGCCGGAGCTGAGGGGCCTGGGGCGCCAGCTCGATCCCCCTGCGGAGGGCCAGCTCGGCGTCCTCCCGGCGTCCGAGGCGGAGCAACGCCTCGACCAGCCCGCCGTGGCCTCGTCCGTCGTGGGGGGAGGCCTCCGCAAGCCGGGCGAACTGGACCCGCGCTTCCTCCAGCGCCCCGGCGTCGAAGAGTAGGCGCCCGAGGTTGGCCCGGGAAGGGAGGAAGGCCGGGTCCACCCGGAGCGCCTCGCGGTAGTGGGCGTCGGCGTCCTGGAGCCGGAGCTGCCGGTGCGCCAGCACCCCGAGACCGTGGTGCGGGTGCGGCAGGTGCTCGTTGAGGTTGCGGGCCCGGAGGAAGAAGGCACGCGCTCGCTCGTGGTTCCCCCGGGATAGCTCGACCAGGCCGAGGTTGACCATCGCCTCGACGAAGCGAGGGTGGAACTCCAGGGCCAGGGCCAGGCGGGCCTCGGCGGTAGCGAGGTCGCCCTCCTCCAGGGCCTCGGCCCCGAGGCGGTTCAGCTCCAGCGCCCGGGGCGGCAGCGGCGTGGCGGAGGCGCAGCCCCCGAGGATGAGCAGCAGGAAGATCCAGCGGCGCATGGCCCCCTCATCGGCGCGCCCCGGTGCTGGTTGCGGGGGCGTGTTCCGGGATGACTATGGCATAGTGCCCCGGTGAGCCCGCCTTCCGACCGTGAACGAGCCCTGGAGCAGCAGATCCAGGATATGTTCGAGGGGAACCCGGCGATCAAGCTCCTCCTGGACCCGGAGGGGGGAGCCATCGTCGACGCCAGCCCCGCTGCCGTCGCGTTCTACGGGTACAGCCGCGAGGAGCTGCGGCGGATGAGGATCCAGGATCTGAACCAGCTCCCCGGCGAGCTCGTCGACCGGGAGATGCGCCTCGCCCGGGAGCAACAGCGGAGCTACTTCGAGTTCAAGCACCGCCTCCGCTCCGGCGAGCTGAGGGACGTCCAGGTCTACTCGGCCCCCTGCCGGGTGGAGGGGCGCACCCTGCTGTTCTCGATCCTCGTCGACATCACCGAGCGCAAGAGCCTCGGCGAACAGCTCGCCCACGCCCAGCGCATGGAGGCGCTCGGACGCATGGCCGGGGGCGTCGCCCACGACTTCAACAACCTGCTGGCCGCCCTGGAGATGGTCTCCGGGTTGATCTCGCTCAAGCACGACGCCGAGCCGGAGGTCAACGAGCTGCGCGGGCTGGTGCAGCGGGGATCCGCCATGACCCGGCAGCTCCTGGCCTTCTGCCGGCGCCAGGTGCTCCGCTCGGTGCTGCTGGATCTCGGATCCCTCCTCCGCGGCATGGAGACGCTGCTCCGGCGCAGCCTGGACCCCGCGATCGCCCTCCGCACGGAGATCCCGGATCGCCCCCTGCCGTTCCTGGGCGACGCGGTGCAAATCGAGCAGATCGTCCTCAACCTGGCGCTCAACGCCCGGGACGCCATGCCCGGCGGAGGAACCCTCTCCCTGGTCCTGGGCGACCTGGAGCTGACCGCTCCCTCCGGCTCTCTCGCCGCCGGGCGCTACCTGACGCTGGAGGTCATCGACGATGGGGTAGGCATGACCCACGAGCAAATTCAGCACATCTTCGAGCCTTTTTACACGACGAAAGGGAGGGGAGAGGGGCTGGGGCTGGGGCTGGCGGTGGTCTACGGGGTCGTGCACCAGTACCGGGGCGAGATCACCGTGGAGAGCGAGCCCGGCAAGGGGACCCGGTTTCGCGTGCTCCTCCCGAGGGAGAACGAGGAGTCCACCGAGCTCCCGGAGCCAGCGGAGCAGGACAGCCCGCTGCCGCAGGGGAACGAGCTGATCTTGCTGGTCGAGGACGAGCCGGTGATACGCCGTGTCGTGGGGGAGCTGCTCCGCAAGCGGGGGTACCGCGTCGTCGAGGCCGCCGATGGGGTCCACGGCCTCGAGGTCGCCGCCCAGCACCCGGAGATCGACCTGCTGCTGACCGACGTGGTGATGCCCCGGCTGGGCGGCTGCGATCTGGCGGTCGAGCTGTGCAAAAAACGCCCGTCGCTCCGGGTGCTCTACATGTCCGGCCACCAGGACTCGTACTCCGCCATGGGGTTGCTGGACGCCGCCGAGTGGTTCCTGAGCAAGCCCTTCTCCGCCCGGGAGCTCCTGGACAAGATCCGCCAGGTGCTGGCCGTGCCCCCGCGGCGGCCGGTGGCTCGCTGATCGTGTTCCCTGGGGTGCCAAGAATTTCTCCTTCGTCCCCGGGCTCGGCCATGCTGTCGACGTGACTCGGTCGCAGCTCTCCGGGCCCGAGGCCCCCTGGACCGTGGGGCAGTACCAGCTCTTCGACGCGATCGCGTCCGGGGGGATGGGGGTCGGGCCCCTGGGGCGCGCGCTCCGGGGGGGGGGGATGAGCCGCCTGGTGGCCATCAAGCGGCTCCACGCGGATCTGGCCCTCGACCAGGAGTTCGTGAAGATGCTCGCGGAGGAGGCCCGGATCAACGCCCGGGTCCGCCACCCGAACGTGGCCTCCGTGCTCGATATCGCCGAGACCGCGATGGATGTGCTCGTGGTCATGGAGTACCTGGAAGGGGAGACCCTCTTCCGGCTGACCCGCGCCTCCCTGGAGCGGGGCCAGCGGGTGCCTCCCCCCGTCGCCTCCGCGATCCTGGCCGGGGCGCTCCTCGGCCTGCAGGCGGCCCACGAGGCCCGGAGCGAGAAGGGCGAGCCGCTGCACATCGTCCACCGGGACGTGAGCCCCCAGAACATCCTCGTTGGCGCCGACGGGATCCCCCGGGTGCTCGACTTCGGCGTCGCCAAGGCGGCCTCGCGCACCACCGTCACCGCCCGCGGGGCTCCCAAGGGGAAGCTCACCTACATGGCGCCGGAGCAGGCTCGCGGCGACCGCATCGACCACCGCGCCGACCTCTTCGCCGCCGGCGTCGTCCTCTGGGAGATCCTGCTGGGCGAGCGTCTCTTCGCCGCCGATGACCCCGCCGCCACCCTTGCCCGGGTGCTGTCGGCGCCGATCCCGCCGCCCAGCCGCCGGCTCCCGGGGCTCCCCGAGGCCCTCGACCGGGTGGTCCTCAAGGCGCTCCAGCGCGATCCGGCGCGCCGCTACGCCTCCGCCGAGCACATGGCCGCGGACCTGGAGGAGGCATGTCCCCCGGCCACCCAGCGCCAGGTGGCCTCCTGGGTGATGGCGCTGGCGGGCCCGGGGATCCTCCAGTGGCGCCAGCGCTGCGCCGAGATCGAGGCGCTCCCTTCGGCCCTCTCCTCGTACCCGGAGCTGAGCCCCACCGCGCTCCAGGCGATCCCGCCGATCCAGCAGGTTTCTCCCTCTCCCACGCCTCAGCCCACGGCCCCTACCCCCGAGGCGCCTCCGTCCTCGCCCGCGCCCGTGGCTCCTCCTCGTCGTCGCCTCGCCCCTCCCGTCCTGGTGGCGTCCCTCGGCCTCCTGGGCGCGGCGGCCTTCCTCCTCGCCCGCCCGTCGCCTCCACCCGCCCCGGGGCCCGCCGTCGTGGCGGCCTCTCTCCCTGCCGCGAGCGCCCCGATGCCGTCCGCGTCCCTCGCATCCTCGGCCCCGCCCGCGCCTCCTCTCGCCTCGGCCCCGCCCGCGCCGGAGCGGAAACCCCGCAAGAACGCGCGCCAGCCCCACCGCTGAGCTCCCTGTCGCCCACGGTACGGAGCGCGCCGTGGTGGCCCTTGACGCGAGAAGATCGCGGGGCATCCTTCGGCGCGTCGTGCGCTGGTGGATCGCCTTGTTGCTGCTCTCTCCGGGCGTCTCCTGCTCACCGTCCTCGTCCTCGTCCTCGTCCCCGTCCCCGTCCCCGTCCCCGTCCGCGTCCGCCTCCTCGTCCCCGTCCACGTCGTCGTCCCCGTCCCCGTCCTCGTCCTCGTCCGTCGTGCCCGTGCCCGTGGACGTGTCCGTGCCTGGTGCTCGTCCGCCGGCGTGCCCGGAGGGGATGGTGCTGGTGGACGGAGAGTACGTGCCGTCGGTGGGGCACCTGTGCGAGGAGTACGTGAACGAGAAGCAGGATCGGTGCAGGCGTTACAGGAAGAAGCCGCTGCGGTCGGGCAAGGCGAGGAGGCTGCGGTTCTGCATCGACGAGCACGAGTACCCGAACCTGGCGGGGGTGAAGCCGGCGGTGATGGTGGACTGGCACGACGCGAGGGAGGCGTGCGAGATCGAGGGGAAGCGGCTGTGCCTGGCGAGCGAGTGGACGCTGGCCTGCGAGGGGTCGGAGCAGCGGCCGTACCCCTACGGGTGGGAGCGGGACCGGGAGGCGTGCAACATCGACCGGCCGAGGCCGGAGCCAGAGCCGGATTTCGAGGCGTTCCGGAGGCCGAGGGCGATCAGCGCGGAGGTGGCGAGGCTGGATCTGCGGGTGGCGAGCGGGGAACGGCGGGGGTGCGTGAGCGAGTACGGGGTGCGGGACATGACGGGCAACGTGGACGAGTGGGTGATCAACGAGCGTCACTTCGAGCCGCTTCCGCCGGAGAAGACGGAGGAGGATCGGCCCTACGTGTCGGGGCTCAAGGGGGGGTACTGGGGGCCGATCCGGGCGAGGTGCAGGCCGATGACGACGGCGCACAACGAGTGGTTCCGGTTCTACCAGGTGGGGTTCCGGTGCTGCGCGGATCCGCCGGGAGAAGAGGGGGCGAGGGCGACGATCCCGAGGCTGCCGAGGCGGGGTGCTCCGGGGCTCTTGCCATAAGAAGACTTCCGCGCCGGGCCGGTCTGGGCTAGCGTGGGTCTCGTGCCTCCCGGGCCGTCCCTGGTCTTCCCCTTGCAGACGCTTGTTGATGCGGCGTTCACGGGGGTGTCCACCCCTTCCGGGGGGTTCATGAGGGCCTATAGCTCAATCGGTCAGAGCTCCCGGCTCATAACCGGGCGTGTGCTGGTTCGAATCCAGCTGGGCCTACGGGAGACGTTTTTGTCGAGCAGAACGAGATGACGCCACAAGAGAAACTCGCCCAGCAGATCCAGGTTCTTGAGGCGCTCGCCGCCGTCGACCGCGAGCTACAGTCCCTGGAGACCCAGATCAACGAGGGGCAGGGTTCCCTCGACACGCTCCGGCAGGAGCTAACCTCCCTCGACGAGAAGCTCTCCCGGGATCGCAAGAGCCTTGAGGAGATGATTCAGACCGCCGGTGAGCTGAACACCGAGGCGCGGCAGATGACGGGCCAGATCGAGAAATCGCGGGAGAAGTTTGGCCGCGCCCGCAACGACCGGGAGGTGATGACCGCCGAGCGCGAGCAGGACGAGCTGCGCCGCATGCAGCGCGACCGGGAGGAGGAGGCCAAGAAGATCGAGGCGCTGATCGACGCGGCGAAGAAGACCATCAGCGACCTCCAGGGCAAGCGGGATCGCGTGCACAACGAGCTCACTTCCAGCGAGGGGTCCACCAGCTCGAACCTCGCGGAGACCCGCCAGCTCCGGGAGGCAAAGCTCACGGAGCGCGCCGAGATCAGCAAGAAGCTACCGCTGCCGATCTTCAAGCGCTACGAGGCGATCCTGAAGAAGAAGGGGGTCGCCCTGGCGCGCACCACCGACGGCACTTGCCAAGCCTGCCACGTGGCGCTACCTCCCCAGTTCTTCCAGAAGCTGCTTCGCCGCGAGGCCCTCGACGAGTGTCCGATGTGCCACCGGCTGCTCTACTTTTACCAGGGTGCGCCGTGAAGGCCTGCCCGACCTGCGCCCGGCTCTTCCCCAACGACGCGGGGTTCTGCACGGCGGACGGCGCCAGCTTGCTCCCTGCCGAGCAGGTGCCGGTACAGGCCGGGGATGACCCGAGGCTGGGCGCCACGGTGGCCAGGCGCTACCACATCCGGCGCGTGGTCGCCGACGGCGGCATGGGCCGCGTCTACGAGGCCCTCGATACCCAGACGGATCGGCGGGTGGCGCTGAAGATGCTCCACTCGGATGTGGCCAACGACACCGTGGCGGTCGCCCGCTTCAAGCGGGAATTCCAGGTATCCAGCCAGCTCCCCCACGCGCACATCATCGACGTGCTCGACTTCCAGCAGGAGGGCGGCACCTACGCCTTGGTCATGGAATTCCTCGATGGCGAGGAGCTCCGCAACGTCCTGCAGCGGGACAAGACCCTCTCCCCCGGGCGCGTGGTGCGCATGGTGAGCCAGACGGCCATCGGCCTCGACGCCGCCCACGCCTCCAAATTTGTCCACCGGGACCTCAAGCCCGACAACGTCTTCCTCTGCGGCACCCGCGAGGGAGACGTGGTGAAGATCCTCGACTTCGGGAGCGTCAAGGATAAATCCGAGAACGCCAAGAAGCTCACCATGCTCGGCACCACCATCGGCTCGCCCTACTACATGGCGCCGGAGCAGGCCCAGGGCCTCGACACCCTCGACCACCGGGCCGACGTCTGGGCCGTGGCCGCCATCGTTTACGAGTCCCTCCTCGGCACCGTCCCCTTCCCGGGGAACAGCGGGCCCACCATCCTGCTCAGCATCATGACCAAGGATCCGGTGCCCCCCAGCGAAGCCGCGAGGAAGGCCGGGCTCCAGATCCCTCCCACCCTCGACGACGTGATCGAGGAGGCCTTCGTCAAGAACCCCGCAGGGCGTATCCCCTCCGTGGGCGAGCTGGCCAACCGCATCGGCAAGGCCCTCGGGCTCCAGGGCGACTTCCGCCAGTGGGCCGCCACCCCGGTCGACCAGCTCGAAGCGCAGATCAACGCGGCTCTCCCGGCGCTGATGACCCAGGTCTCGGTGCCGTCCGCCGGTGTCATGGACGACCCCTTTGGCTCTCCGGCGATGACGATGCAGAGCGCCCGCTCGGCGATGGACGACGCCTTCCGGCAGGGGTCGCCGCCGGTGGAGGTGGTGGATACGCTACCCATCAAGAAGGGTCCGCCGGTGGCGCTGCTGGTGGGGATCGGCGCGCTCTTCCTGCTGCTCGGCGGGGTCGCCGCGTTTTTGCTGAAGGGTTGAGGGGGGCTCTGGGGTCGTTGGCAGCCTCGCCGCGGGCATGGTACTCCGTTGGATCATGACGTGTACCTCTCGTAACGGGCTGCTCGGCCTGGGGTTGGTTGGTCTGGCGCTAGCCCTCGGTGCTTGCAACAAGAGCGAGGCGGCGCAGAACCGCCCCCACCCCTCAGGCACCACCGCGGAGGCGCTCAGCTCCCGGGCGGAGACCGAGAACTACGTGGTCTACCTCCGGGCGGTGGGCGATTCCAAGAAGGATACGGAGGGGGTTGTGGAGGTGGTGCTGGAGACCAAGGGCGAGTTTCACATCAACGAGCAGTACCCCTACAAGTTCACCCCGAAGGAGAGCGACGGGGTGAAGTTCACCAAGGAGAAGTTCGGGCGGGAGGACGGCACCTTCGAGGCCAGCAAGGCGGTGATCAAGGTGGCCTTCACGCCGTCGAAGAGCGGGCAGGTGAGCGTGGGCGGCAAGTTCGCCCTCAGCGTGTGCTCGGACAAGAACTGCCTGATGGACAAGAAGGATCTGGCGCTCGACGTCACGGTCAAGTGATGACGGAGACGGACAGGCTCGCCCGGGCTCGCGAGCACCTCGCCGCGCTCACCCGCAGCACCCTTGATCGTTACCAGAACGGGCGCCGTGTGCTCTCCTTCGAGGAGTACCTCGATCTCTTCGCCTCCGCCCCGGTGCGCTACGGGCGGGACGCGTCGCGCTACCTCCGGGATGTCTTCGACCACTACGGGTCCGAGGTCATCCAGAAGCCCTGGGGCCAGGAGCGGCGCTTCCGCATCTTCGACCTCCCCTGGGAGGCGGGGAACCCCCGGCGCGAGGCCCTGGTCGGCCAGGAGCGGGTCCAGCAGGAGATCTACCGCTCCCTCTGCAACTTCGCCCGGGAGGGGCGGGCCAACCGCCTGATCCTGCTCCACGGCCCCAACGGCTCCGCCAAGAGCACCGTGGCCGCCTGCCTGGTGCGGGCCCTGGAGCACTACTCCAGCCTGGATGAAGGGGCGCTCTACCGGTTTCACTGGGTGTTCCCCAGCCAGAAGACCATCCGGGGGAGCATCGGGTTCGGGGGCGATGGCGAGCGCAAGGCGGCGGCCCCCGTCCAGAGCTACGCCCACCTGGACGAGACCCAGATCGACGCGCGGCTGCAGATCGAGATCCGGGATCACCCGCTGTTCCTGCTGCCGGCTCCGGAGCGGCGTGAACTGCTGCGGGGGCTCTGGGCCGACGCGGGCGCCCAGGAGGCCCCGCCGGAGTGGCTCCTCAAGGGGCACCTGAACAAGAAGAACCAGCAGGTCTTCGAGGCGCTGCTGGCCACCTACAAGGGGGACCTCAGGGAGGTGCTCCGCCACGTGCAGGTTGAGCGTTATTTCCTGTCCCACCGCTACCGGGTGGGGGCGGTGACCATCGGGCCGCAGATGTCCGTGGACGCGGGCGAGGCGCAGATCACTGCGGATCGCTCCCTGGCGGCGCTGCCCACGGCGCTCCAGGCGACCACGCTCTTCGAGGCCCGGGGCGAGCTGATCGACGCCCAGGGGGGGCTGCTCGAATTCAGCGACCTGCTCAAGCGCCCCATCGACACCTTCAAGTACCTCCAGCTCTCCATCGAGACCGGGGAGGTGGCCCTCAACCAGCAGAACGTCCAGCTCAACTGCGTGATGATCGGGAGCGCCAACGAGGTCCACCTCGACGCCTTCCGGGAGCACCACGAGTTCCCCAGCTTCCGGGGGCGCTTCGAGCTGATCCGGGCCCCCTACCTCCTCTCTTACCCGGAGGAGCAGCGGATCTACGACAACCAGATCCTCCCCCAGATCACCCGCCCCACCGCCCCCCACGCCACCCGCGTCGCCGCGATGTTCGCCGTGCTCACCCGCATGCGCAAGCCCACCGCCGAGCACTTCGAGGGCCCCCTCGGCCCCCTGGTGGCCCAGCTCTCTGCCTTCGAGAAGAGCGAGCTGTTCGCCACCGGCGCCGTCCCCGAGCGCCTCGACGCCGAGGCGGCCAAGCTCCTCCGGGCCCACATCGCGGACCTCTACCACGAGAGCGACTCCTTCTCGGTCTACGAGGGCCGCGTCGGCGCCAGCCCCCGGGAGATGCGCAACGTCCTCCTCAACGCTGCCCAGAGCCCCCTCTACGACTACCTCTCGCCCCTCGCCGTCCTCGACGAGATCGAGCAGCTCTGCACACGCAAGAGCGAGTTCGCCTGGCTCCAGGAAAAACCCCTCCCCGGCGGCTACCACGACGTCCGCAGCATGATCGAGAGCATCCGTAACCGCCTCTACGACACCTGGGAGGAGGAGTTCCGCGTCTCCACCGGCCTCGTCGACGAGGCCGCCTACGACGACCTCTTCGAGCGTTACTTCTCCCACGTGAGCGCCTGGATCAAGGGCGAGAAGCTGCGCAACCGCATCACCGGCGACCACGAGAACCCGGACACCAACCTGATGACCAGCGTCGAGAAGCTCCTCGGGGTCGCTTCAAACCCTGAAGACTTCCGCCGTGGCCTGATCTCCGGCATCGCCGCCTGGGCCATCGATCACCCCGGCCAGAAGGTCGATCCCGCCCAGGTCTTCCCTCAGCACGTGCGGAAGATGCGCGCCACCGTCTTCGCCGAGCGCCGCCAGGCCGTCGCCTCCCTCTGCCGCGACACCGTGCGCCTGCTCCGCGACGGCTCTTCCTCCGGCATCGATGCGGCCCGCCAGGAGAAGATCCGCTCCCTCCTCGCGCGCCTCCAGGAGCGCTTCGGCTACAACGAGGCCATGGCCCGCGACGCCGCTTCCGCCCTGGTCCGCTGGCGCTTCGCCGACCTCGTGGTCTGATGTCTCCCCGGGTGCTCGGGGGCGCCCCGCTGCTGGCCCTCGGCCCCAACGGCGTCGTCGGCGTCGGCATCTTCTTCCTCCCCGCCGCCCTCGCCGCCCGCGCCCCGGGCCCCGCGGGCCTCCTCGTCCTCGCCGCCACCGCCCTGGCGCTGCTCCCGGTCGCCCTCACCTTCGCCGCCCTCGGCCGTCGCTTCCCCGAGGACGGCGGACCGGTCCTCTACGCCCGCGCCGCCTTCGGTGACGGCGCCGCCTTCCTCGTCGGGTGGATCGCCTACCTCAGCGCCGTCGCCAGCGCTGCGGCGGTCCTGGCGGGCCTCTGCCGCTACTCCCTCGCTTCCTGGATGGGTCTTAGCGGACCCTCCGAGCGCGTCGCCGCCATCGCCGTCGCCGCGGCCCTCGCCGGCCTCTCCGCCCTCGGGCTCCGCTTCTCCGCGGGGGTATGGAGCTTCCTTACCTTTCTCAAGCTGGCGCCGCTGGTGGGGCTGGCGGCGCTCGGCTTGCTGGCGGGAGGCCCCTCGCTCCGGGGCGCCTCGCTCCCTTCTTTCGGCGGGGCGGCGGGGGCGGCGCTTGCGGCGACCTTCGCCTTCCAGGGCTTCGAGGTGATCCCGGTGGTGGCGGGGCACGTCCGCGGAGGAGAGCGGGTGGTGCCGCGGGCCATGGTGGGCTCGCTGCTGCTGGCGGCGCTGCTCTACGGGCTGCTCCACGGGGCTTGTTTGAGGGCGGTGCCGGGCCTCCCGTCGTCCCAGGCCCCGCTGGTGGAGGCCGCCAGGGCGCTGGGCGGAGGAGGCTGGGCGGTGGTGCTGGGGGCCGGGGCCAACCTCTCGGCGCTGGGGATCGCCTTCGGCATGGTGGCGATGACCCCGAGGTACCTAGCGGCGCTGGGCCCCGAGCTGGGCGAGGTCATCTCCCGGGAGTCCCCGCGGGGCGTTCCGCTGGCGGCGCTGGCGGTGACGGCGGCGCTGGTGAGCGCGCTGCTGGCGCTGGGCTCGCTGGGGGAGCTGTTGGCGCTATCGAGCGTGGCGGTGCTGGCGCAGTACGGGGTGACGGCGCTGGCACTGCTGCGGCTGGCGGCGCGGAGCCAGGCGGGGTTGTGCCCCCGGGACGCGTGGCCCGCTCCGCTGGCGCTGGCAGCG
>CAZSDX010000172.1:0-12048 GCA_964605685.1 uncultured Polyangiaceae bacterium
ACCCGTGTGGACGGTCTTGGGAACAAGGCCAGTGGACCAAACGATGGGCAAGGCCATCTTTGTACCGATTCATGATCGAAGTTTCGAGGCGGCAACACAGATCAGGGGGAATGCTTCTCCCCGGCACGGCTCCCAACAGAGAGCGCCAGATCAGCGCCCGTCGAGGTCTTGACACGGATGTCGAGTTCCGCACCGAGAGCCTCCACGTACCGCTTGAGTGAACTGAGGGTGATGTCGCCGCGGGACTCCAGGCGCGACACTGCAGCTTGGCCAATCCCCATCGAGACAGCCACCTCCTGCTGCGTGTGACCAAGCAACGCCCGGAGTTCCCGAAGAGCGACAGGGGCGGGAGGAGAGGTGTATGCGCGTTGTTGCAGCAAACCGACCACGCGCGCCGCTGCCTCTGCTTCGCTTTCGTAGGTCTCTTCGGGCCCTTCACCGTACCCGTCGCCGAGCAAGCTGGCGCTGACGCCATAACCGCGCCGGGGTGACCACTCGACCGTCACGAAGTGTTCGTCCACCTTGATGTCGAGCCACCAGACACCCTCCGGATCGCGTGGTCGCCGGATCCGCGCCCATGCGTTCGGAACCTTCCGGAGAACGTTCTCCTGCAACGATTCGATAGCGTTCACGTCCAAACTCCTTTACCATCTGCGCCTGGCTTGGTGAAAATCACTTTCCCGGTTCGGATAGCCTTGATCTCGATGGCTCCGTTCGATCCGATGCTCGTCCACGTCCACGTCCACGAAGCCCGTCCACGTCCACGAAGCCCGTCCACGAAGCTCGTCCACGGAGCCCGTCCACGTGGACGGCCACCGTGGCCGTGGACGTGGACGTGGCCGGCCTTGTGGACAAGGCCAAAATACCGAGCGCCCCCGCCGGCGGTGGGCTGCGCGCTGGGAGCCGCGACGGAGGGGCTTCGACATCCCTGCCCGCCGCGACCTGGGCTACACCCCCTCCGTCTCCGTCGAGGAGCTGACTCGCATCGCGGGGTCAGGCGCGACACCATGAGGAATCCATGCCGATCTTGCTGCCTTTCCAGGGAAAGTACCCGCGCATCGCGCCGTCCGCCTTTGTCGCCGAGAACGCCACGCTCATCGGGGACGTGGAGTTGGGGGAGGAGGCGAGCGTGTGGTTCGGGTGCGTGCTGCGGGCTGACATAGGGAAGATCCGGATAGGAGCCCGGTCGAACATCCAGGATCTATGCTGCATCCACATGACGGACGGGGTGTCGGACACCTTTGTGGGGGAGGACGTGACGGTGGGGCACGGGGTGATCCTGCACGGGTGCCGGGTGGGGGATCGGGCGCTGGTGGGGATGGGGAGCATCCTGCTGGACAACAGCGTGCTGGGCGAGGGGAGCGTGCTGGGGGCGGGGAGCCTGCTGACGCCGAGGAGCGAGGTGGCGGCGGGGCACCTGGCGCTGGGTCGTCCGGCGAGGGCGGTGAGACCGGTGAACGAGGCGGAGGCGAGGCTGGGGGTGGAGGGGGCGAGGCACTACGTGGAGGCGGCGAGGAGGTACCGCGACCTCCGGAGCACCGGCGAGGAGGCGGGGAAGTGAGCGAGGGAAGCGGGCGACCCCGGACGGTGGGCGTGCTCGGAGGCGGGACCGCAGGGTACTTCGCGGCGCTGGCGATCCGGCGGCGCTTCCCGGACACGGAGGTCACGCTGATCGAGTCGAGCAAGATTCCGATCATCGGGGTGGGCGAGGCGACGACCACGCTGATGCCGCCGTTCCTCCACCAGCAGCTCGGCCTGGACGGACCGGGACTCTTCGCGGCGGTACGTCCCACGTTCAAGCTGGGGATCCGCTTCGAGTGGGGCCTTCCGGGGGGGTCTTTCTTCGAGTATCCGTTCGGGGAGGCGGACCCGGTGCATGCCTTCCTTCACGGGGGGAGCCTGCGGTGGCAGTCGCTGACCTCGGCGCTGATGGAGAGGAACCTGGCGCCGGTGCTCCGCGGACCAGACGGAGATGTTCTCTCGCTCTTGCCCCGGGTGAAGTTCGCCTACCACCTGGAGAACGCCTCCTTCGTCGCGTACCTCGCCCGGGCCGCCAGAGAGCGCGGGATCCGCCACCTCGACCGGAAGATCGACCGGATCACCCCCCGGGAAGACGGGCGTGGGATCGAGGGGATCACCACCGAGGATGGCGCCTTGCTGCGCTTCGACTTCTACATCGACGCCACGGGGTTCCGCTCCCTGGTGCTGGGGGAGACCCTGGGATCGCCGTTCGAGAGCTACGCCTCCAGCCTGCTCTGCGATCGTGCCGCGGTGGCGACGATCCCGCAGCCTCCCGGCCTGGTGCGCCCGTACACGACCGCGGAGACCATGGATGCGGGCTGGTGCTGGCGGATCCCGGTGGAGGGGGAGGATCACCGGGGCTACGTGTTCTCCTCGCGCTTCCTCGACGACGACCGAGCCGTGGCGGAGATGCGGGCGAAGAACCCGGGGATGGGGGAGCCCTGGTTTGTCCGCTTTCGCTCCGGTCGACACCGGGATTTTCTGCTGGGCAACGCCGCCGCGGTGGGCAACGCCTACGGCTTCGTCGAGCCCCTCGAATCGACGGCGCTCCACATGGTCATCGTCGAGATCGCGCACCTGCTTGCCGTCTTCGAGGCGATGGACGCGCCCGGGGGAGCGGCGGGCCTCCCGGGGAGGGTCAACCAGGACGTCGGCGCCCACTGGGACGCGCTCCGCTGGTTCCTGGCCCTGCATTACCGCCACAACCGGCGGCTGGACACGCCGTTCTGGCGGACCGCCCGCGCGGAGGTGGACGGCTCCGGGCTGGCAGATTTCGAGAGGCGATTCCGGCAAGCAGGCCCCTGGGCCACGGAAAACGATCCGGGGATCCCCCGGCAGGATCCGACCTTCGGCTGGGGCGGGCTGATGATCCTGCTCCTCGGGCAGCGCGTCCCCACGGCGCCGTTCCCGGCCCGGCAAACGGCGGAGGCATGGAACGAGCGCGTGGAGAAGCTCCGGAAGCTCCAGGAGCGGGCGCTGCCGCAGGGGGAGGCGCTGGGGTTGCTGCGGGCCGATCCGGCGCTGATCCGCGCGTTCACCGGGGCAGAAGGCTGCTGGGTGGCGAGCGACGAGGAGCGGGTGGATCAGGCCACCCGGCGGCGCCTTGGCGTCGGCGGAGGCTAAAGCGGGGGCGATCTCGGGGGGAAGCTCGCCAAACCAGACGGAGACACCGCGGTCCTCCAGCGCGTCCCGGAGGCGGGTCGCGGCGTCGAGCTGCCAGGAATCCTCGCTGGCAAAGGAGAACCTGGGGTCCGCGAAATCTCGCTCCGCGCCGAGCATCCCGCGGAGGACGCCGAGGCTCACCGAGCGGGTCACCGAGGCGAGGGCGTCCGCGAGGGCCACCGGGTCGCCCGGGAGCATGGGCTGGACGACGACCACCGTGCGGACCCCCGCCTGCTGCAAGGCGCGGAGCATGGCAAGGCGCTCGGGGATGGAGGCCGCCCGCGGTTCGAAGTGAGCGCGCACGTCGTCGTCGAGGGTGGGGATGGATGCGCCAGCCCAGGCCCCCGGTAGCTCGCGGAACAGATCGAGATCGCGGAGCATCAGGGTGGAACGGGTCATCAGCAAGACAGGAGGCGGCGCGTCGGCCCTGGCGAGGACCTCCAGGCAGCGACGCGTGAGCAGGAGGTGGGCCTCGACCGCCTGGTAAGGATCCGAGACGATAGGGCAGAACTTGATGGGGTACCGCGGGAGCGTTCTCAGCTCCTCTTCGAGCAATTCAGGAGCGTTGATCCGAGCATCCACGTAGGAGCCCCAGGGGACGACCGGAAGGCGAAGCAAGGAGCGCTGCGGGTCGAGGCGAGACTGGGCGTAGCAGAAGCGACAGCCGATGAGGCAGCCGAGGTAAGGGCTCAAGGTGTAGAGCCGCTGCCGGGGAGTACCCGCCAGCTCCAGGAGGCGCGTCGCCCGGATCCGCCGGATGCGCGTGGAGCCCTCGTAGACCACCTGCTCTGCCTCGGCGGCGAGGCGAGCGAGCACCCGGTCCTCCCTCGGAGAGATGTGTGCGGCCACCGCGAGGCAGACGCGGCGCCCGAGCTGCGGATCGACGCGTTCGGCGCCGCCGTGGCGGTACGCGAAGGCGAGCTGGCGGCTTCGCGCCGCGGACTTCATCCCCTGCCCCAGAGGGCTGACCTCGACGTGGACCTCGTCGCGCTCGAAGGCCAGAAACGTGAGGCGAAGCCCCAGCTCGGTGGAGGCCCCCGAGAAGCGGAGCCAAGGCGCCAGGAACTGCCCCGGCAGGACGGGCTCCATCAGAGCGAGGAGATAATCGCGGAGATCCACGGAGAGTAACGGCGAGAGTAGCGCGCCCACGGGGCGCCGACACCCGGAGATCAGGGGGCCTCCAGGAAGCCCCGGACCTCCCGCGCGATGGCCTCGCTCTCGTCCTCCAGCACGTAGTGCCCTGCCTCGGGGTAGTAGCGGAGCGTGGCCTCCGGGAAGAGGGAGCGCCACTCCGCCAGGAAGTGATCGTCGAAGACGAAATCGCGCCCGCCCCAGCAGATCAGCATCGGCTTGCCCCGGAGGGAAGGGAGCGCGGCGGCGGTGCGCTGGAGCAGATCAAAGGACGGGTCGCCGGGGCGCAGGGGGATGTCCTGGACAAAGCGCAGCGTGGCCACGCTCCGCCCGGGGCCCTCGTAGGGCGCGGTGTAGCCGTCGCGGACGGAGGGCGGCATCGGCCGGCGGGTGCAGCAGACGCGGGCCGCTACCCGGGCGAAGGCGTTGTGCCGCTCCACCAGCCAGGCCCCCCAGCGGGTGTCCTTCGCCAGGGCGATGGGCCAGGGGAACGGCTTGCTCGCCGGCAGCGGGAAGGCTCCGGTGTTCAGCAGCACGATCCGCCGGATCCGCTCCGGGTGCCGGGTCGCGTAGGCCATCCCGATCATCCCCCCCCAGTCGTGGACGATCAGGTCAAAGGGCTCCCGCAGGTCGAGGTGGTCGACGAGGCGCTCCACGTCCGCCACCCGGTCCGCCAGGCGGTAGCCGTAGCGGGCGTCTTCAGGCCGATCCGAGAGCCCGCAGCCCACGTGATCCGGGGCCACCGCGCGGCGGTCGCGCCTCAGATCCAGGACCAGGTTCCGGTAGTAGAACGACCAGGTAGGGTTCCCGTGGAGCATCAGCACCGCGGGGCCCTTCCCCTCGTCCAGGTAGTGCATGCGCACCCCGTCTCCCCGGTCGAAGAAGTGCCCCTCGAAGGGGTAGAGCTGGGCAGAGATCTTCCGGGAGAAGGAGGACGGCGCGGCGGGGCTGGAGGAGAGCACGAGCAGGCTCCTTGCGCCGTTCCGCGGAGCCGTCAAGGAAGCCTTCCACGTTCCCCTGCTCCAGCCGCGCCACCAGCGTCGTGATCTTCTCCTCGGACCAGCCGAAGGTCAACCGCGAGAAGTGCTGCCGGAGCCGCGGCGCCAGCTCCAGCAGCAAGTACGGCAGGGAGAGACCTCATCTCCCGGCCCCCTTCTCCCTGGAGGTAGAAGGGAGAGGAGACGGGGGAGGAGCAGGGAGAAAAGAGAGGCGCCAGGAACCGACGAAAGCCTGGCGTCGTACAGGGGAACAGAGCGCCACTCCAGGTGAGGAGCAGCGGGGAGAAGATCCATGAACAGTCATCCTGGGGAAGGTTTCTTTTTGTCTATGAGCAAGGCCTGCTGCGCCCTCCTGGCGGTGGCGCTGTCCGCCGGGTGTTCCGGTGAGGAGGGCGACGATGCCCCGGCGGCGCAGCAGCCCGTCGGGAGCAACCAGGCCGCGGTATGCACGATGGATTTCGAGGCCACCGTGCTCCCCGGAGGCCCCAGCGCCAACGCGCAGATCGCCGGCCTGCTCACGCTGATCGAGACCTCACCAGGGCGCTCTGCGGTGGGCCACCTCATCACGCCAGAGGGGGCTTCGCTCCCTGTTCATGCGGCGATGACCGCGACCTCCATCGCGATCCGGGTGCGGCTCCCGGACGGGAATTTCATCCAGGGAACGGGCCCCTTCCAGGGATCCCTCGCCCAGTGCCAGGGGCAGATCACCGGCATCGGGATCGGGCCACGCATCGGGACGAAGGAGGACGGGAGCGATTCAGACCGGCTTCATTGGCTGGGGAACCTCCAGCTCGGGCTCACCGTGAGCGTCGAACCTTCCCTGCTCATCCCCAGCGTGAACGAGACGCCCCTGAACAGCAACGACGGCAGCGAAGGGCAGACCGTTGCGGGGTGCATCTCCAAGGCGAACAGCGCCTGCATCGCCAAATGCGGAGCGCAAAACTCCAAGGGGTGTGGCATCGAGGCTGCCGCCCTCTGCCAGGCCAACCCCAGCGGAATCCCCACCATCGCCTGCCTCAAGGACACCAAGGACACCGTGAAGGAGTAGCGCGCCAGAGCGCCTCTGCCCTCGACACCGCAGATCCCGAGCAAGAGCAGCGATGGCAAGACCCGGGGCGCCTTCGGGGCCGAGATCGGCGTGTACCTCCACCGGCGCGCGCACAGCGCCCCGTGGGACAGGAGAGACGGGTTCTCCGGATCGGCGGACCGGTACAACGGGTCAACGTCGGAGCGCTCGGGCTGTGGCGCGAGGACAGGGCAGGAGCGCGGTTCTACGCGGAGGCGCAGCACAGCGAGCTGGCGGGGCTGGTGGGGCTGGCAGCCGGATGGCAGGTGAACACGCTGGGGCACCACGGCCCCCAGTTCACCCTGAGCCTGGGCCCTGTCTACGCCCGGAGCGCGACGGTTCTGGGGCAAGGGACGGATTTCGAGCTGGGGGTGATCCTCAAGTATCCCTGGACGATCTGGCTGGGTAGTCAATGACTCACCTTCGTTGCTCCCAGCCTGGTCATGGGGTGCCAGTGACGTCCTTGCAGCAGCGGAAGCCCAGGTGGTAGTTCCGGTGGCTGACGGGGCTCATCACCCGGGTCTCGTGCCAGCTCGGCGCGCGCCACCGGCAGTCGTCTTCGTGGGGTAGCTTCGCCAGGAATCCGAACCAGCTCCCCTTCATCTCGGTCACGCCGCCGTCGCCCAGAGCAGCGTATTCCTCCGGCGACAGCGGGAGGTTCATGTGCTCGGCAGCGTTGCCGTGGAGGTCGTAGACGCCGAAGGGGCTCCGGCAGCTCGGGAAGGACCCCGCCGGGTAGGTGTAGGAGCCGCACTGGCTCCACTCCCCGGTGCATTTCGGGGCGCGCCAGCCGAAGGTCGCGCAGCGGAACGGATCCCGGGGGGCCCCGTAGGCCCAGGTGATCTCCCGGGTCGAGTTGTGCTGGTGGGTCGCCTGGAGCCGGTCCCGGTCGAAGGCGTACTCGACCTCCGGGGGGCGCAGGGCGCCGGCGCAGGCGCCTTCCCACTCGTGGGCGTCGCAGAGCCGCTTGCCCACCGCCCGGCACAGCGTCGCCGCCTCGCTTGACCGTACGTACACCACCGGGTACTCGCAGGGGATCCCCGGGAACTCGAAGCGATCCACGCAGACCCGGGCGTCCTCCTCCGCCTGACCGGCGCTCGGATCGTAGAGCGGGGCCATGTGCGGCGCGCCGCATCGGGGGTGCTCCGGGGCCTCCCCCCCGGCCTCTGCCCGGATCTTCCGGCATTCCCCCCGGGTCATCGGATGGAACGAGAGCGCCGGGTTGCCTTGCCCCAGGTAAGGCGACAGGGCAAACACGCCGCGGATCACCTCGACCTGCTCCTCGGCCAGCCGCAGTTCTGCCTTCATCCGGGCGAGCAGCCGGGCGCGCTGCTCCTCCAGCGTCAGGGGCTCCGGTTCCTCCTCGTGCTCCGGCGAGGGCGCCGACTCCGGCGCCGCGGAGGTCCTCCCGGTCGGAGCGGACGCCGGATACACCGGGGGCTCCGGGCCGGGCGCCTGCGAGCATCCCCGCGAGGCAACCCAACCGACCAGCAACAGACCCGGGACAGCGCCGCGCATGACGGCGCAGATCGTAAGAATTCGGCGCGGAGATGGCCTACTTTCCCGCGGGGTCGCCGGCAGGAGCCTTGACGCCCCACCCCACCAGGCGCTCCCATGGCGGGAGGAGGCTTGCATGTATCATCCGCTCGTTCCCTGCCCAGGATGCCGCCGACACGTCCGCGCGGCGGAGCCCTCTTGTCCCTTCTGCGAGCACACGCTCTCCGGCGAAAATCTGCCTGCCCGGGCCATCCCCGGGGCGGCGAGCCGGATCAACCGGGCGGCGGCCTTTGCCTTCACCGCGACCCTGGCGCTGACGAGCTGCGGCAGCGACGACGACAAGGGGACCAAGACCGGGCAGACTAGCTCCGCGGGAGGCTCGGCGGCGGGCTCCGGCGGCAGCGGCAACGCGGGCGGGACCAGCGGCGCAGGGGGCGAGGCGGGGCAAGGTCAAGCCGGTGACGGCGGATCCAACCAGGCGCTCTACGGGGCTCCGGCGCCCGACGGCGGCCCGGATGACGGCGGGAACAACGGGGCCGAGTACGGGGCTCCACCGCCGGATGGAGGCCCCGACGACGGAGGCGGGAGCGGGGATCTCTACGGGGCTCCCCCCCCCCAAGACGCGGGCCCCGACGACGGCGGAAACAACAACGCTGACTATGGTGCGCCGCCCCCGCCCTGAGGTGCTAGGCTGCGCCCCCTCGCAACTTTCAGCCAGAGAATCCCATGACGCAATCGGCGAACAACGGCGCACCTCAGACGTCGTCCCTCACCCTGACCGGCGGCGCGGCCATCGTGGCCCCGGTCCAGTCCTTCCCCAACGGAATCCCCGGCAACGCGCTGGTGGTGCTCCCCCTCTCGAAGCCCACGGACGAGATGGTCGAGAAGCTGCAGCAGGGGCCCCTCGTGGTCACCCAGCAGCAGATGTGGGAGCTGCTCGGCTTCAACGGCCCTGCGGTCCAGGTGCAGGATGACCAGGGGCGCCCCATCGCCATCGGCCTCGAGGATCTGATCTCGGGCCTGGAGAAGCACTGGCAGGAGGCCCCCGACGACCTCAACCGCGCCCGGATCTTTGCCCAGGAGCTGCTCAAGTACCAGCGCTTCGAGAAGGCGGAGACGGTGCTGGCCAAGATCGTGGCCAAGGGCGGCTTGGTGGGCGACGACTGGCTGGCGCTGGGGGTAACCCAGCTGCAGCTGGAGAAGTTCGACAAGGCCGAGAGCACCCTCAAGGGCGCCCAGAACATCATGAAGACCAACCCGTACCCGTCGCTCCACCTCGCCAAGCTGTACAAGCAGAAGGGCGACGAGGCGGCGCAGCGGGCGATGACGCTACGGGCCATCGAGATCGAGCCCAACGCCGTCGATGCTTGGGGTTATCTCTTCTTCCAGATCAAGGAGAAGGATGGCGAGGAGGCCGCCACCCAGGAGATCGAGAAGCTCGCCTCGAACGAGAAGAACAAGGGCCGCGCCGCCCCCTTCATTGCCATTCAGGGCGCCTACGCCGAGCAGGAAGAGAGCCGCGACAAGGCCATCCGGTGGGCCAAGCGCGCCGTCGAGGTCAACAGCAACGATCCTCTGGCGCTCCTCTGCCTCTCGGCGCTCTACGGCCAGGCGGGCCAGCTCGACGAGGTGATCCGCCTGCTGCAGCCCCACGAGGCGAAGATGGCCCGCGACGTCCGCCTCGCCCACAACTACTTCGAGGCGCTCTTCCAGAACCGGCAGATCGACAAGGTCACCAAGCTGCTCAACGCCCTGGCGGGCTCTCAGGACAAGGAAGTCAAGCAGTTCGCCATCGAGCGCAGTCGCGCCGTGGCCCAGTTCCTCCAGCAGCAGCAGCAGCAGCTCGCCCAGGCCGCCCAGCAGGCCAGCTCCAACGTGTCGCCGCCGGCTCCCCCCGGCATGGCTCGCAAGAACTGATCCTTGCCACCCACCGACCCTGGGGCCTAAGTCCGCGTCCATGGACGCGATCGTCATCGGCTCCGGACCCAACGGCCTCACCGCCGCCGCCCACCTGGCCCGCGCCGGGTGGTCCGTGCTGGTGCTCGAGGCCCAACCCTTCCTCGGCGGGGCCTGCCGTACCCACGAGGGAACCGGCCCGGGCTACCTCCATGACTTCGGCGCGGGCTTCTTCCCCTTCGCCTCCGTCAGCCCTGCCTTCGCCGACCTGGACCTCGGTCTCGAGTGGCTCCACGGCACCATCGACAGCGCCCACCCCGCCCCGGACGGCACCTGCCCCTGCCTGGCCCGGGACCACGAGCAGATCCTGAGGACCTGGGGTCGCGACGGGGAGACCTTCCGGGGGCTGGTGCGCTGGTTCCAGGGCTGCCGTGACGATCTGGTGCCGACGCTGCTGGCCACCCCGGTCCCGCTGGCGGCGCCCTTCGCCCTCGGCGTCGACAACCTCATGACCTTCGCTTCCCTCGCGCTGCCGACCGGACGCGCCCTCGGGGAGTCTCGCTTCGCCACCGACGCCGCCCGGCGGGTCATCCCGGGGCTCGGGCTCCACGCGGACGTGGGGCCGGACGATCCGGCGGGCTCCGCGGTCGGCGTGGTGCTGGCGCTGCTGGCCTGCGATACCGGCTTCGGCGTCCCCCGGGGCGGCTCCGGGGCTATCACCGGGGCGCTGCGCCGGATCATCGAGCGGCACGGGGGCCAGGTACGCCTCGGCGAGCGCGTCGACGAGGTGCTGGTGCGAGAGGGCCGGTGCGCACCTCCGGCGGTGGCGAGATCGCGGCCAGGCGTGCGGTGCTCGCGGACGTGGGGGCGCCGGCGCTCTACCTGAAGCTGCTGCGCGGCGAGCACGTGCCAACCTTCGTGCGGCGCTCCATGCGGCGGTTCCCCCAGGGCTGGGGCACCTTCAAGGTCGACTGGGCGCTGCGCGGGCCTGTCCCCTGGCGCAGCCCCGAGGCCCGGCGCGCTGCCGTGGTCCACGCGGGCGACAGCGTCGACGACCTGGCGCGCTTCACCGCCGAGGTGCGCGCGGGCAAGCTGCCGTCCAACCCGTACCTGGTGCTGGGCCAGCAGTCGCTCCTGGATCCGACCCGCGCCCCCGCGGGGCACCACACGCTCTACGGCTACACCCACGTCCCCTCGGCGCTCCCCGGGGGCTGGGGCGCCCACCGGGAGCGCTTCGCCGACGCCATCGAGGAGCGCATCGAGGGGCTGGCGCCGGGGTTCCGGGGCCTCATCGAGGGGCGCAGCCTCCACGACCCGACGGACCTGGAGGCCCGCGACGAGAACCTCGTCGGGGGAGACCTGGGCGGCGGCACCGCGGCCATCACGCACCAGTTCCTCTTCCGCCCGGTGTTCCCGTACTTCCGCTACCGGACCCCGGTCCAGCGGCTCTACCTCTGCTCGTCCTACGCGCACCCGGGCACCGGTGTCCACGGAGCCTGCGGCTACAACGCCGCCCTCGCCGCCCTCGCCGACGGCTGACCTATCTCTCAGGGACAGGGGTGGATGCTCCGGTGGCGGACCGCCACCCGTCCGCCACCTCTTTCGCCACCTTCCGCCGCCACCCCTGCCTCATTTTCCCGAATTTTTCCCCTCTGAAAGCTGGCATGAGTCGCGCAACGCTCCGGAGGCATGCCGACCACGGAACACGAGGCGCTGGCGGAGCTCTTCCGCTACCAACCTGCGCTCGCCGTCGCCCTGCTCCGCGACGTGCTGGGTCTCCCCATCCCGGAGTATGCCTCCCTTGAACTACCGGAGACGGACTTCACCCAGACGATGACCACCGAGTACCGCGCCGATCGCGTCGTCGTCCTCAAGGATCGACGCGGCAGGGCCGTGCTCTCGGTGATCGTGGAGGTGCAGCGGGGCATCGACCCGAGGAAGCGCAGGAGCTGGCCGGTGTACGTGGTCGTGCAGCAGGCGCGGCTTGCGTGCGACGCGGTGCTGCTGGTGCTTTGCCTCGACGACGAGACCGCTGCCTGGGCGAGGCAGCCCATCGATCTGGGCTTCGGACAGCGGATCTGCCCGCAGGTGGTGGGTCCGAGAGCGCTGCCGGCCATCCAGGATCCGGAGCAAGCGGATCGCTTGCCAGAGCTTGCGGTGCTGAGCGCGATGACCCACGGCAACGACGAGCCCGATGGATTGAAGAACGTGCTGACGGCCAGCATCGCCCTGGCGCGGCTCGACGATGAGCGGGCTCGCTTTTACACTGACCTGATC